>JBKQTR010000229.1:0-64804 GCA_052143095.1 Allostellaceae bacterium
TCGCCTCGGCCGCGGCCTTGGCGATCGCCATGGCCTGGTCGTGCTGCTGCGTCTGGACGAACATGCGCGTCGGCGCGTCGCAGGACTGGCCGCTGTTGAGGAAGCAGGCCTGCACGCCGCCCGCGACCGCCTTCTGCAGATCGGCATCCGGCAGGATGATGTTGGCGGATTTGCCGCCGAGCTCCTGATGCACGCGCTTCACCGTATCGGCGGCCGCCTTGGCGACGGCGATGCCGGCGCGGGTCGAGCCGGTGAACGACACCATGTCGATGTCGGGATGGGTGGCGAGCGCCTGGCCGACCGTCGGCCCGTCGCCATTGACCAGGTTGAAGACGCCCTTGGGCACGCCCGCCGCATCGAGGATCTCGGCGAAGATGACGGCGTCGAGCGGCGTGAACTCCGAGGGCTTCAGCACCATGGTGCAGCCGGCGGCGAGCGCCGGCACCACCTTGCAGGCGATCTGGTTCATCGGCCAGTTCCACGGCGTGATGAAGCCGCAGACACCGACCGGCTCGCGCGCGATCAGCGTCTTGCCGCGCACGCTGTCGAAGGCGAAATCCTTCAGCACCGTCAGCATCTGGTTGAGATGCGCCATGCCGACCGCCGCCTGGGCGCGGCTCGCGAGCCAGGCCGGGGCGCCCATTTCCTTGGTGATGGTCTGCGCCAGCTCGTCATAGCGCGCCTTGTAGGCCTCGACGATCTTCTGCAGCAACGCCACGCGCTCGTCCTTGCTGGTGCGGGCATAGGCGGGGAAGGCGGCCTTGGCCGCGGCGACCGCGCGGTCGACGTCGCGCTTGCTGCCCAGGCTGATCCGCGCCACCGGCTCCTCGGTGGCGGGGTTGATGACGTCGAACGGGCGGGACTCGAGCGGCGCTACCCACTCGCCGTTGATGTAGAATTTGGTGAAATCGCTCATGGCAGCAATCCTTCCCCTGGTCCGTTATAGGATGGGATAGCGCCCGCGCCGCGCTTGTCAATCGCCGCTACGGCGCGCTGCAGAGAAAGCTCGCGGCCTCGTGCGGATCGCCGCTGCCGCGATAGCGGGGATAGAGCGGATAGCGGCAGAGCGGGCGCGCGGCGAGCAGCGCGAAGGGCGGCGCCGGCGCCTGCGCCGTCTGCAGCAGCGTCTCGGGCGCCGTGCCCGTGCTCACCCAGTCGTCGAGCGCGCCGAGCAGGTCGACGCCCTGCGGCAGGGGCGAGGCGTCGGTGCCGCTGACCCCCGCGCCGCTATGGCTCGCGCCGGGCGTGACGTAGAAGCGGAGGAAACGCTCGACCTGCGCCTCGCCGAGGCGCGCGACCACGGCCTTGTAGTAGTCGATGCCCTGGAACGGGCTCTGGGCGAAATCCGCCGCGTTCTCCTTGAGGATCAGCTTGCCGCCGCGCGCCAGGAAGGCGGAGAGGTCCGGGTCGGTCGCGTCCATCAGCGCCGAGACCTGCCGGATGCGCTCGGCGAAGGCGCCGGGGGTGAAGGCCAAGGGATCGAAGCGCGCGTCGCGGGCGATGAAATAGCGGATGCCGCCATTGCCGTAATACCATTGGCGCCCCTGGCTCTGCGGCGTCCGCACCGGGAATTCCGCCGGCGAGGAGCCGGTGACCCAGGCGATCATGCCGTCCGGCTGATCCTCCGAGCCGTAGCTCCAGCCGGGATAGGCGATGATGCCGTTGGCGACCGCAAATCCGAAGTCGTAAGGCCGGTGCAGCGTCTCGACGGCCGCGACCTGCGCCTGCGAGAGGCAGGTGTCGCCGGTGTCGCGGCCCTCGGCGCAGCGCAGCTTCAGCGGGTCGAAGGCGCCGATGCAGGCCTCGTAGCGGCTGACGATGCCGTCGGCGATCCCGTCCATCGCGTCGCACGCCGCAAGCACCGCCTTGCGCA
Source organism: Allostellaceae bacterium (assembly GCA_052143095.1). Classification (GTDB taxonomy): domain Bacteria; phylum Pseudomonadota; class Alphaproteobacteria; order ATCC43930; family CGMCC-115725; genus DAHUYF01. The sequence continues at coordinate 1,874 of JBKQTR010000229.1, forward strand.
GCAGCGCCACCTTGGCCGGGTCGAGCCAGCCGCCCTGCTGCTGCGCGATGCCGCTGCGATTGCTTGCGGCGATGAGGCCGATCCAGTTGATCACCGGCACGACGCTGACGATGCCGTCGTAATCCGCCGGGAAGCGCTGGGCCATGGCCAGCCCTTCGCGGCCGCCCTCGGAGCCGCCGACATAGTAGATGCGCGACGGTCCGTGGCCGTAGAACGCGATGGCGGCCCGCACCGCCAAATCGCGCGTCTTCTTGTAGGCGCCGTACGCGAAATTGACCAGCGCCTCCTCGTTCAGCGCGAAGGCCTGGATCTCCGGCAGTGCCGTCGCCTGATGACCGGAATCCGTGCCGAAGGTGGCGTAGCCGCGCGCCAGCGGCGTCGGCAGGTCGAGCGGCGCATCGCGCAGCGCCGCGAGGCCGGTGATCAGCACGCCGTTATAGCCGCCGCCGCCATACTGCACCGCCTTGCCGTTCCAGATCAGCGGCAGGTTGATCTCGACCCCAATGTCGGGCGCCTGCGTATCGACCGGCGCGATGCGGCCGGTGAGCTTACAATACTCGATGGTCGCATCCGGCGCCTGCGGGTTCGCCGGCGCGGTCTCGACCGCGGCCGCGTCGATCACCGCGCCGCGGCTAGGCAGGCCGATCTCGGCGGCGCGGACGCGCCAGCCCGCGAGCCTGACGCAGCCCGTCGCATCGGCCGCGAGCGCGGGCGCGCCAAGTCCTAGCGCGCTCAACCCGAGGCCGGCCAGCGCGATGATCACCCGCGGCGCGCGGCGTCGAGCCATGGCTCCTAGCCCTGCGCCGAATAGCCGCCATCGACCGGGATCGCCGCGCCGGTGACGAAATCGGAAGCGCGGCTCGCCAGGAAGACGGCAATCCCGGCGAGGTCCTCGGGCTCGCCCCAGCGCCCGGCCGGGGTGCGCTGCAGCACCCGCTCATTGAGCCCGTCGACCTCGCGCCGCGCGTTGCGGGTGAGCTCGGTGTTGATCCAGCCCGGCAGGACCGCGTTGACCTGGATGTTGTCCTTGGCCCAGGCAGCGGCGAGGGCTTTCGTCAGCTGCACGATGCCGCCCTTGCTCGCGGCGTAAGGCGCGGCAAACGAGGTGCCGAAGAGCGACATCATCGACCCGATATTGATGATCTTGCCGCCGCCGCCACGCGCCATCTCGGGATAGGCCGCTTGGGCGAAGACGAAGGCGCTCGACAAATTGGTCACCAGCACCGTGTTCCATTCCTCGATGGCGTAGTCCTCGGGGCGCTTCCTGATGTTGATGCCGGCATTGTTGACGAGGATGTCGATGCCGCCGAAGGCCTGCACCGCGGCGGCCACGACCGAGCGGCAGGATTGCTCATGGGTGACGTCGGCGACGATGCCCGCGACCTTGGCGCCCGCCTGGCGCAGCGTGGCCGCGGCTTTCTCGGTCTTCTCGATGTCGCGGCCGACGATGACCACGGTGGCGCCGGCTTCGCCGAGGCCGCGCGCCATGCCGAGGCCGATCCCGCCATTGCCGCCGGTGACGATGGCGACGCGTCCGCCGAGGTCGAAGGGCTGCATGATTTCCTCCCGATCGCGGCGGATGATAGGCTGCCGCTTGCAACCAGGGAAAGGGCAGCCCATGTTCGCGCCGGACCTCCTCAAATCGCGCTCGGTTCTCGTCACCGGCGGCGGCACCGGGCTCGGCAAGGTGATGGGCCGCCGTTTCCTCGAGCTCGGCGCCGAGCTCATGATCTGCGGCCGGCGCGAGGCGGTGCTGGCGGCCACCGCGCAGGAATTCGAGGCGGCGTTCGGCCGGCCGGTGCGCATCCACCGCGTCGATCTGCGCCATGCCGAGGCGGTCGAGGAATTGATGGACATCGCCTTCCGCGACCAGCCGCTCGACATCCTGGTCAACAACGCCGCCGCCAATTTCGTCGCCCGCACCGAGACGCTGTCGAGCCGCGCCGTCGATGCCGTGCTCGACATCACGCTGCATGGCACGGCCTATGCCACGCTGGCCGCCGGCAAGCGCTGGATCGCGGCGAGCCGTGCCGGCACGGTGCTGAGCATCCTCACCGGCGCCGCCTTTCACGGCTCGCCCTATGCCGTGCCCTCGGCCATGGCCAAGGCGGGGGTGCTCGCCATGACGCGCAGCCTCGCCGTCGAATGGGGGCCGAAGCGCATCCGCCTGGTGGCGATCGCGCCGGGCAACTTCCCGACGCCGGGCGCCAGCGAGCGCCTCGTCCCCGGCGATGTCCGGCCTGGCGAGCATGGCACCAACAACCCGCTGGGCCGCCCGGGCCGGCCGGAGGAGCTCGGCGATCTCGCCGCCTTCCTGGTCTCCGATCACGCCGCCTATATCAACGGCGAGGCGGTGATCATCGATGGCGGGCGCTGGCTCAAGGGCGCCGGCACCTTCTCGGCGCTGGAGCGCCTCAGCGACGAGCAATGGGCCGAGATGCGCGAGCGCGGACGGGGAGGGCGGGAATGAGCGGGACGGCGCCGAGCTATATCCCCGGCGATTGCCGCGGGCAGAACTTCTTCCGCATCGATGACGGGCTGCGCCAGCTCCTGCCGCACTATCTCGAGCGGGCGGCGCTGGCGCAGTTCGAGCCGCATTTCGACCGGCTCGGCGATCTCGCCGGCGGCAGGCTCGACGAGCTCGCGGGGATCGCCGACAAGAACCCGCCGCTGCTGCATGCGCGCGACCGGATGGGACGCGACGAGGATTGGATCGAGTACCACCCGGCCTATCGCGAGATGGAGCAGATCGCCTTCGCCGATTTCCAGTTCCAGGCGATGAGCCATCGCGGCGGCGTGCTCGGCTCCGCCGGGCCGCTGCCGCCGGTCGCCAAATACGTCTTCCAATACCTCTTCGTGCAGGGCGAGTTCGGGCTGATGTGCCCGATCAGCGTCACCGACACCTCGATCCATCTCATCCGCAAATACGCGGATTCCGCGACCAAGGAGTATCTGCTGTCGCGCATGCTCGCGACGGATCCCGCCCGGCTGTGGAAGGGCACGCAATTCATGACCGAGAAGGCCGGCGGCTCCGATGTCGGCGCGATCGAGACGGTGGCGCGCCAGGACAACGGCGCCTGGCGGCTAGAGGGCGAGAAGTGGTTCTGCTCGCATGCCGATGCCGATGTGGCGCTGCTGCTGGCGCGTCCCGAGGGAACGCCAGGGGGCACCGCTGGCCTCGCGCTCTTCGCCATGCCGCGCCGGCGCGCCGACGGGCGGCGCAACGCCTACCGCATCGTGCGGCTCAAGGACAAGCTCGGCACCCGCTCAATGGCCAGCGGCGAGATCCGCCTCGACGGCGCCGAGGCCTATCTCTTGGGCAAGCGCGAGGCCGGCTTCAAGCAGATGCTCGACCAGGTCAACCTGTCGCGGCTGTCGCATGGCGTGCGCGCGGCGGCGATGATGCGGCGCTGCCTCAACGAGGCGCTTGCCGCTGCGCGCGGCCGCAGCGCCTTCGGCCGGGCGGTGGTGGAGTATCCGCTGATGCGTCGCCAGCTGATGAAGCTGCTGCTGCCGACCGAGCAAGCGCTCTCCATGCTGCTCTTCACCGCCGAGGCGATGGGCGCCGGGCGCGAGGACCTGCTGCGCATCCTGACGCCGCTCATCAAGTTCCGCGCCTGCCGCGACAACATTGCGGTGGCCACCGGCGCGATGGAGGCGCGCGGCGGCAACGGCTATATCGAGGAATGGGCGACCGCGCGCCTCGTGCGCGACGCGCATATCGGCGTGCTCTGGGAAGGCACCAGCAACATCATCGCGCTCGATCTCGTCGCCCGCGCCATCGGCAAGGTCGGCGCGCATCGCGGCCTGGCGCAGCGCCTGACCGAGCGCCTCGGCGCCGCTTCCCTGCCGGGCGTCCATCGTCAGCGCCTCGGCATCGCGCTTGACCGCGCGCTGCTGCTGGCCGAGGACGTCGCGCGCCATCCCGAGGCCGAAGCCGACGCGCGCAGCGCCGCCACCGCGCTCTACAACGCCGTCACCGCCGTGCTGCTCGCCTGGGAGGGCACGCGCGATCCCGCCGATGCGCGCCGCGCGCTGGTGAGCCGCCTGGTGCTGGAGCATCGGCTGGCGCCGCGCGATCCGCTGGCGCGGGTGGAGCGCCCCTGGGAGGCGCCGGCGGCGGATGTCCTGCTGGCGGGAAAGTCGGTGCCGATGGCCGAGGCGGCGGCGCTGCTCGGCGATTAGGGCGACCGCGGCGCCTTGATTTAGATCAATAAGGAGCAAGGCCGGCCGGTCTATGAAGCAACGGCACAGGAGATGCCGGCCTCATGGATTTGCTCGATCTCGCGGCGTTGCGCCGCACGCCGCTTTGCAGGGAGCCCTTCGACTACCTAGTGGTGCGCGACTTCATCCGGCCCGCGCGCTTGCCCGCGGTGCTGAGGGACTTTCCCCGCATCGACGATACCGGGCTGGTGCCCGTCGCGGCGACGGCGCACGGGCCGGTTTTCGGCCGGCTCATCGCAGAGATCGAGGACGAGGCCCTGAGCCGGGCAGTCGCCGAGAAATTCGACCTGCCGCTGTCGCCGACGCACATGATGACGATGGTGCGCGGCCATTGCGACGGCAGGGACGGGCGCATTCACACCGACAGCCGGTCAAAGCTGGTGACGGCGCTGCTCTATCTCAACGAGTCCTGGACCGAGGGGAACGGAAGGCTGCGGCTGCTGCGCGGTCCCGACGACATCGAGGATGTCGTCGCCGAGGTGCCGCCGAGCGGCGGCACGCTTGTGGTCTTTCGCCGCACCGACCGGTCCTACCATGGCCACAAGCCTTATGTCGGCGTCAGGCGGTACATCATGTTCAATTGGATGGCGGACCACGCCACGGCCCGGCGCGAAGTCCTGCGCCATCGGCTGTCGGCGGCGGTGAAGCGGCTCTTGCCGCGGCGCCGAAGCGCGCCATGACCGGCGCCGATGGGGTGACGCGGCACATCCTGCGCGCGCTGGGCGAGGCGCAGTCCGGCGCCGTGCCGTTTCGGCATTGGCTCGTCGAGGCCGCCTTGCCGGGCGATATCCCGCGGGCGATTGCCGCCTTGCCCTTCGCGCCGCCGGCTGTCATCGACACCTTGGGCAAGCGGGAGACCAACAACAGCACGCGGATTTTCTTCTCCGCCGGCGCCCGTGCGCGATTTCCCGTCTGCGAGGCGGTGGCGACGGCGCTGCAGAGCGACAGCGTCGTCGATCGGCTGGAGGAGCTCTGCGGCGCTGCTCTCGGTGGCGCCTTTCTTCGCATCGAGTATTGCCAGGACACCGACGGTTTCTGGCTCGAGCCGCATACCGACATCGGCGCCAAGCTTTTCACCATGCTGATCTATCTCTCCCCGGAGCCGCCCGCGCAGGCCTGGGGCACGGATTTGATGACGCCGGAGGGCGCCGTGGTCGCCACCGTGCCGTGCCGCGGCAACAACGGCGTCATCTTCCTGCCGGGCAGCGACACCTGGCACGGCTTCCGCAAGCGGGCGATCGACGGCGTGCGGCGCTCGCTCATCGTGAACTACGTCAAGCCGGAATGGCGCTCGCGCCATGAGCTCGCCTACCCCCTTCGGCCGGTGGGCTGAGACGATGGATGCGGCTCTCCTCCAGCGCTTCGGCGATCAGCGCATCCCGCGCTACACCAGCTATCCGACGGCGCCGCATTTCAGCGCGAGCGTGGGCGTGCGCGACGGCCAAGCCTGGCTCGCCGCGCTCGATCCCGTGGCCTCGCTCTCGCTCTACCTGCACGTGCCGTTCTGCAGCGCGCTCTGCTGGTATTGCGGCTGCCACACCAAGGTGCCGGGGCATGACGAGCCGGTCGCGCGCTATGTCGAAGCGCTGGAGCATGAGATCTGCGGGGTCGGGGATCTCCTGACCGGCGGCAGGCGCGTCGTCCATCTGCATTGGGGCGGCGGCACGCCCACCATCATCGGCCCCGACCGCTTTCGCCGGGTGATGCAGCTGATCCGGCGGCGCTTTGCCGTCGCCGGCGATGCCGAACTCGCCATCGAGATCGATCCGCGCCGGCTCACCCCGGAGATGGTGGCGGCGTTCCGGGAGGAAGGCATCACCCGTGCCAGTCTCGGCGTCCAATCCTTCGATCCTGTCGTGCAACAGGCCATCAATCGGGTGCAAAGCTTCGCCGCGACCGAACGCGCCGTCGATCTCCTGCGCGGCGCCGGCATCGCCGGCGTCAATTTCGACATCCTCTACGGGCTGCCGCATCAGACCGTCGCGTCCTGCCGGGAAACCGTGGACCGCGCCGCGGCATTGGCGCCCGACCGGCTCGCCGTCTTCGGCTACGCCCATGTCCCGACCCTGAAGCGTCATCAGCAGCGCATCGACGCGGCGGCGCTACCGGGCGCGGCCGAGCGCCACGCCCAGGCCGAGGCGATCACCGATGCGCTGCAGCGGGAGGGCTATATCGCCGTCGGCCTCGACCATTTCGCGCGCCCGGCCGATGCGCTCGCCCGCGCTTTCGCGGCAAAGCGGCTGCGGCGCAACTTCCAGGGCTACACCACCGATCCCGCGACAGCGCTGATCGGCTTCGGCGCCTCGGCGATTTCCGCATTGCCCCAGGGGTATCTCCAGAACACGCCGCTCATCGGCGCCTATGGCGACGCGGTGGTGGTGGGGCGCCTCGCCAGCGCGCGCGGCGCGGTCCTCAGCGGCGACGACCGGCTTCGCCGCGAGATCATCGATCATCTCATGTGTTATCTCGCCGTCGATCTCGGCGAGATCGCCGCCCGGCATGGAACGGATGCCGCGGGTTTCGCGCCCGAGCGGCGCGCGCTGCAGGACCTCGCGCAGCACGGCATCGTGCGGCTCGACGGCGACCGCATCGAGATCGTCGAGGCCTGCCGGATGCTGGTCCGCGTCGTCGCCGCCGTCTTCGACACCTATCTCGACCGCTCCGGCGACCGCCACGCCCGCGCGATCTAGCGCATGTTTCCGCTGCATCGGCGCCGGTGCGTCCTTCGAGACGCGATGCTTCGCATCGCTCCTCAGGACGAGGAAGATTGTTGATGGCACAAAGAAAATCGCCTCATCCTGAGGAGCGCCCGCTGGGCGCGTCTCGAAGGACGCACTGACTCGATCCAGCGGAAACGCGCGCTACGCCGCGCGGATGCCGCGCAGGAACTGATCGACCTCGCTGCGCAACCGATCGGCTTGCGCGCCGAGCTCGGTTGCCTTCGACAGCACGCCCGCCGCCAGTGTGCCGGTCTTGCCGGCGCTGTCGCTGACGCCGGCGATGTTGGTCGAGACCTGGCCGGTGCCTTGCGCCGCTTCCTGGGTGTTGCGCGTGATCTCGCGCGTCGCGGCACCCTGCTCCTCCACCGCCGAGGCGATCGAGCTCGAGACCTCGTTGATCTCGCCGATGGTGCTGCCGATGCCGCGCATCGCCGCCACCGCCGCGTTGGTCTCACTCTGGATCGCCGCGATCTGTCCGGCGATCTCCTCGGTCGCCTTGCCGGTCTGGTTGGCGAGCGCCTTGACCTCGCTCGCCACCACCGCGAAGCCCTTGCCCGCCTCGCCGGCGCGCGCCGCCTCGATCGTCGCGTTGAGCGCCAGCAGATTGGTCTGGCTGGCGATGTCGTTGATCAGCTGCACCACCTCGCCGATCTTGGTCGCGGCGTCGGCCAGCGCCTTGATATTCTCGTCGGTCTTGCGCGTCTCGCCGACCGCGCGCTGGGCGATGCCGGAGGCATGCGACACCTGCCGCGCGATCTCGGCCACCGAAGCCGAGAGCTCTTCGGAAGCGGTGGCGACGGTGCTGACATTGGACGAAGCCTGTTCGCAGGCGCCGGTGACGACGACGGAGCGCTCGCTCGTCTCCTCGGCGGTCTTGCGCATGTCTTCGGCCATGCCGCGCAGATCGCCGGAGCCGGAGGACACCGCCTCCACCACCGCCTTGACGCGGCTCTCGAACTCGTCGGCGATGCGCATCGCCGCCTGGCGCCGCTCGTCGGCCGCGCGCGTCTCGGCGGCGCGATGCTCCTGCTCGGCTGCGTCGAGCCGCAGCGCGTGGTCGCGGAAGGTCTCCAGCGACTGCGCCAGCCGGCCGATCTCGTCGCGCCGTCCGGTGTAAGGCGTGGTGATCGCCTTGTCGCCCTCGGCCAGCCGCCGCATCGCGCCGGTGATCACGGCAAGCGGCTTGCCGACGCTGCGGCTCAGCACGATCGAGGCGCCGATGACCAGCGCCAGCACCAAGGCGATGAGCAGGCTGGTGCGCTGCACCTGCGACCAGAAGATGGCGTTGACATCGTCGACATAGATGCCGGAGCCCATCGTCCAGTCATAGGGATCGTAACGGACGCTGTAGCCGATCTTGGGCAAGGGATCGTCGCTGCCGGCACGCGGGAAGCGATAGGCGGCGAAGCCGCCGCCCTTGGCGGCCTGGGCGATGAGCTCGCGGCTGAAATAGACGCCGTCGCTGTCCTTGGCCTCCCACATGTTCTTGCCTTCGAGCCTCGGGTCGGGATGGGCGAGGTTCACCCCCTGGCTGTTGAGGGCGAAGAAGTAGTTGGCGCCCTCGTAGCGCAGATGGCGGATGATGTTCTTGGCCCGCTCCTGGGCTTCGTCCTCGCTCAGCCCCGCCTTGATCGCTTGCTGATGGTCGATGTCGATCATCTCGCGGACGACGAGCACGAGCTCGCGCACCTTGGCCTTGCGGTCTTCCAGCACGTTGTCGCGCAGGGTCCAGAGGCCGACGCCGGCCACCGCGATGATGCCGATGACGGCGACGGTGACCATCACCTGGAGCTTCAGCGATATCCTGAGATTGCCGAACATGATGCGCTTTCTCCTCGACGGTCGGCGGCACGAGGAGTGAAACAAGATTTTATGAAAAAACCATTGTATCGGTAGCCGGAGATCGCAGATCAAGTACTAAACAGGGTATCGCGGGCGCCCGTTCCCTGATTTCTGCTCCCTGCTCCCCGCTCCCTGGTCAAGGCAAGCCGGCGGCGCGCTCGCGGCTGACGCCGTCGAGGCGGGCGCCGTCGAGGCGGGCGCCATAGAAGGTGGCGTCGTCGAGCCTGGCGCCCTGCAGCTTGGCGCCCGTCAGATTGGCGTTGGAGAAATCGGCGCCGGCGAGATTGGCGCCGCGCAGATCGGCCTCGCGCAGGCTGGCGCGGGCGAATTTGGCGCGCTCGAAATTGGACGGCAGCTCGCGGCAGCCGTCGCCGACATCGCGCAGCGGCCCGAGCTGCGCGCCGGTCAGATTGGCTTCGTTGAAATGCGCGCGCTGGAACACGGCGCCGCGCAGGTCGGCCTCGCGCAGATCCGCGCCGCGCAGATCGGCGCCGGAGAGATCGGCCATGACGAATTGCGCGCGGACCAGCGACGTGCGCTGCAGCCGCGCGCCTTTGAGCATCGCCAGCACCAGCCGCACGCCGTCGAGCGGCCGGCCGGAGAGGTCGATCTGCGGCAGTACGGCGCGCCCACCCTCGCGCCCCTGGGTGTCGAGCCACAGCGCGTGCTGACGCACCAGGTCGGTCATCTCGCCATGGGTCTTGCCGAGATACTCAGTACGGAGGGCGTCCTTCATCCCCACCAGCGCATAGGCCGAGGCGTCGAGGATGGCGCCGCGCAGATCAGCGCCGCGCAGATCGGCGCCGTTGAGATCAGCGCCGATCAGCACCGCCGCCTCGAAGGTGGCGCCGTGCAGCTTGGCGTTGGCGAGATTGACGCCCTCGAGATTGGCGCCGGTGAAATTAGCGTTGCGCAGGTCGCCGCCGCGCAGATCGGCGCCGCGCAGGACGGCATCGGTGAAATCGGCGCGCACGGTGACCGCGCCGGCGAGCTTCGCCTCGCTGAGATCGGCGCCGCGCGCCTCGATCGAGGTGAGGTCGGTGCGCGTCTCGCGCAGCTCGTCGAGCAGCCCCGCGTCGCTGTCGAACCGGCCGAGCGCCGCCTCGCGCAGATCGGCTTTGGCGAGGGTCGCCTTGTTGAGCCGGGCGCCGCGGCAGCAGGCGCCGCGCAGATCGGCGTGGGTCAGATCGGCGCCATCGAGATTGGCCATGCGCAGATCGGCGGCGAAGAGCGTCGCGTCGCGTAGCACGGTGCCCATCATCAGCGCTCGGCTGAGCCGCGCGCCGGTGAGCTCGACATCAGTGAGGTCGCGGCAGATGAGGTCGGCGTCGGCGAGGTCGTGCATGTTGAGCAGCGCGCGGCGGCCACCAGGCTTGCGCCCGACGAAGCGCTCATGCGATTGCAACGTCTGCTCGAGCTCGCCCGGACTGAGACGCCTCCAGCTTTGCGGGCCCTTTGGCTCGGTCGCCTTCATGGCAGGGTGACCGTAGCGGTAACGGTTTAAGATTCCTCTACTTATGCTCCATTTCTGCACGATCGCCGGCGCCCCTGGCGGTTTCGGCGACGGCTAAAATGCCGGCGATCGCCCGGCCGCACCCGGGCATCGCCCCCGCACCGTCTATGCCACTTTTGGGTGTCAGCCTCGGGCGGCGATCACCGGCGCGGCGCATCGCGGCAGTGGCGCGCCGCGCAGCGGCATCGCTCTTCCGTCACTCCCTTGGCGGCGGGCTCGCCGCCGGCTTGGCGTCCCGCGCCAGCAGCGCCTCGACGCTCATCGGGCTGATCTCGGTCTCGAGGTAGAGATCGACCCAGGCCAGCAACTGCGCACTGTCCCAGGGCAGCGCGACACCGACGGGATCGCGCGTCTCGCTGAGAATCGCCGACCGCAGCTGCAGCGGCGCCTCGGGCCGCGCCGCCAGCGCCTGCTTCGCCTCGAGCTCGTCGAGATAGGCGGCGGCGACGTCGCCGCGCAGCACGGCCTCGATCAGCTCCGGCTCCCAGCGCGGATACTCGCGCAGCTGGGCGAGCGGCAACAGGTGCCGGGCATAGTCGACATAGGCGGTGCCGCTGACGATGCCGACGGTGGTGTTGGCGCCGCGGACCACGTCGATCGGATCGCGTCCCTGGGCGAGCTGCGCGAAGCGCAGGCGGTTGAGCAGCAGCGCGTGGTGCAGCGTCAGATACGGGCGCGAGAAGCGTACCCGCGTGGCGCGGTTGAGCGTCTCGCTGAGCCTGGAAATGGCGAGATCCGCCTCGTGGCGCGCCACGACGTCGATCACCTCGTCGAAACTACGCGCGCGCCGATCGAAGTCGATAGCGACGCCGAGCGCCTTGGCCATGCCCTGGGCGAGGTCGATGTCGGCGCCCCGGAGCGCGCCGTTCTCGCCGGTGACGACGAAGGGCGGCACCTCGAAGCCGGCGACGGCGACGACGAGACGGCCGCGATCGAGAATGCGCTTGATGTCAGGAGCGAGCGGCGCCGGCGCCGTTTCCGCCGCCGCGACGCCAGGAATCCCGCCGAGACCCGCGAGGACCAAGCCAAGAAGCGCGCGGCGAGCCAACATGGCCGGGATCCTAGCCCCGGCGACCTTAGAGCGCGAGCCTGCCGCCGACGACGATGAGCGTCGCCGCGAGCACGAGGCGCAGCACCACATCGGGCACGCGGGCGGCGAGATAGATGCCCAGCATGATGCCGGGCAGCGAGCCCAGCAGCAGCGAGCCCAGCAGCGACCAGTCGATCGAGCCGAGCAACCAGTGGCCGAGGCCGGCGGCGAGCGTCAGCGGCACCGCATGCGCAATGTCGGAGCCGACGATGCGCGCTGTCGGCAGCTGCGGATAGAGCAGGATGAGGGCAGTGACGCCGATGGCGCCGGCGCCGACCGAGGTGATCGGGACCAGGATGCCGAGCAGCGAGCCCATCGCCACGGTGAGCGCCGCGGTGCGGCGGGGATCGAGCTGGCCGATATGCCGGGCGTAAAAAGCGACGAGCTGGCGGCGGAAAATCAGCGCCGCGGCGGTGGCGAAGAGCGCGACGCTCAGCACGGCGGTGATGATTCCGCCGGCGGCGCCGCCCTGGAGCTCGAGCTTCGAGAGCACGAACAAGGTCAGCGCGGTCATCGGCACGCTGCCCGCCGCCAGAAGCGCCACGATGCGCCACTCGATGGTGTGGCCGAGCCCGTGCACCAGCGTACCGCCGGTCTTGGTGGCGGCGGCGTAGAGCAGGTCGGTGCCGACCGCGGTGACGGGGTGGATGCCGAACAGCAGGATCAGGATCGGCGTCATCAGCGAGCCGCCGCCGACGCCGGTCATGCCGACCAGCATGCCGACGCCGAAGCCCGACAACGAGTAGAGAAAGTTGATCCCGTGCATCGTTTTGGCGCCTTACATACCGGGAGGCGACACGGTCACCCTGGACCAAGGCGGGTATCGTGCCCTGCGTCCTGCGGCGGCAGCGAATCTCGCGCCCCGGCGCCCCGACGTAAAGCTCTTTTCACGGGCTCAGAGCGCGGTCTCGTGATCGCGCACGCCATGGATGCCGCATTCGCTTTTGTCGCGGCCGCGCCAGCGCCCGGCGCGCGGCGCTTCATCGGGCGCGACGCGGTCGGTGCAGGGCATGCAGCCGATCGAGCGGAAGCCATCGGCCTCGAGCGGGTGCGGCGGCAGGCCGCGCTCGGCAAAGCCGCGCGCCACGCGCTCCTGCCCGTAATTCCACAGCGGATTGACGCGGATCAGCCCGCCGGCGCGCTCGAGCGCCGCGAGATGGCCGCGGGCGCCGCCGTGATGGCGTTTGCGGCCGGAGATCACCGCCTCGACGCCGCCGAGCGCGCGCTCGAGCGGCTCGACCTTGCGCAGCCGGCAGCAGGCATCGGCGTCGCGGTGCCAGAGCGTGCCGTCGGGATCGCGCCGCATCAGCTCGGCCGGGTCAGGCGCGAGGCTGCGCACATCGGCGAGGCCGAGCTGCTCGATCAGCGCATCGCGATAGCGTAGCGTCTCGCCGAAGAGCTTGCCGGTGTCGAGAAAGATCACCGGCGTCGCGCGGTCGATGCGCGCCACCATGTCGAGGAGAAGCGCCGCTTCCGCGCCGAAGGAGGAGAGTACCGCGATGCGGCCGCTGAGCTCGCGCTCGATCAGCGGCGCGAGCAGCGCCTCGCCTTCGAGCCGGCCATAGCGGCTGACGAGCAGCGCCGTCCGGTAGTCCTGGTCGTTCTGGTCGACAGCCATAGCGCGCTTCCGGCACCCTCCGGGAAAAAGAAAATCCGCCGCAGCCGTGGCGAAGCTGGGCGGATTCCGACCTCGCTTTAGCCGTATTTCTAAAGCGCCCGCAAGCTGAAGCTCAAATCGGCGCTGTGGATTGGTTCTAAATCACAAATTTATATCTGTCAATAAATTCTAATTAACTTGAAAAGATAGTAGTTTTGCCCGCCTTAGCCCTGGGCGATCGGACGGGGAAGATTGGCGGGCTGGAGGATGCGGCTGGGCGGCAGCCAGATGGTGGCGGTGGTACCTTGGCCGGGGGCACTGTCGAGCTCGAGCTTGCCGCCATGCAGCTCGGCCATGGAGCGCGCCAGCGGCAGGCCGAGCCCGGTGCCCTGGTATTTGCGCGCGAGCCGACTGTCGATCTGGCCGAACGGGCGCATCGCCTTGTCGAGATCGTGCTTGGCGATGCCGATGCCGGTGTCCTCGACGGTCAGACGAAAGCCCTCCCCGAGGTGGTGGCTGGCGCGGATGGTGACGCGGCCGCCGGACGGGGTGAATTTGACGGCGTTGGAGAGCAGGTTGAGCAGGATCTGCTTCAGGCGCCGGCTGTCGCCCTGGAGCTGCGGCAGGCCGGGCGGCAGCTCCTGCACCAGGCGCAGCCCGGCGGCCTCGGCGCGGTCGCGCATCAGCCGGACGCAGGCCTCGACGACCGCGACGATGTCCACGGTCTCTTCGATCAGCTCGACCTTGCCGAACTCGACCTTGGAAACGTCGAGCACATCGTTGATGAGGTTGAGCAGATGCAGTCCGCTGTCGCGGATGTCGCGCGCATAGTCGCCGTAGCGCGCGTCGCCCAGCGGGCCGAAGATCTGCCCCATGAGGATGTCGGAGAAACCGATGATGGCATTGAGCGGCGTGCGCAGCTCGTGGCTCATATTGGCGAGGAATTCCGTCTTGCTGCGGCTCGCCAGCTCCGCCTCGTCCTTGGCGCGGCGCAGATCGACCTCGACGTGCTTGCGCTCGGTGATATCGGCATAGGTCAAGAGCATACCGCCATCGGGCATCGGGCTGCGGCGCACCTCGATCACTCTGCCGGTGATGCGGTAGATCTCGGTGACGCGCGACTCGAAGCGGCGCATACGGTCGATCCGGCGCTCGGTCAGCGCGTCGACCTCGCCGGGACCGAGTTCGCCCCGCTCGGCGCCGAGCCGCACAAGCGGCGCCATCGGCAATCCGACGCCGATCAGCGCGCGCGGAACCTCCATCAGCTCGATCCAGCGGTCGTTCCACATCTTGAGGCGGAACTCGGCGTCGAGCACCAGCAGCCCCTGCTCCATATGCTCGAACGTCGCGCGCAGCAGCGCCGTGTTATCGGCAAGCTCCTGCTCGCGGCGCTTCACCGCGGTGATGTCGGCCTGCACGACGACGGTGCCGCCGTCGCGGGTGTGCTGCTCGCTGATCTGGAACCAGCGCTCGCCAACCTGCCGCTCCTCGACCGCGAAAACCGGCGCGTTGTGACGCGCCACGCGGTCGCTTACCCACGCCTCCTCGCGCCCCTTGGCCGCGGCCGGCAGCTCGGCATAGGCGCTGGCGCGGCAAATCTCCTCGAAGGACGTGCCGGGGACCAGCACATGGGCGATCGCCGCATGCAGCTCGCGGTAGCGGCTGTTGCACAGCACCAGCCGGTCCTCCTTGTCGAGCAGCAGGAAGCATTCCGGGATGGCCTCGATCGCATCCGTCAGCCGCGACTGGGCGATCGCGGCGCGCTCCTCGGCCAGCGTCTCCTTGGTGAGGTCGCGCCCGGTGCCGCGATAGCCCTGGAAGGCGCCGTCCTCGGCGAAGATCGGCATGCCGCTCACCGCGAGATGGCGCAACCCGCCATGGACGGTGCGGCGGATGAAGCGGAACTCGCGGAACGGCGCGCGCTTCTCGAGCGCGATCAGAAGCGGCCGCCAGTCGATCTCATCGAAACCGGGAAGCGCCACCTCGTCGATGCGCCTTCCGAGGAAATCGTCGGCGAAGGGGGCGGCCTGGCCGTCGATGCCGGAGGACATGTAGGTGAAGCGGAGCTGCGAATCCTTCTCCCAGAACCAGTCCGAGCCGATCTCGGCGAAAGCACGCAGCCGCTCCTCCTCCGACAGCACGGCGGCGGGCGACGCTTTGGCCTTGGGCGGGCGCGGTTTCGGCATCAGGGCGCGGCTTTTCTCGGGGCGGTCAAGCGCCCGCGCTCCTCCGGCGAGGGGTAGCAAGGGCCTCCGATGCTACGACGCGATTGTTAAGAGATCGTCAACCAAACCGCTGGTGGCGTTAACCTAACCCTTTGGGATCATTCGTCCGAGCTGTCGGCCGCCGAAAATATGAACATGAAAATGCGACACTTCCTGATGCGCGTCGCGGCCGTGATTGGCGAGGATGCGGTAGCCGGACCGGTCGACACCCTGGGCCCGGGCGATCTCGCCCAAGGCGCGCGTGAAGGCGACGATCTCGGCATCGGACGCCTGGGCCGAGAAATCGTCCAATGAGGCATAGGCGCCTTTGGGGATGACCAGAATATGCACCGGCGCCTGCGGGTTGATGTCATGGAAGGCCAGGACATGGGCGTCCTCATAGACCTTCTTGCACGGAATCTCGCCGCGCAGGATGCGGGCGAAGACGTTGTCGGCGTCATAGGCCACCGGCCGCTCCGAGCTCAGGCGGTGCCGCGGGAATGCTTCTCGTCGATGCCCGAGGTGCCGGCGCGGCGCTCGAGCGCGCGCCAGACCTCGCCGGGCGCGATGCCGCGCTCCGCCCACAGCACCAGCAGGTGATAGAGCAGGTCGGCGCTTTCGGCGACGAGGCGGGGAGCGTCGCCGCGCACCGCCTCGATCACCGCCTCCAGCGCCTCTTCGCCGAGCTTGCGGGCGATGCCGGCCGAGCCCGCGGCGAAGAGCTGTGCGGTATAGGAGGTTGCGGGGTCGGCGCCGCGGCGGCTCTCGATCACGGAATAGAGCCGGTCGAGGGTGCTGCCGTCGATCTCTGTCATTTCCGTCTCCGCCGAAGCTGCGCGCCCGAGGTAGCAGATCGGCGGCGGCGTGTCACTTGTGCGAGGCGGCGAATACGGGACAGGCGAGCGCTCGATCCTGAGACGAGCGGCTATCGCGGTTGCTGACGCAACCGCTGGCGTCGCCGCGGACAGACGACCCGTTCGATCGCTTCGCGATCGAACCCTCTGGGGCCGACCGCAGAGCGGTTGGCCGGGTTGTCCCTGCGGGAGTTTGCCTATGGCCGCACCGGGATCCCCGCCGCGGCGAGATGCGCCTTGGCCGCGCCGATGCTGAAGGTGCCGAAATGGAAGATCGAGGCGGCGAGCACGGCGGTGGCGTGGCCGTCGCGGATGCCGGCGACGAGATGGTCGAGCGTGCCGACGCCGCCCGAGGCGATGACCGGGATGGTGACGGCATCGGCGACGGCACGCGTCAGCGGGATGTCGAAGCCCGCCTTGGTGCCGTCGCGGTCCATCGAGGTCAGCAGGATCTCGCCGGCGCCGCAGTCGGCCATGCGCTTTGCCCAATCGACCGCGTCGAGGCCGGTGGCGCGCCTTCCGCCATGGGTGAAGACCTCCCACTGTCCGGCGCCGGTCGCCTTGGCGTCGATGGCGACGACGATGCATTGGCTGCCGAACTTCTCCGCCGCCTCGCGGACGAAATCCGGCCGCGCCACCGCGGCGGTGTTGATCGAGGTCTTGTCGGCACCGGCCAGCAGCAGGCGACGGATGTCGTCGACGCCGCGCACGCCGCCGCCCACCGTCAGCGGCATGAAGCATTGCTCGGCGGTGCGCGCCACCACGTCGTAGAGCGTGTCGCGATTGTCCGACGAGGCGGTGATGTCGAGGAAGCACAGCTCGTCGGCGGCTTCGCGGTCGTAGAGCTTGGCTTGCTCGACGGGATCGCCGGCATCGACGAGATCGACGAAGTTGACGCCCTTGACGGTGCGGCCGTCCTTGACGTCGAGACAGGGAATGACGCGCATCTTCAGCATGCCCGGCTCTCGCACACCGCCAGCGCCGCTGCGAGATCGAGGCGTCCGTCATAAAGCGCGCGGCCGCAGATGACGCCGGCGATCCCGTCCGCCTCATGCGCCTTGAGGCGGCGGAGATCGTCGAGCCCGGCGACGCCGCCCGAGGCGATGACGCCGGTGGTGAGCTTCAGCGCCAGCGCCGCCGTCGCCTCGACATTGACGCCGGAGAGCGCGCCGTCGCGCTCGATATCGGTATAGACGATAGCAGCGGCGCCGGCATCCTCGAACTCGAGCGCGACATCGAGCGCCTGGCGCTCGGACGCCTTGGCCCAGCCCTCGACGGCGACGCGGCCGCCACGCGCATCGATGCCGAGGACGATCCGGCCGGGATGAGCGCGACAGGCGGATTTGACCAGCGCGGGATCGCTGAGCGCCAGCGTGCCGAGGATGACCCGCGCGACGCCGGCGGCGAGCCAGCCCTCGATGGTGGCGCGGTCGCGGATGCCGCCGCCGAGCTGCACCGGAACGCCGGCGGCGGCGACGATCGCCGCGACCGCGTCGCGGTTCATCGGCTTGCCGGCAAAGGCGCCGTCGAGATCGACGACATGCAGGAAGCGGCAGCCGGCGGCGACGAAGCGCCTCGCTTCGCCCGCGGGATCGTCGCTGAACACGGTGGCCTCGCTCATCGCGCCGCGCAGCAGCCGCACGCATTGCCCGGCTTTGAGGTCGATGGCGGGGTAGAGGATCATCGCTCGGCCGCGTCCTCGCCGGAAAGGCGCTTGTAATAGAAATAGCCGGCGATCGTCGCGCCGGCGACGCGGGCATAGTCGGGATGCACGCCCCAGCGGTGATAGCCCAGCGATTCGTAGAGCTGGATCGCCGCCTCCTGCGTCGCGCGCACATCGAGATTGAGCACGCTGAAGCCCGCCGCGCGCGCCGCTTCCTCGACGGCGACGACGATGCGCTTGGCGAGGCCGTGGCCGCGCGCCCAGGGCGCGATGAAGTTGCTGGTGAGCTGCGCCGCGAAGGACTGCGCCTCGTTGTTGCGCGGCGGCCGGTTGAGCTGCGCCGAACCGCAGATGGTGTTGTCGAGCCGCGCGACGAAGACGCGCCGCTCCGGCACCAGCAGCACGCCGCGCCAATAGGCTTCCATGATGTGGCGCGGCGGCGCCGCCAGCCAGCCGAAGCCGCCGCCGGCCTCGATCGCGGCGTCGGCGGCGTCGCAGAGATCCTCGAGATCGGTGCCGGTGAAGGCCTCGAGGCGCTCGACCGCGGTTTTCGGCGCCGGCGCGTCGCTCATGGCCGCCCCCGCAGGAAATTGGCGATCAGCCGCAGACCCGTCGCCTGGCTCTTCTCGGGATGGAACTGCGTGCCGACGAGATTGTCGCGGCCGACCGCCGCGGCGATCTCGCC
The DNA here is from genome assembly GCA_052143095.1 of Allostellaceae bacterium. GTDB lineage: Bacteria > Pseudomonadota > Alphaproteobacteria > ATCC43930 > CGMCC-115725 > DAHUYF01. The sequence continues at coordinate 20,266 of JBKQTR010000229.1, forward strand.
GCCGTAATCGGCGGTCGCCAGCAGGTCGCCGCGCTCGCGGCAGACGAGGCCGTAGCTGTGCACGAAATAGGCGTGCGCGCCCGCGGCGATGCCGTCGAGCAGCGGATGCGGCCTCAGGATCGCGAGCTCGTTCCAGCCCATATGCGGGATCTTGAGCGCGCGATCCCTGGGCGCGATCGCCGCCACCTCGCCCTTGATCCAGCCGAGCCCGTCCACCGTCTCGAACTCGCGGCCGCGCTCGGCCATGAGCTGCATGCCGACGCAGATGCCGAGGAACGGCCGGCCGCGGCGCATCACCGCCTCCTCGAGCGCGTCTTCCATGCCGGGCACCGCGGCAAGCCCGCGCCGGCAGTCGGCGAAGGCGCCGACGCCGGGCAGCACGACGCGCCCGGCCGCGCGCACCGTGGCGGCGTCGGCGGTGACGACGATGTCGTCGTCGCTGCCGCTCTCGCGCGCGGCGCGCTCGAACGCCTTGGCGGCCGATCGGAGGTTGCCCGAGCCGTAATCAATGATGGCGGTGATCATGGATCGGCTCTACAGAACGCCCTTGGTCGAGGGCACGGCATCGGCACGGCGCGGATCGATCGCCACCGCCTGCCGTAGGGACCGCGCCAGGCCCTTGTAGCAGGACTCGACGATATGGTGGTTGTTCTCGCCATAGAGAGTCTCGACATGCAGCGTGATGCCGGCCGATTGGGCGAAGGCCTGGAACCACTCCTTGAACAGCTCGGTATCCATCTCGCCGAGCTTGGACTTCGAGAACGTGACCTTCCAGATCAGGTAGGGCCGGTTGGACACGTCGAGCGCGACGCGGGTCAGCGTCTCGTCCATCGGCACGAGCGCGTCGCCCCAGCGCGCGATGCCGCGCCGGTCGCCGAGCGCCTTGGCCACCGCCTCGCCGACGACATAGCCGGTATCCTCGGTGGTGTGGTGGAAATCGATGTGCAGATCGCCCTCCGCGCGCAGCGCGAGGTCGATCAGGCTGTGGCGCGACAGCTGCTCCAGCATATGGTCGAGAAAGCCGATGCCGGTCGAGACGTCATAGGCGCCGGTGCCGTCGAGATTGACGGCACCGCGGATCTTGGTCTCCTTGGTCACGCGCTCGACACTGGCCTTGCGCGCCGACGGGGCGATCGCTTGCGACCGGGCCTGGGCCACGGCGTCTCTCCTTGCCGAACGGTACGCCGCGGGAGATGGGGCGGCGGCGATCTTTTAGCAAGATCGCCGGGCAGAGGCCAGTGCCGGGCTTAGAGCCCTAGGCGGGGGCGAGGAGGCGGTCGGGCGGCAGCCAGAGCCGCGCCGTCGTGCCGGCGCCGCGGCGGCTCGCCAGGCTCAGCGTGCCGCCATGCAGCCGCGCGAGCTCGCGGGCCAGCGGCAGGCCGAGGCCGGTGCCGCCGGTCTTGCGCGCCATGGGACCGCCGACCTGCTCGAAGGGCTGCATGACGCGCTCGATGTCGCGCGGCGCGATGCCGATGCCGGTGTCGCTTACGCGCAGCTCGATGCCGCTGTCGTCCGCCGCCACATCGGCGCGGACGAGGCCGCCGGGATCGGTGAATTTCACCGCATTGGCCAGCAGGTTGAGCAGGATCTGCTTCAGCCGCGTCGGATCGGCGCGCAGCAGCACCGGCTCCGCCGGCGCCACCACCTCGAGCTCCAACCCGCGCCGGCGCGCGGTCTCGGCGATCACGCGCTCGGCCATGCCCATGACTTCGGCCAGATCTACGTCCTGCTCGTCGAGCACGAGATGGCCGGCCTCGATGGTGGTGAGGTCGAGGATGTTGCTGATGACGTCGAGGAGATGCTTGCCGCTGCCGTGGATATCGTGGACGTAATCGCGGTAGCGGGAATGGCCGAGCGGGCCGTAAAGCTCGTCGCGCAGGATCTCGGTGAAGCCCAGCACGGCGTTGAGCGGCGTGCGCAGCTCGTGGCTCATATTGGCGAGGAAGAAGGATTTGGTCCGGTTCGCCGCCTCGGCCCGCTCCTTGGTCCGGCGCAGCTCCTGCTCGGCCGCCTTGCGCCGCGTGATCTCCTCGACCGTGCCTTCGTAATGGAGCAGCGTGCCGTCGCCGCCGCGCACCTCGCGGCAGCATTCCGAGATCCAGATGACGGCGCCGTCGCGGCGATGGACCTGCGATTCGAAGCCGGAGACCGCGCCCTTCTCGCGCATCTGCGCGACGAACTCGTCGCGGCGCTGCGGGTCGACATAGAGCTGTCCGCCGATATCGGTGAGCGCCTGCTGCAGCTCCAGCGGCGAGGCGTAGCCGTAGATGCGGGCGAGCGCGGGATTGGCGCTGAGATAACGGCCGTTGGGGCTGGTGCGGAAGATGCCCCAGGTCGCGTGCTCGAACATGCTGCGCAGGTGGAGCGCCTCGGCGCCCGCCGCGCGCTCGACCGCGACCTCGTCGGTGACGTCCTGCATCGTGCCGCAGATCACCAGTGGCCGGCCCTGCTCGGCATAGGCCACGAAGCTGCGGCCACGCAGATGGCGGATCTCGCCGTCGGCGCGAATGACGCGGAAATAGCGCGCCGCCGGCGACGACCGCTCGGCCGAATGCCGCAGCAGCACGTCCTCGTTCAGCAGCACGCGGTCCTCGGCATGGAGCGCCTCGCGCAGCTCCGCCAGCGTCGGGCGACGGTCTGCGCTCCAGCCGCAGATCCGCAGCAGCTCCGGCGAGCAGGCGAGACCGCGCGTGCGCAGATCGTATTCCCAGCTGCCCAGCGCGGCGACGGCCTGCGCCTGCAGCAGATGCGCCTCGCCGAGCGGGGAAGCGGCTTCGTGCCGCGCGAGCGGCTCCGCCGCGCGGCGCTGGCCGGTCATGGCGCGAGCCTCGCCTCGGGCGCAGCTCGTCGCGGCGGTTCAGGTGTGTGCAGTGACATGACCGGCACCCATCGCCCTTGTCCGACCCAATTGAGCCGATTTTGGCCGATCGTGGCGGCAGCGTCTTACTATTTCGTAAATAAAGATTCGTGTTTTGGCGAAGCGAATCCCGCGGCTTCCGTGATGAAAATCTGTGCATATCTCGGTGTCTACTGAGCGAATAGCGCCGCCGCCGGGGAAATTGCTGCAATTCCGGCAGCGTCTTGCGGCGAGGTCTTGCGGCCATGAGGTTTCGAGCGGGACGGCCCGGCCGGCGGCCGGGCGGTCCCGTGCCGGCGTCCTTGCTGCTTGATCGACGCCCGGCTAAACCCACATCATCTGCCAGCCCTTCCATCCCCAAGGCCCCATGCAGCACGCAGCATCCGAGACCTGGCACGGCACCACCATTCTTTGCGTGCGCAAGGATGGCCAGGTGGTGATCGCCGGCGACGGCCAGGTGTCGATGGGCCAGACCATCGTCAAATCCAACGCGCGCAAGCTGCGCCGGCTCGGCAACGGCTCGGTGATCGCCGGCTTTGCCGGCGCCACCGCCGATGCGCTGACGCTGTTCGAGCGCCTCGAGGCCAAGCTCGAGCAGCATCCCGGCCAGTTGCCGCGCGCCTGCGTCGAGCTGGCCAAGGACTGGCGCACCGACCGCTATCTCAGGCGGCTGGAGGCGATGATGGCGGTGGCGGACCGGCAGGTGTCGCTGATCCTCTCCGGCACCGGCGACGTGCTCGAGCCCGAGGACGGGCTCATCGGCATCGGCTCCGGCGGCGGCTACGCGCTGGCCGCGGCGCGCGCGCTGCTCGACCAGCCGCTCGAAGCCGAGGCGATCGCGCGCAAGGCGATGGCGATCGCCGCCGGCATCTGCGTCTATACCAACGACAAAGTCACCCTCGAGAGCCTATGACCGCCTTCAGCCCGCGCGAAATCGTCTCCGAGCTCGATCGGCACATCGTCGGCCAGAACGACGCCAAGCGCGCCGTCGCCATCGCCTTGCGCAACCGCTGGCGGCGCCAGCAGCTGCCGGAGGAGCTGCGCGAGGAGGTGCTGCCCAAGAACATTCTGATGATCGGCCCGACCGGCATCGGCAAGACCGAGATCGCGCGCCGGCTCGCCAAGCTCGCCCAGGCGCCGTTCATCAAGGTCGAGGCGACGAAGTTCACCGAGGTCGGCTATGTCGGCCGCGACGTCGAGCAGATCGTGCGCGACCTGCTCGAGATGTCGATCGCCATGACGCGCGAGCGCTTGCGCAAGGAAGTGGCGTCGAAGGCCGAGCTGCACGCCGAGGAGCGCGTGCTCGACGCGCTGGTCGGCCAGAACGCCGGCGCCGACACGCGGCAGAAATTCCGCAAGATGCTGCGCGAGGGCCAGCTCGACGACAAGGAGATCGAGGTCCAGGTGCAGGACAGCGCCGGCGCGAACCTGCCGACCTTCGACATTCCCGGCATGCCCGGCGCGCAGATGGGCATGCTCAATCTCGGCGAGATCTTCGGCAAGGCGTTCGGCGGCCGCACCAAGTCGCGGCGCATGAGCGTGCGCGAGAGCCACACCGTGCTGATGGCCGAGGAGAGCGACAAGCTGCTCGACCAGGAGAAGGTGGTGCGCGAGGCGATCGCCGCCGTCGAGCAGAACGGCATCGTCTTCATCGACGAGATCGACAAGATCTGCGCCCGCAGCGAGCAGCGCATCGGCGGCGATGTCAGCCGCGAGGGCGTGCAGCGCGACCTGCTGCCGCTGATCGAGGGCACGACGGTCGCCACCAAGCACGGCGCGGTCAAGACCGATCACGTGCTGTTCATCGCCTCGGGCGCCTTCCATCTGGCGAAGCCCTCGGACCTGCTGCCGGAGCTGCAGGGGCGGCTGCCCATCCGGGTCGAGCTGAAGCCGCTGACGCGCGAGGATTTCCGCCGCATCCTGACCGAGCCCGAGGCGAGCCTGATCAAGCAGTACAAGGCGCTGATGGCCACCGAGGGCGTGGCGCTCGATTTCGCCGAGGACGCGATCGACGAGCTCGCCCGCCTCGCCGAGGAGATCAACACCGCGGTGGAGAATATCGGCGCGAGGCGCCTACACACCGTGCTCGAGCGCCTGCTCGAGGAGATCAGCTTCACCGCCTCCGACAAGCCCAAGGGCACCGCCATCACCATCGACCGCGCCTATGTGCACGAGCATGTCAGCGCGCTTGCCAAGAACGCGGACCTCTCCAAGTTCATCCTGTAGCGCGTGTTTGTGCAGCATGCGCGCCCGTCAATCACCGACGATTGACGCGCGGCGGCGGCAAAACTACATCTCGCCGGCCACAGCACGCCAAGGGAGCGTCATGACCGATCTTTCCGTCGATGCGCGGCTGATCGCCGATCCGCCCCCCCGCCAAGCTGAGATCAACGCGGCGGTCGCCGCACCGCTGCTTGCCACCGTGCTGCTTGCCGCCTGCGCGAGCGGGCCGGTGATGCCGCCCAGCGTCAGCTATCACGTGCCCGACCACAATGTCGCCATCACCAGCGACGAGGCGCAGAACTACTGCGTGCAATTCGACCGCGTTGCGCGCTATCAAGGCCTGGAGACGAGGCCTGACGGCCTGGTCGCGGTTTATACCTGCGACGGGCCGGCCAGCGCCGGCGCCGCCGCGCCGCCGCAATAATCGGTCAGGTCTTGGCGCCGGGCGTCCATTTGCGGACGCGCGGCTTCTTCGGCTCGGGATCGCGCGATGGCGTCATGCCGTCGCGGCCGAAATGGCGGACGAAATCGTCGTAGCGGCGGCGCAGCTCGGCGCGCTGCGTCGGGGTCATGTCCTGGAGATGGAGATGCGACAGGTCGGCCTGGCGCAGCACGGCCTCGTCCGGCGCATTGGCGCCGCCGCCGGTGTGTTTCTGCCGTCGAGCCATGGCCCGAGCATGGTCGAGAATGCTTAAAGGCGGGTTAACCCGCGGTCAGGCGGCGCTGAGCGCGGTCGGCGTCGGCAGGCTCACCAGGCGGTCGACCTTGGTCAGCAGCACCTCCGGCGCGAACGGCTTGATCAGCACGTCGTCGGCGCCGAGCCGGCGCAGCATTTCGACGAAATCGACGCTGCCGCTGTGGTGGAAGCCGGTCATCGCCAGGATCTTCGCTTGTGGGCGATGCCGGCGGATCTCCATCATCAGCTCGATGCCGTCGCGCTCGGGCATCATGACGTCGGTGATGATGAGCTCGGGCGCGATCTCCTGCCACAGCCGCGTGCCTTCATCGCCGTGCCCCGCGACGACGACGGAATAGCCGGCTTCGGTCAGCAGCGTCTCGACGCTGCGGCGAATGGTCTTGCTGTCGTCGATGACGAGGACGGACATGCTCATGCGGCCAGATCCCGCGATTGCGACTGCGAAGAGTTTAATCGGAATCGCCGGGCTCTGAAGCTAAATCTCCTACAAATTTAGCAAAATTGCCGGTGAATTTTGCCACGCTTGCAACGCTGCCGGTCTATCCTTTGCCGGCGTGCGTCGGGACACGCGACCGTTGTCAGGGTGAGGGGATTTGCGCGACGTCCTCCCGGACCAGCGCCTGGAAGGCCTCTATCAGCATTGGCTGAGCAAGCGGCGCGGCCGTGCCATGCCGCGCCGCGCCGATATCGACCCGCTGGAGATTCCGACCGAGATCTGGCCTTACACCATGCTGCTCGACGTGGTGTGGGAAGGCGGCACGCCGCGCTTTCGCTACCGCCGCGTCGGCGAAGTCTTCTGGCGGCTCGCCGGGCGCGAGCCGACCGGCCTCTTCATCGAGGACGTGCTGCCGGAGAAGGCCGGCTATCGCCGCTACGTCATCGGCATCTATGAGGAGATGGCGGCGCGCCGCGCGGCGATGTACACCGAGAACAGCTTCACGCTCACGGGCCGCGGCACGGTGATGCTGACGCGGCGCGTCAGCCTGCCGCTGTCGGATGACGGCGAGGCCGTCAACATGGTGCTCGCCGGCCATGTCTTCGAACACGGCAAACTGCCGCGCGAGACCGCCTTCTCGCTGGTGAGCGATTTGCGGGAGCTGCGGCGGGTGGTTCTCGAAGAGTAGTCGGTTGCCGCTCGCCCGCCGGACGCCCGGCGATGTCAGCCCGCCGGCAGGGCGCCGCGCCGCCGCCGCTTTGGCGGTGTCATCGGCGCGCTCTTCAACAAATCGAGCAGGCGCTCGACACGCTCGGGTGGGAGCTTGCGGATACGCTCGGCCAGGAGATTGGCGAGCTCGGTCGCGGCCGGCGCCAACCCGGCGGTGTCGACGGTGACGCGCGGATGCGACAGCCGCGCCAGCCGATGCAGCTCGTCGGCCTCGTCCCAGATGATGTTGAGCTGGGCGCAGATCGCGACCACCATGGCATGGGTCGGCCGGCCGCGGCGGCCATGCTCCAACGCCGAGAGATAGGCGGCGGAGACGCCGAGCGCCTCGGCCATCTGCTTGAGGCTGATGCCGCGCTCGGCGCGCAGCTGGCGCAGGCGCACGCCGAACGGCGTCATCGCCGGCGCCGCAGCAGCAGATAGAGCGCGCCGGCGCCGCCGTCTTTGGGCTGCGCCGGCGAGAAGGCGAGGAGGCGCGAGCGGTTGGGCGCTTCGTTGAGCCAGCGCGGCACCGCTGCGCGCAGCACGCCGCTCTTGCCGGTGATCAGCAGCAGGCAGCGCTTGTCGCTCGCGTGCGCGCGCGCCACGAACGTGGCGAGCGCGCGATGCGCCTCGTCCTGCGTCATGCCGTGAAGGTCGAGCCGCGCCTCGATCGCGCGCCGGCCGCGGCGCAAGCGCTCGGCGCTGCGGCGATCGAGCCCCGGCGCGGCATCGGCGGCGAGATCGCCACGGGCCGCGCCAGGAGCGGCCGCCGCGCGGGCGGGGCGCGGCGCCGGCTCGGCCGGCGGCGGGGGCGCGGCGCCTTCCTCGAGCGGCGCCACATCGCGCATGGCGGCGCGCCACAGCGCGCGCTCCTCGCGGCTAGGCGGCCGCCCCGTCATCGATGAGCACGATGTGGAGACGGCGGGGGCCATGCGCGCCGAGCTCGAGGCGCTGCTCGATATCGCCGGTGCGCGACGGCCCCGTGATGAAGTTGACGGTGCGCGGCAGCGCGACGCTGCCGTCGGCCGCGCGCTTCAGCGCGCGCAGCCGGCTCCAGCCTTCCTCGTAGCTCGCCGCTACCTGCTCGCGGCGCAGCACCACGATATGCGTGTCCGGCAGGAAGTTGTTGCGCGTCGGGCTCTCCGGACCGGAGATCAGCATCAAGGTGCCGGTCTCGGCGATGCCGGCAAAGCCGGCGGTGACTCCCACCTGATCGGCATCCTCGGCGCGGCCGCGGCGGATCTCGAGCATCGGCCGCGCGCTCCAGGGAATGCCGTCGAGCTGCGGGTCGGGGGTCATGACCAGGCGCGACGGCAGGTTGCGCTGCGACAGGTAATCGGCAACCGCTTGCGGCACCTCGGCGGCGCTCGCCACCCGCGTCACCGTGGTCTGCACCTCTTCCGCCATGCGCTGGAAGAGATCGATCTGGGCCGCAGGGCCGAGAGCGGCGGCGCGCGCCGGCACCAGGTTGCGCTCATGCGCGCCGAGCCGCGCGGCGATCTCGGCGCGGCTCGGCGCGTCAAGCGGCCCGCGCTTCAGCGAGCGGCGGATCGCGCCCAGGATCTGCGAGCGCGCCTCGCTCATGGTCCGGCCTTGCGCCGCTCGGCCCAGAGGCTCATAAAGCTGCGGCCCTCGGGCGCCGGCAGGTCGCGGCCTTGCGTCCAGCCGCCGGCCAGCGGCAGCGCGCGGAAGCGGCCGCGCGGCGCACCGATCCAGCCGAGCACGCGGCTGGCGAGCGCGGCGGCGAAGCGATAGAGCGGCGGGCGCGCGGCGAGGAACGCCCAGGCACCGAGCCCATACCGGTACGTCGCCGGCGACAGCTTGCTCGCGAATTCGCGCTCGCGCCAATGGCGCATCATCCTGGGCAGCGGGATCTTCATCGGGCAGATGCTCTCGCAGCGGCCGCAAAAGGTCGAGGCGTTGGGCAGGTGGCCGGCCTCCTCAACGCCGACCAGGGTCGGCGTCAGCACCGCACCCATCGGCCCGGGATAGACCCAGCCATAGGCATGCCCGCCGACCGTGGCATAGACCGGGCAATGGTTCATGCAGGCGCCACAGCGGATGCAGCGCAGCATGTCCTGGAACTCGGTACCGAGCATGGCGCTGCGGCCGTTATCGAGAAAGACGACGTGGAACTCGCCGGGCCCGTCGGTGTCCTCCGGCCGGCGCGGGCCCGTGGAGAGCGTGGTGTAGGTCGAGAATTCCTGGCCGGTGGCGGAGCGCGCCAGCAGGCGCAGCAGGGTCGAGACATCCTCGAGCGTCGGCACCAGCTTCTCGAGGCTCGCCAGCACGATATGCGCCTTGGTGAGGGTCTGCGTCAGGTCGCCATTGCCCTCATTGGTGACGATGACGGTCGAGCCGGTCTCGGCGATGCAGAAATTGGCGCCGGTGATGCCGACATCGGCCGCGAGGAATTTCTGCCGCAGCACGGCGCGCGCCTCGGCCACCAGCGTCGAGGCCTCCTCCAGCGGGCGGGCGGGGTCGAGGCTCTTATGCGTCTGGCGGAAGCTCTCGGCGATCTGCTCTTTCACGAGATGGATGGCCGGCGCGATGATGTGGCTCGGATACTCCTTGCGGATCTGGATGATGTACTCGCCGAGATCGGTCTCGACCGGGGTCACGCCGTTCTGCTCGAGATAGTCGTTGAGGGCGATCTCCTCGGCGATCATGGTCTTGCCCTTGGTCACCGTCTTGGCGTCGAGGCGGCGGCAGATCGCCAGCACGGTCTCGCGTGCCTCCTGCGGCGTGCGGCACCAATGCACCTCGCCGCCGCGCGCGACGACGTTCTGCTCGAAGATCTCGAGGTAGAGATCGAGATGCTCCAGCACATGATCCTTGATCGCCTTGCCTTGGTCGCGCAGCGCGTCGAACTCCGGCAGCCGCGCCACCGCGGCGGCGCGGCGGCCGGGGAAGCCGCTGCGCATCATGCCGAGCGCCTTCTGCAGATTGACGTCGGCAAGCGCCTGGTGCGCGTTCGCCTTGAAGGCGTGGCTGGTCGGTTGCATCAGCCGCGCTCCGTCGCCGGCGCGCCGATCGGCGGCGTCTTGTCGGTGACGCCGGCAAGCACCTCGGCGACATGGCGGACGCGCACCGGCTTGCCGAGCCGCGTCAGCTTGCCGGCCATGTTGAGCAGGCAGCCCATATCGCCGGCGAGCAGCGTGTCGGCGCCGGTGGCGGCGATGTCGGCGGCCTTGTCGGCGACCATGCGGTCGGAGATCTCGGGATACTTGATGCAGAAGGTGCCGCCGAAGCCGCAGCAGATCTCCGCACCGGGCAGCTCCTCGAGGCGCAAGCCCGCGACCGAGCGCAGCAGCCGGCGCGGCTGCTCCTTGACGCCGAGCTCGCGCAGCCCGGAGCAGGCGTCGTGATATGTCGCGACGCCGTCATAGCGCGCCTCGACGCGCTCCAGCTTCAGCACATCGGCGAGGAAGGAGACGAGCTCGTAGGTGCGTTTCGCCAGATGCTGCGCGCGCTGATAGAGCGCGGGCTCGTCGGCGAAGAGTTCGAGGTAATGCTGCTTGATCATGCCGCCGCAGGAGCCCGACGGCACGACGACGTAGTCGAAACCCTCGAAGGCGTCGAGCACCTGGCGCGCGATCACCTTGGTGTCGGGCTTGTCGCCGGAATTATAGGCGGGCTGGCCGCAGCAGGTTTGCGTCGGCGGCACCTCGACGGTGCAGCCGGCGCCCTCGAGCAGCTTCACCGCGGCGAAGCCGACGCTCGGGCGGAAGAGGTCGACGAGACAGGTGACGAAGAGACCGACGCGGATCGGCGGTGCAGGCATTCCTCATTCCTCGGCCAGCCGGGCTCGGGCGCTCTCGGGCGCCCTTCTTGTCGCTGCCGCAGCATGGTCAGCCCGGGCGCGGAAAGCAAGCAATCGCCCCAGCGACCTCGGACTTCTTGAGGGGTGCGGCTTTCGCGCTTGCCGCGCAAGCGCTGGGGCCGCCTCCGACGAGCGCTCCGCGCTCGCGGCGAAGGAACGCCCGCCGCAGGGGTCTGCGGCGGACGGCGGCCAAGACGATTAGCGCGGCGGGGGCGGGGGCGGCGGCCCCGGCGGGGGCGGGGGCGGCAGCGCACCCGGGGGCGGCGGCGGCGGCAGAGAAGGCGCCGTCGCGACGAAGCCCGGCACCTGGTTGCCGCGCGAATACATGCATTGCGAATAGGCATGGTCGTAGAATTGCTGCGCGGTGTAGGTGCTGCGCTCGGCCTGGCCCGCGCCGACCGCGGTGCCGCCGACCGCGCCGGCACCAGCGCCGATCGCCGCGCCGCGGCCGCCACCGATGGCGGCGCCGAGCCCGGCGCCCAGCACCGTGCCGATGATGGCGCTGCCGACCTGCGCGTTGTTCCCTTGCTCGGCGACGCCGGCGCTCTGCTGCTGGGCGAATTGCCGGCAGAAGATATCGTCCTGCTGGAACACCTCAAAGGGCTTGCCCGGCGCCGGCATCACCTGCACGCGCGGTCCCATCGGCGCCTGCGCGCAACCCGCGAGCAGCGCCAGCGTGGTTGCAGCGACAACAGCCGCTTTAGCCTGCCTCAAGATCGTGCCTCCTCAATGCGAAGGTTGCGCCGGAACCTGCCGCCAGCCGGAGCCGCAGGTCTGGACGGTGGGATAGTAGCCCTGCGGGTTGTCGCAGTAGTACCAGTTTTGCTGCGGCTGCTGCACATAAGCCGGCTGGGCCGGCGCCACCACCACCGGCGGCGGGGCATAGACGACCGGCGGGGGCGCGTAAACCACCGGCGGGGGATAGTAATAGGGATAGGGATAAGGCCCGTAGCCGTAGAACGGCACGCCGATGCCGACGCCGACGACCACGCGCGCCGCGGCGGGGGCCGCCGGGAGAGAGACGGCCAGCGCCAAGCCGGCCAGAGCCAGCGCCGCCGTCAGAGCTGTTCGCTTTATCATCTTCTTCCTCCGGGAGTCGGTAGCGACTCGAGAGTATATAGGTATTGTACGAGGCGGCCGGCGTTTTCCTCCCCGTTCAGCGGGCTGCCGGTATCTGCCGCCAGGGGGTGTTACAGGTGCTGACATAAGGGTAATAGGATCTGCTCTCGTCGCAGTAATACCAGAACTGCGCCGGCGCCTGCCCCGAGGGCGGCGGCGGCGGGGCGGCGACGACCGGTGGCGGCGGTGGCGGTGGCGGCGCGCCCGGCGCCACGATCACCACCGGGGGCGGCGCCGGCGGCACATAGGACGGGTAGGGGTAGACCGGCGAAGGATACCAATACCAGTAGCCGTCAGCCACCCACCACCAGCCGTAGCGGCCGTCATGCCAGTCGTGAAACCAGCCGCCGCCGCGCCAGAGCTCGAGCTCGAAAGGGGTGAAAAAGCGGAAATCATGGCCGTGAAAGTCGTGGTGGTCGCCGCGGCCCCGCTCGTAGTGACGATCGCGGTCGTCATGATGCTCGTCGTGATGCTCCTCGGCGAGCGCCGGCGCGATCGGCCCCGCCAGGATCAGGGCCAGCAACGCGCCGGTAAGATGCTTGCGCTTCCTCATCGATCACTTCCTTTTGACATCTGCCGATCGAGCCGCCCTCCCCGCCAGTGCCAGGCTGCGGTCCCGTGAGATAACGGGCGAGACGATACTCTATTTCCACCCTCCGGCGCCTCGTCCCTTGGTGCCGGAATCACGATGTCGGCATGACATTTTTTGGCAACAGCAGGTAATAGACGCCGCGCGCCCGCATCGCGCCGGCGCGCGCCTCGGCCTCGGCGCCGGCCCCCCAGAAGACGTCGCCGCGCACCGGCCCGCGAATGGCGCCGCCGGTATCCTGCGCCACCAGCAGCCGCTGCAGGCCGGGACCGGCATCGAGGAAGACCGGCACGCCCAGCGGCACGAAGCTGCGATCAACGGCAAGGCTGCGGCCGGGGGTGAGCACCACCCCCTCGCTGCCGATCGGCCCCTCGCCGGTGACTTCGCGGAAAAAGACATAAGAAGGATTTTCCGCCATCAGCGCCTTGCCCGCCTCGGGATGTGCCTTGATCCAGGCGTGGATCGCCTGCATCGAGATATCCTCCTTGGCGAGCACGCCGCGTTCCACCAGCAGCCTGCCGATGGCTACATAGGCCTGACCGTTCTGCCCGTCATAGCCGACGCGCACCATGCTGCCATCGGGCAGGCGGACGCGGCCCGAGCCCTGGATCTGCAGGAAGAAGGCGGCAACGGGATCGTCGACCCAAAGGAAGGCGAGGTGATAGCGGTCGAGCGCGCCATGCTCGATCTCGGCGCGGCTCTCATAGGGCTTGAGCCGGCCGTCGACGACGCGGCCGGCGATGCGCTCACCGCGCCAGGCGGGGCGGAAGAGGCCGAGCTCGACCATCACGAGATCGGGCGGGCGGCGGAGCAGCGGCGTGGCGAAGCCGCCGCCAGGTTGGCGCGCACCGTCGAGCTCGGCCTCGTAATAGCCGGTGAAGAGGCCTTCGGCGACGCCGTTATTGCCTGCTTGCCACGGCTGGAACCAGGTCTCGAGAAAGCGCCGCGCCGCCGCGTCATCGGGCGCGGGCGGCAGCGCCGCGCAGGGCGACTGCCAGTCGGCGGCGGTGCCGGCGACACCGAGCGCGGTGGCGGCCGGCGCTTTCAGCAGCGCGGCGCAGGAGCGCGCAAAAGCCGCGAGCGCCGCGCCGGGCGTATCCTGCTGCCAGCCGGCGAGATCGGCAAAGCGCGCCGGCGCCAGGCTCAAGTGATCCGGCGGCGGCGGTCGCGGCGTGCAGGCGAAAAGCGACAGCAGCAGGAGAAACGCGGCCGTCCAGCTACGGGCTGTGCGTGGCAACGAGCGTCCAGTTGGGGTCGCGCGAGCGCAGCGAGCGGGCGAAGGTCCAGAGATCGGTCTTCTCCTCGACCTGGTCGGGATTGCCCTCCACCACCGAGCCGTCGGCGGCGCGCGTCAAGTTGATCTGCTCGGAGACGAACTTCACCGTGACATGCGCGGTGTCGCCGTCGAGCCCGGCATCGACGATCTCCACCGCCTTGAGGCTCAGCAGGTTGGTGTCGAGCGTCTCGTGCTGCGCCCGGCGCGTGCGGACCGCCTGGCTGAAGGAGGCGAAGACCGGTTCGCTGAGCAGCGGCTGCAGCGTCGCCGTGTCGCCCTTGGCGAAAGCGTTGACGATGATCTCGAAAGCGGCGCGCGCGCCGGCGAGGAACTGCGTCTCGTCGAAGCTCTTATCCGCCGCTTTGAGCCGGGCGATGCCGTCGGCCAGCGGCAGCACCGCGCCGGCAGGGGCAGGCGGCGCGCGGTCGCGCGGCGGCGGCAGCGGCACGACCGTCTCGGGCGGCGCGGCGGCGGCGGGCGGCGGCGCGAAGGGATCGCGGCGGCGCTCATTGCCGGTGCGCCGGCCGAGCACGCTCCTGAGGCGCAGCACCAGCAGGCCCGCGATCACCGCGAACACGACGATATCGAGGAATTGATAGCCGTCGCCCATCGACCTCAACCGTAGTGAGAGCCATACGCCCCTGGTAGATAGGCTCGACCCGGGGAAAGGGCAAGCGCAGGGGTCAGTCCGCGGCGTCCGCCACATCGGCATCGAGCACGGTGATCGCCGGGCGGCCGACAGCGAAATGAAAGATCACCATGGACAGGAGCTGATGGACGGCGTGGTCGTCCTCCGACAGCGGCAGCAGCAGGCGGCGCGCGAAATAGGTCTTGCCGCGCTTGGCGCTGACGAAGGCGCTGGCGGCAAAGACCGGCACGCGCTCGCGCCAGACCGCGCGGTGCAGCTCGTTGATGTAGTCGCGGTAGCTGCCGTTGGCGACCTCCTCGACGCAGCGTCCGGTGGGGTCGATGCCGATGGCGCGGGCGATGGCGGTGCCGGCAAGGCGGTAGCGGAAGCGCCGACCGTCCTCGACGCTCTCGCTGATGACGAGATGCGGCAAGAGGCGCGGCACCTCGGTGGGATCGATCTGGCGGCGCGGCGGCATGCGTCGGGCCGCGCGCTTCAGCCGCCAATAGGCGTAGAGCTCGCGCAGCAAGGGATCATCCAGATGAGTTTCGAAAGACATCCAACGCCTCGCCCGAGCGTCATGCTGGAACGCCAAGCGTTAAAAATTGAATAATCCGCCAACGTAACAATTTCGTCACGGCGGCAGGCGGGCGGCCAGGGTTGTGCGCCCGCACCATCCGTGCTAGCGAGCGGCCCTCGGGAGATCAGGGAGAAGCGCTCATGGCGGACCAGAACAGCGGCACGGCACTGCCGGGCGGCAACGGCGCGAGCGTGCAGCAGCTCATCGTCAATGCACAGTACATCAAGGATTTCTCTTTCGAGAACCCGCGCGCGCCGCACAGCCTGATGCAGCAGAAGGAGCCGCCCGAGGTGCAGCTCGGCGTCGACGTCAAGGCGCAGTCGCTGGGCCAGGACATCTATGAGGTGGTGCTCACCGTCAGCGCCAACGCGACCACCGCGGGCGAGGCGGTGTTCGTCGCCGAGCTCGCCTATGCCGCGGTGGTGACGGTGCGCAACACGCCGCAGGAGCTGCTGGCGACGCTGCTGCTGGTGGAGACGCCACGCCTGCTCTTCCCGTTCGCGCGCAGCATCGTCGCCACCGCGACGCGCGAAGGCGGCTTCCCGCCGCTGCTGCTGCATCCCGTCGATTTCGCGGACCTGTTGCGCCGGCAGCAGCTGGTGCAGACGGCAGGCCCCGTCGCGAGCGCGTAGCCGCGAGCGCTCTTGCGCTCGTCGGCGGCGGCGTCAGCGGTTGCGTTGGCAACCGCGAGAGCCGCTCGGCGCGGACTGGCCTCTCGTTTGCCGCTGCAATCCGTTCGTGCGTCCTTCGAGACGCGGCGCTGCGCGCCGCCCTCAGGATGAGGAAGCATTGAACATGGCATCGACCGACGATGCCGCGCTATCGAATCCGGTCCCTATAGGACACGGTCACAGGCTCCCGTCTTTCGCCGCGGCGCGGCGCTAATCCGGACGCGTCCAGAGGGGGTCTTTGAGCTTCAGCAGCAACGCAGCATGCGCCACGAGTTCCTCGGCGCTGGCGGCGTGCGGACGCGGCGGGCGGGCGGGACGCTCCAGCGCGTCGAGCCCGCCGCTGGCGCCGCCGGCGACGGCGAGATCGAGCCCGGGCTGGCGACCGCCGATGAGCTCGAGATAGACCGCCGCCAGTAGCTCGCAATCGAGCCGGGCGCCGTGCTTGGTGCGCGCGGTGAGATCGATGGCAAGGCGGCGGCAGAGTGCATCGAGGCTCGCCGACGCGCCGGGATAGCGCTTCCTCGCCAGCAGCAGCGTGTCCTCGACCTCGCCGGCGAGCGCCGGCCGGCCCAGGCGCTTCAGCTCGGCATTGAGGAAGCGCAGATCGAACTCGGCGTTGTGGATGATCAGCCGCTCGCCGGCGGTAAAGGCGAGGAACTCGTCGGCGATCACGGCAAACGGCGGATGCTGCGCCAGGATCTCGGCGGTGAGCCCGTGGACCGCCGTCGCCTCGGCCGGGACGTCGCGCTCGGGATTGACGTAGCGGTGGAAGACGCGGCCGGTCGGCACGTGGTTGAAGAGCTCGACGCAGGCGAGCTCGACAATGCGGTGGCCCTCGGCGGGGTCAAGCCCGGTGGTCTCGGTGTCGACGACGATCTCACGCATGCCGCCGACTGTGCCTCAACCGGACGAGTCGAGGCAAGGCTCGCCCGATGGTTGCGCTTTAAGCTCGCGCACGATGCGCGCGAGGCGGCGGAAGGTCACGGCGCGGCCGAGGCCGCTGGGCACGACGTAGTCGGCGCGTCGACGCTTTTGCGCATCGGGCATCTGCTTTGCCAGGATGGCGTCGAGGCGCGCTGCGGTCATGCCAGGGCGTGCCAGCACACGCACGCGCTGCAGGAAGGCGGGGGCGGAGACGACGATCACCTTGTCGCAGCGCGCGGCGCCGCCGGTCTCGAACAGCAGCGGGATGTCGAGCACCACCAGTCCCAGGCGCCGGGCGCGGGCGCGGGCGAGAAAGCGCTGCTGGCTCCGGCGCACCAGCGGATGGAGGATGCGCTCCAGCCGGCGCAGCGCCGCGGCATCGGCGAAGACGCGGGCGCCGAGCGCGGCGCGGTCGACGCCGTCGTCGCGGCGCCGCACGCCGGGAAACGCCGCCGCCACCGCTGCCACGGCGTTGCCCTTCGGCGCCAGCAGGCGATGCACCGCGGCGTCGCTGTCATGGACGGGAACGCCGAGCCGGCGGAGCATGGCGGCGACGGTGCTCTTGCCCATGCCGACCGAGCCGGTGAGGCCGAGGACGATCATCGCGTCGCCAAGCTGGCAACGACCCGCGCGCGCAGCGCCGGCGTCACCTCCGGCAGCACGCCGAACCAGGCGGCAAAGCCCGGCCGCGCCTGGTGCAGCAGCATGCCGAGCCCATCGACGGTCGGGTTGCCGCGCCGCTCGGCCGCGGCGAGCAGCGCGGTGCGCAGCGGCACATAGACGATATCGTTCACCACCGCGCCGGACGGCAAGGCGTCGAGCGCGAGAGCGAGCGGCTCGTGGCCTGCCATGCCGAGGCTGGTGGTGTTGACCAGCAGCGCGGCGCCAGCGAGCGCGTCCGCGCGATGCCGCCAGTCGACGACTTCGATCCGCCCGCCCAGCGCCGCCGCCAGCGCCTCGGCGCGCGCGCGGTGGCGGTTGACCAGACGGATCTCCGGCGCGCCGTGATCGATGAGCGCCGCGACCACCGCGCGCGCCCCGCCGCCGGCGCCGAGCACCACGGCGGGGCCGGCGGCTTCCGTCCAGCCGGGCAGCGCGGCGGTGAGATTGGCATGGAAGCCGAACGCGTCGGTGTTGCTGCCCTCGAGCGCGCCGTCGGCGGCGACGACCACGGTGTTGACGGCACCGATGCGCCGCGCTGTCGCATCGAGGCGATCGACCAGGGCAAGCGCCCGTTCCTTGTGCGGCTGCGTGAGGTTGCAGCCGGCGAAGCCGCGCCCCGGCAGCGCGCGCAATTCCTGCTCGAGCGCCTCGGGCGGCACCGGCAGCAGCACATACTCGCCATCGATCGCGTGCTGCTCGAGCCAGAAGCCGTGCAGCACCGGCGAGCGCGACTGCGCCACCGGCCAGCCCATGACGCCGGCACGCTTCATGCGGCAAGCGCGCCGGCGCCGCGCAGGAAGTCGAGCAGCGGCAGCAGCGGCAATCCCAGGATCGAGAAATAATCGCCCTCGATGCGGGCGAAGAGCTGGATGCCCATGGCCTCGAGCTGGTAGGCGCCGACCGAGCCCAGCACGCCGTCGCCGGCAGCGGCGAGATAGGCGTCGAGGAAGGCATCGGAGAAGTCGCGCACGAGCAGCACTGGGCGCTCGATGCGCCGCCACAGCAGTGTGTCATCGCGCCGCAGCGCCACGGCGGTGACGAGCTCGTGGCGCTTGCCGCGCAGACTCTGCAGCTGGCGGCGCGCCGCAGCGGGATCCTCGGGCTTGTCGAGCCAGGCCTCGCCACAGACCAGGAGCTGGTCGGCGCCGATGACGAGCGCGCCGGGATGGCGCGGCGCGACGTGCGCCGCCTTGGCCTCCGCCAGCGCCATGGCGCAGCCCGCGGCGTCGCGCCCGGCGCTGCGGAAGCCGAATTTGATCTCGGCCTCGTCGATGCCGGCGGGATCGCAGATCACGGGAAGGCCGGCGCGCTCCAGCAACAAGGCGCGGATGCGGCTTGCCGAGGCGAGGACGAGCGGGCTCACTTGTCCTGGCCCTGGCGGCGGGCGATCAGCTTCAGGATGGCCGCCGCGGTCTCTTCGATCGAGCGGCGGGTCACGTCGATCACCGGCCAGTGATGCTCGGCAAAGAGGCGGCGCGCCGTCGCCACCTCCTGGCGCACCGCCTCGGTATCGGTGTAGTCGGTGCGCTCGTCATGATGCAGCATGCTCAAGCGGTTGCGCCGCACCTGAATGAGCCGCTCGGGATCGTTGGTGAGGCCGACGATCAGTGGCCTGGTGGCGGCGAAGAGCTCGGGCGGCAGCACCATGTCCGGCACCACCGGCACATTCGCCGCTTTGATGCCGCGATTGGCGAGATAGATGCAGGTCGGCGTCTTGGAAGTGCGGGAGACACCGACCAGCACGACATCGGCCTGGTCGAGCCCCCAAGCGGATTGCCCGTCATCATGGTTGAGGGCGAAGGTCATGGCATCGATGCGCTGGAAATACTCGGTGTCGAGCAGATGCTGCTGGCCGGGCAGGCCGCGGCTCTGCCGGCCGAGATATGTCGCCAACGTGCCGATGACGGGGTCGAGCACGGGAATAGCCGGTATCTGCAGCTTGCGGCAGCCATCGACCAGCGGCGCGCGCAGCGTCTCGTTGACCAGGGTATAAAGCACGACGCCGGGATTGGCCTCGACGCCGGCAACCACCCGCTCGACCTGGATCTTGGTGCGCACCATCGACCAGATATGCTCGATCGCCTCGGCGCCCTCGAACTGGACGAGACAGGCGCGCGCCACCGAATGCACGGTGTCGCCAGTGGCGTCGGAGACGAGATGGAGATGGAACCGCGTCACTGTCTTGTCCCCACGATGCTGTGGAGAAGGTCGGGCAAACTCCCGACATATCCCCCGCGCGCCGGCAAGCGGCGATTCAATCCCCGCTCAGCCTCGGTGCCGCAGCCATCCGATACGCCTCGGGATAAGATCGCGGCACCCTTCGCGAGTCCGGGACAATGTTGCGGGATGGGTGCGTCATCCCCGCTTCTCACCCCTTTCATCCGCATGCGCAACCCGCTGCCAAAAGCCCGTTGCCGCCGCCTGTTCCCGTCTTATACACCGCCGGCGCGGCTTTCAGGCAACACCCGGCTGACGCTGGATGAATAAGCCGCAAGAATCAATCCCCGTCTTCCCGGCCCCAACTACCTACCACTACCTTTAGATTCTTTAAGAGAAGAGGTAAGAGAGGCCATGGGAGGAAGCAGGCAAAGCGGCATGGCGGGTGCGCACGATCCTGCGGCGGCACCGTCGGACAAGCCGGGCAAGCCGCTGCTCAGGGCGCTGGCCGGCGAGACGCTGGCGCTGCCGCCGGTCTGGCTGATGCGGCAGGCAGGGCGCTATCTGCCGGAATACCGCGCGCTGCGTCAGCGCGTGCCGGGCTTTCTCGATCTCTGCTTCACCCCGGACCTCGCCTGCGAAGCGACGATGCAGCCGGTGCGGCGCTTCGGCATGGATGCGGCGATCCTGTTCTCGGACATCTTGGTGGTGGCGCATGGGCTTGGCCAGGCGGTGAGCTTTCGCGAGGGCGAGGGGCCGGTGCTGGCGCCGATCCGCTCGGCGGACGCGGCGCGGCTGCTGTCGCTCGACGATTTTCCCCGGCGGGTCGCGCCGGTCTATGACACTGTCGCCCGCGTCGCCACGCTGCTGCCGGCGGAGACGGCGCTGATCGGCTTCGCCGGCGCGCCCTGGACGGTGGCGAGCTACATGGTCGAGGGCGGCACCAGCCGCGACTTCGCCGCGGTCAAAGGCTGGGCCTTTGCCGATCCCGAAGGATTCGGCGGGCTCATCGACCGGCTGGTGGAGGCGACGATCGTCTATCTCAGCGGCCAGGTCGCTGCCGGCGCCGAGGTGGTGCAGCTGTTCGACAGCTGGGCCGGCGTGCTGCCGGAAGCAGCGTTCCGCCGCTGGGTGATCGCGCCGACGCGGCGCATCGTCGCGGCGCTCAAGGAGACGCATCCGCTGCTGCCGGTGATCGGCTTTCCCCGCGGCGCCGGGCTGATGTACCGCGCCTATTTCAGCGAGAGCGGCGTCGACGCGGTCGGCCTCGACAGCACGGTGCCGCTGGCGATCGCGCGCAAGACGCTGCAGTCGATGGGACCGGTGCAAGGCAATCTCGATCCGCTGCTGTTGGTGGCCGGCGGCGCGGCGCTGACGGAAGGCGTGACGGCGATCCGCCGGCAGTTGGGCGAGGGTCCGTTCGTGTTCAATCTCGGCCATGGCATCGTGCCGGAGACGCCGGTCGAGCACGTCGGAGAGCTCGTGGCCGCGCTGCGCCGGCCGCTCGAAGCGGCATGATCCGGGTCGCGGTGGTGCTGTTCAATCTCGGCGGTCCCGACCGGCTTGAGGCGGTCGAGCCCTTCCTCTTCAACCTCTTTAGCGACCGCGCGATCATCGCGCTGCCGCAACCGTTGCGCTGGCTGCTGGCGCGGCTGATCGCGCGCCGGCGCGCGCCGGTGGCGCGGGCGATCTATCAGCGGCTCGGTGGCGGCTCGCCGCTGCTCGCCAATACCGAGGCGCAGGCGCGCGCGCTCGAGGCGGCGCTGGGCGACGGGTTTCGCGTCTTCATCGCGATGCGCTACTGGGCGCCGATGAGCGCGGCGGCGGCAGCGGCGGTGAGGAAGTGGCGACCCGACGAGATCGTGCTGTTGCCGCTCTATCCGCAGGCCTCGACGACGACGACGGCCTCCTCGCTCGCTGCCTGGCGGCGAGCGGCGGCGGCATCCGGGCTGGTCGCACCGGTGCGCGCGCTCTGCTGCTATCCCGAGGCGCCGGGCTTCATCGCGGCGCTGGCGCATGCGACGCGGGACGCGCTCGAGCGCTGGCCGGGTGGCGAGAAGGTGCGCGTGCTGCTCTCGGCGCATGGCCTGCCGCAGAAGATCGTCGCCGGCGGCGATCCCTATCAATGGCAGGTGGAGCGCACCGCGGCGGCGCTGCGCCGTGCGTTGGCCTGGCCGGGGCTCGACAGCGTCGTGTGTTATCAGAGCCGCGTCGGGCCGCTCGCCTGGATCGGCCCCGCCACTGATGAGGAGATCCGGCGCGCCGGGCGCGAGGGGGTGGGGCTCATCGTCGTCCCGGTGGCCTTCGTCTCCGAGCATTCCGAGACGCTGGTGGAGCTCGACATCGAGTACCGTCATCTCGCCGAGACCGCGGGCGTGCCGCGCTATCTCAGGGTGGCGGCGGTCGGCACCGCTTCCTCCTTCATCGCCGCGCTGGCGGCGCTGGTCCGCGCTGCCGGGCGTGGGCCGTGCCCCGCCGGCGGCGAGCGGCTGTGCCCGGCGGCGCTCGGCGGCTGCCTCTGTGCCGCGGCGGCGGACGCGCCGGCATGAGCTTCCTTGCCGCGTACTATCCCGGGATCAAGGTGGTGCACATCCTCAGCATCGTCGCCTGGATGGCGGGGCTGCTCTATCTGCCGCGGCTCTTCGTCTATCACGCCCAAGCACGCAGCGGCTCCGAGGCCGCGGAGACCTTCAAGCTGATGGAGCGCCGGCTGCTGCGCGGCATCATGCACCCGGCCATGGCGGCGAGCTATGCCTCGGGGCTGCTGCTGGCGGCGACGCCGGGCGTGGTCGATTGGAGTGCCGGCTGGTTCTACGCCAAGCTCGCCGCGGCGCTGGGGCTCGGATATTTCCATGTCCGACTAGCGCGCTGGCGGCGCGATCTCGCCGCCGCCCGGGACCGCCATTCCGCGCGCTTCTTCCGCTTTATCAACGAGGTGCCGACCTTGCTGCTGATCGCCATCGTGATCCTGGTGGTGGTGAAGCCGTTTTAGCCCCGCCAGCGCCGAAAGCGTTTGTCGGGGCTGCGTCAGCGATTGCGTTAGCAACCGCGAAAGCCGCACGGTGCGGATGATGTGCCGGCGCAACGCCTGCGCCCTTGACTCGCCGCCTGGTGAATGCCATTTGACTCCTACGCCGCTTTTCGCTAAGGGTGACAACGCCCGATCGCGGCGTCTTCCGTTTCCCAGGCGATACTCCGGAGCACAGGTACGTTCGGTCGCGCGCAAGCGCCGCTCGTTCCCTCCGCCACAAGTCCCGCGTCTCCTGCGGGCCCCCTCTTCCCCACCCGTCTTCCACGCTTCAGGCGACCATACCCCGATGAACCTCCAGGAACTCAAGCGCAAAACCCCGGCGGAGCTGTTGAACTTCGCCGAGGAGCTGCAGATCGAGAACGCGTCCTCGCTGCGCAAGCAGGACATGATGTTCACCATCCTCAAGACGCTCGCCGACAACGACCAAGCGATCTATGGCGACGGCGTGCTCGAGGTGCTGCAGGACGGCTTCGGCTTCCTGCGCTCGCCGGAAGCCAACTACCTGCCGGGCCCCGACGACATCTATGTCAGCCCCAGCCAGGTGCGCCGCTTCGGCCTGCGCACCGGCGACACGGTGGAAGGCCAGATCCGCTCGCCCAAGGACGGCGAGCGCTATTTCGCGCTGCTCAAGGTCAATCAGATCAATTTCGACGAGCCGGACAAGCTGCGCCACCGCATCAACTTCGACAATCTGACGCCGCTCTATCCGGATTCGAAGATCAACCTCGAGATCGGCGACCCCACCAAGAAGGACTTCACCACCCGCGTCATCGATTTGATCACGCCGCTCGGCAAGGGCCAGCGCGCGCTGATCGTCTCGCCGCCGCGCACCGGCAAGACGGTGATGCTGCAGAACATCGCGCATGCCATCGCCGCCAACCACCCCGACGTCTATCTGATGGTGCTGCTGATCGACGAGCGGCCCGAAGAGGTCACCGACATGGCGCGAACGGTCAAAGGCGAGGTGGTGAGCTCGACCTTCGACGAGCCGGCAGTGCGCCACGTGCAAGTCGCCGAGATGGTGATCGAGAAGGCCAAGCGCCTGGTCGAGCACAAGCGCGACGTGGTGATCCTGCTGGATTCGATCACGCGGCTGGCGCGCGCCTACAACACGGTGGTGCCGTCCTCGGGCAAGGTGCTGACCGGCGGCGTCGACGCCAACGCGCTGCAGCGGCCGAAGCGCTTCTTCGGCGCGGCGCGCAACATCGAGGAGGGCGGCTCGCTGACCATCATCGCGACCGCGCTGATCGACACCGGCTCGCGCATGGACGAGGTGATCTTCGAGGAGTTCAAGGGCACCGGCAATTCCGAGATCGTGCTCGACCGCAAGGTCGCCGACAAGCGCGTCTTCCCCGCGCTCGACATCACCAAATCGGGCACGCGCAAGGAGGAGCTGCTGGTCGACAAGGGCACGCTCTCCAAGATGTGGGTGCTGCGCCGCGTGCTGATGCCGATGGGTCCGATGGACGGGCTCGAATTCCTCATCAGCAAGCTCAAAGAGAGCAAGAACAACCACGACTTCTTCGAGTCGATGAATACCTAGCGAATTCGCGCAACGAATTCGTCAGAGGCGGCGGCAGCGGTTGCGCAGCAACCGCGAGAGCCGCACAGTGCGGTCTGGCTCCCGTCCCGCCTTCCGGTGCACTTCCGTCCGTGCGTCCTTCGAGACGCCCGCTTCGCGGGCTCCGCAGGATGAGGAAGCATGGAGGACGGCATCAAACGATGATGCCGTCCACATTCTTCGATTTATGCGGAGCCGGGCGGGCAAACGTGCGTGCATCCGCGGCTTGCCCGCGACCGTGCGGCTCTCGCGGTTGCTCACGCAACCGTTGACGCCGCCGCGGACGAATTCCCGTTGGGAATTCGCCGCTAAACCGTGAACACCGTCGAGCCCGTGGTCTTGCGCGATTGCAGGTCGCGATGCGCTTGCGCTGCGTCCTTCAGCGGATAGGTCTGGTTGACCTCGATCTTGACCGCGCCGGAGAGCACGGCGTCGAACAGGTCCTTGGCCATCGCCAGCATGTCGGTGCGCTTGGCGGCGTAGGTGCCGAGCGTCGGCCGGGTGTAGAACAGCGAACCCTTGGCGCCGAAAATGCCGAGATCGATCGGGCCGACCGAGCCCGAGGCCTGGCCGAAATTCACCATGAGGCCGTGCGGGCGGATGCAATCGAGCGACTTCATGAAGGTGTCCTTGCCCACGGCGTCATAGACCACCGGTACCTTCTCGCCCTTGGTGATCTCCTTGACGCGTTCGACGAAATCCTCGCGCGTGTAGACGATCGGATAGTCGCAGCCATGCGACTTGGCGAGCTTCGCCTTGTCGTCGCTGCCGACCGTGCCGATGACGGTGGCGCCGAGCGACTTCGCCCATTGGCAGGCGATGAGCCCGACGCCGCCGGCGGCGGCGTGGAAGAGGATGGTGTCGCCCTTCTTCACCTTGAAGATCTGGCGGATGAGGTATTGCGTGGTGAGGCCCTTGAGCATCATCGCCGCACCCTGCTGGTCGCTGATGCCTTGCGGCAGCACGACGAGCCGGTCGGCGGGCATGACGCGGAGCTCGGCATAGGCGCCGAGCGGACTGCTGCCATAGGCGACGCGGTCGCCGGGCTTGATGTCGCTGACGCCGGGACCGACCTCCTCGACCACGCCCGCGCCTTCGGCGCCGAGCCCGCTCGGCAGCGGCGCGGGATAGAGGCCGCTGCGGATGTAGGTGTCGACGTAATTGAGGCCGACGGCGGTGTGGCGCACGCGCGCCTCGCCGGGGCCGGGCTTGCCGACCTGCACCTCTTCCCATTGCAGGACTTCGGGGCCGCCGGTTTTGTGGAAACGGATGGCGTGGGGCATGGCGCTTTCTCCTCTCAGCCGAGATGTTTCTTGAAGAACTCGGCGGTGCGCCGATTGGCGAGATCAGCCGCCGCCTTGTCGTAATGCTCGCCGCCGACGCGCGCGAAGGCGTGGTCCTGCTCGGGGTACTCGTAGATCGTCACATGAGGGTTGCCTTTGAGCCCTTCCTTGATCTTGGCCTGGGCCTCGGGCGGGCAGAACTGGTCCTTGCCGGCGATGTCGAGGATCAGCGGCTTCTTGATGCTCTTGGCCTCGCCGAGCGCGTCCTGGATGCCGACGCCGTAATATCCCACATTGGCGTCGCTGTCGCTGCGCGTCGCCATGAGGTAGGCGAGCTTGCCGCCGAGGCAGTAGCCGACCGAGCCGGCCTTGCCGCTGCAGGCGGGATTGTGGCGCAGGCTCGCGAGCGTCGCCTTGAGGTCGTCGACGCCCTTCTCCACGTTGAAGCCCTGATAGAGGCTGAACGCCTTGTCCCATTCCGCCTTCGACTGGTCGGTGATGTCGACGCCCGGCTCCTGGCGCCAGAAGAGATCGGGGCACAGCACGGCATAGCCTTGCGCGGCAAAGCCGTCGGCCAAGTCGCGCATCACTTTGTTGACGCCGAAAATCTCCTGGATCAGGACGATCCCCGGACCCTTGCCGCTTTTCGGCGTGGCGAGATAGGCCTTGAAGCTGCCGCCATCGGCGGCACGTATCGTCACCTCGGTCATAACCCCTCCGATTTGTTTGTCGTGGCAACGCGATGAGGCGGAAGAAACAAGCTTAGCCGCGACGGCGGAGCTTGTCACGCCGGCGCCGCGGTGCTTGCGGGCGGGCGTGGCGGTGTCCTATTCGTGCGCCGCGAGGCGGCACGCGCCGCTCCTTGGGACGGGCGAGGCTTCCGGCGATGAGCATGCGAGGGGACGAGACCGACGGGCTGCCGCGGCGCCGGCGCCTGTGGGCGATCCTCACCGTGGCGCTCGCCATCGCCATGTCGGTGATCGACGGCGCCATCGCCAATATCGCGCTGCCGACCATCGCGCGCGAGCTGCAGGCGAGCCCGGCCGGCTCGATCTGGGTGGTGAACGCCTATCAGCTCGCCGTCACCATCCTGTTGCTGCCGCTGGCCTCGCTGGGCGAGATCTGGGGCTTCCGCCGCATCTATGTCGCGGGACTCGCCATCTTCACGGTCGCCTCGCTGTGCTGCGCGCTGTCGGACTCGCTGCTGACGCTGACCTTGGCGCGCATCCTGCAAGGCATCGGCGCCGCCGGCATCATGAGCGTCAACGGCGCGCTCGTCCGCTTCATCTATCCGCGCCGCATGCTCGGGCGCGGCATCGGCATCAACGCCGTGGTGGTCGCCGTCTCCGCCGCCATCGGCCCGACCGTGGCGGCGGCGATCCTGGCGGTGGCGTCGTGGGAGTGGCTTTTCGCCATCAACGTGCCGGTGGGGCTGGTGGCGCTCGTGGCGGCGCGCGCGCTGCCGCTGACGCCGCCGGCGAAGCGGCGCTTCGACACGCCGAGCGCGCTGCTGAACGCGCTGTTCTTCGGCCTCCTCATCACCGCCATCGACGGCGTCGGGCATGGCCAAGGCGCGCTGCTGGTCGGCGGCGAGGCGGTGGCGGCGCTGGTCGCCGGCGCGGCGCTGGTGCTGCGCCAGCTGCCGCAGACCTCGCCGTTGCTGCCGGTCGATCTCCTGCGCCTGCCGGTCTTCGCGCTGTCGATCGCCACGTCGGTCGCGTCGTTTACCGCGCAGATGCTGGCCTATGTCGCCTTGCCGTTCTTTCTTCAGGACACGCTCGGGCGCGACCAGGTCGAGACCGGGTTGTTGATGACGCCCTGGCCGCTCGCCACCGCCGTGGTGGCGCCGCTCGCCGGCCGGCTCGCCGACCGCTATCCCGCCGGCATGCTGGGCGGGCTCGGCCTTGCCGGCTTCGCCGCCGGGCTGGCGGCGCTGGCGCTGCTGCCGGCGCATCCGGGCACCGGCGACATCATTTGGCGCATGGCGTTGTGCGGCGCCGGCTTCGGCCTCTTCCAGACGCCCAACAACCGCGCCATCCTCGGCTCGGCGCCGCGCGAGCGCAGCGGCGGCGCCAGCGGCATGCTGGGCACCGCGCGCCTCCTCGGCCAGACGGTGGGCGCGGCGCTGATGGCGCTGATCTTCGGGCTGGCCGCCGAGCACGCCACCGGCATCGCGCTGTTCGTCGCCGCCGGCTTCGCCGCGGTCGCCGCCGCGGTGAGCTGCCTGCGGCTGATCGAGCACCAGCGCTAAGCGCGTCGCGTCGCCTCGCCGGCGCCGGTGGCCTCGAGCGCATAAAGCTCGAGCGCGCGCTCCTTGCCGCGCAGCGGCAGCGGGCCCAGCGCGCGCCGCGTGATGCCGGCGGGCAGCGCCGCGATGCGCTCCAGCAGCGCGGCCGAGGCGAGCACGCGATGGCCGGTGTCGCGGCAGGCCTGCTGGATGCGCGCGGCGGTGTTCATGGTGTCGCCGATCAGCGCGATCTCCTTCTTGAGAAAGCCAAGCTCGCCGACGACGACCGGCCCGCAATGGAGGCCGGCACGGAAATCGGCGCGGCAGCCGAAGTCGCGCTCATAGGCCGGCGCGTGAGCGGCGAGGCGGTCGAGCGCGGCGAAGCAGGCGCGGACGCAGTCGGCCTCGCCGGTTCCGGCGGCGAGCATCCAGGTGGCGATGATCTCGTCGCCGACATATTTGTGGATCTCGCCGCCGGCATCGGCGATGGCGAGCGACAGATCGGTGATGAAGCGGTTGAGGAAGTCGAGGTAGCGCACCTCGCCGAGGCGCTCGGCGATCGCGGTGGAGGAGCGCATGTCGATGAACAGCAGCACGCGCTGCTCGAGGCGCGGGCGGCGATAGCGGCCGGCGACGAAGGCGAAGAGCACGCCGGGGCCGAGCAGCTGGTTGACGCCGAACAGCAGGTTGTAGCCGGTGCTGAGCGCCAGCGAGAAGACGATCTCGGGACGGCGGACGACATCGGGCCCGCTGGCGATGCGCACGAGCCGATGCCCGAGGGCGAGCAGGAGCAGGATGATGCTGAGATAGATCAGCGTGCGCAGCCCGAGATAGGGAAGAAACGGCATCTGGCGGAGGCGCGTGCCGAGGTCGCCGCCAAGCACAAGGATCTCGAGCGTCGAGAGCGTGCCGGAGATCAAGGCGCCGTCCACCGCGCCGCGCAGATAGCCGACGCCGCCGAAATCGCCGCCAAGTGCCTGGGATTCGAGATGGCCGAAGAGCGCGCCCAGCAGGGTGCTGCTGAGGATGATCCAGAAGATGAGGCGCAGCGAGACGGCCGGCGGCATGGCCGGCGATCATAGCGGAGCTTGCGGCCGCCTGGCAGCCGCTGCTCAGGCAGCCAGCGCCTGGCGGACCTCGGCGAGAATCTCGGCGGCGCGCAGCGGCTTCAGCAGCAGCTTGCCGTAGCGCAGGCCCTGGGCTTCCTGGTCAGCATAGCCGGTCATGTAGAGCACGCGCAGCTCGGGCCGGAGCAGCCGCGCCTGGCGGGCGAGCTCGAAGCCGCTGATCCCCGGCATCACGATATCGGTGAACAGCAGGTCGACCGGATGCTCCATCAACAGGCGGATGGCTTCGTAGCCGTCCTCGGCAACCAGGGCGTGAAAGCCGTGCCGGCGCAGCACCTCGATCACCGCGTAACGCACCAGCGTGTCGTCTTCGGCGAAAAGGATCTTGAATTGCGGTGCCATCCCAATGTCAACGCTGCCGTAGCGCATGCTCCGCATGAGCATCTTCGGGCAGAGCCCTGATTGGTTAGAGCGCGTCGGGCAGGTCTGGACAAGCCCTCATTTGGTGTAACATCAAATGGTATGCCCTACACCAGCAAAGCCCCTTCGAGGATCAGCAGCCGGCGCTTGGTCTCGACGCCCCTGCCGCCGCTATAACCGCCAAGCGCGCCGCCGGCGGCGAGCACACGATGACAGGGGATGAGGATCGGCAGCGGGTTACGGCCACAGGCCTGGCCGACGGCGCGGGGCGCCGCGCCGAGCGCCTCGGCGAGGTCGCCATAGCTGCGCGTCTCGCCGTAAGGGATCTCGGCCATCAGCCGCCACACGTCCCGCTCGAACGCCGAGCCGCGCGGCGCCAGTGGCAGATCGAAGGCGGTGAGCTTGCCGGCGAAATAGCCTTCGAGCTGGCGCTTCGCCTGGAGCAGCAGCGGCGTCGGCGCGCCGGTCGAGCGCGTGCCGCCCCAATCGAGCGCGGCGAGCGCGCCCTCCTCCTCAAAGAGGGTGAGGCGGCCGAGCGGGCTTTCGAGGGTCAGGCGCGGCACTCAGCGCCTCCCGGCGAGATCGGCGGCAAGCGCGGCGGGATCGGTCAGCGGCAGCGAGCAGACCGGCCCCTCGCAGACATAGGCGGTGGCGCGGCCATCGCTCTGGCCCTTGGCCGCGGCGGGATGGCCGTCGGGCAGCGCCGCCTCGGGCGGCACCACCGATAGCACTTTGTTGGGCAGTCCGACGCCGGCGACGGCGCGCAGCAGCGCCTCGGTGTCGGCCGCGCCGCGCCGGCCGCGGATGACGATCTGCAGCGCGCGCTGCAGCAGCTCGTTGGCGTTGATGAGCGCGGCGAAGCCGAAGATCTGGCGCTCGACATCGCCGGCGAAGGCCGCGACGATGCGCTCGGCGCGCGCGCGGTACTCGGCTTTGCCAGTGAGATGGAAGAGCCGCGCCAGCACGCTAGTCATCACGCCGTTGCCCGACGGGTTGGGATTGTCCTGCGCTGTCTTGGTGCGGGTGATGAGCGCCTCGGTATCGTCCGCGGTGAAGAAATAAGCGCCGCCCTCAGCATCCCAGTAATGCCGGTCGGCGATCTCGACCCAGCGTTCGGCGCGGGTGAGATAGGTGCTTTCGCCGGTCGCCTCGAACAGCGCCAGCGCCGCACGCGCCATGTTGGCGTAATCGTCGAGCACCGCGGCGTGACGCTTCTTGCCGGCACGCCAGGCATGGAAGAGCCTTCCGCCGCCGTCGCTCATCTCGATGGCGATGAAGGCGAAGGCGTCCCTGGCGAGGTCGAGCCAGTCCGGCCGCTCGAAGACGCTGCCGGCAGTCGCCAGCGCGGTGATCATCAGCCCGTTCCAATCCGCGAGCACCTTGTCGTCGAGCCCGGGATGGATGCGCTCCTCGCGCGCATGGAAGAGGATGGCGCGGCAGGCGGCGAGCTCGGCCTCGGTGGCGGGGTCGGCGAGTGCTAGATGCTGCAGGCGGTTGAGGATGGTGTGGCCTTCCCAATTGCCGCTGGCGGTGACGTCGTAAAGCGGCTTGAAGCGCTGCGCGCGCTCGCCGAGCAGCCGATCGATCTCGGCCTCGCTCCAGACGTAGAACTTGCCTTCCTCATGCTCGCTGTCGGCATCGAGGCTCGAGGCGAACGCGCCTTCCGCGGTCAGCATCTCGCGCGCCGCCCAATCGATGGTCTCGGCGACGCGCATGGCGTAGAGCCCTTTGGTGTCGTCCTGCCACACCAGGGTCAGGAGATCGATGAGCTGTGCGTTGTCGTAGAGCATCTTTTCGAAATGCGGCACCAGCCAACGCGCGTCGGTGGCGTAGCGCGCGTAGCCGCCGCCGACATGGTCATAGATGCCGCCTTGCGAGATGTGCTCGAGCGTTAATTCGACGGCGGCGCGGAACGGCTCCTGGCGCGTGCGCTTCCAGGCGCGCCAGAGCAGCTCGAAGAGTCCCACCTGCGGGAATTTCGGCGCGTCGCCGATGCCGCCATTGAAGGGATCGACCTCGCGCACCAGGCGCTCGGCGAGCCGGTCGGTGAGCGCCAGCGACAGCCCGTCGCCGGCTTGCGGCGTGGCGAGGCGCTGCAGCGCGCTGCGGAGGGCCGCGGCATTCGTTGCGACCTTGTCCGGCTCGTTCTTGTAGGCGTTGTGGATCGCGCGCAGCACCTCGGGAAAGCCCGGCCGGCCCCAGCGCGCGCTCGGCGGGAAATATGTCCCGCCCCAGAACGGCTCGCCGCGCGGCGTCAGGAACATGGTGAGCGGCCAGCCGCCCTGCTCGCCGAGCAGCGCCAGCGCATGCTGATAGATCGCGTCGAGATCCGGGCGCTCCTCGCGGTCGACCTTGATCGGGACGAAGAGCGCGTTCATCAGCCCGGCGATGGCGGGGTCCTCGAAGCATTCATGCGCCATGACATGGCACCAATGGCAGGCGGCATAGCCGACGGAGAGCAGGATCGGCTTGTCCGCGGCCGCGGCGGCAGCCAGCACGGCCGGGCTCCAGGCCTGCCAATGGACGGGATTGTCCTTGTGCTGCAGCAGGTAGGGGCTGGTTTCCTCGGCGAGGGCGTTGCGGTCCATGCAGGGCTAAACGGGATTAAAGGGGGACGCATTGCGTCCGGCGTCTTCCGACTATACTGTGACGCCCGCGATCTGCGCCAACCCTATCGAATCCCCGCCATGCCAGCCGATCCCGCGCTCTTCTTCCGCCAGCACGTCTTCTGCTGCACCAACACGCGGCCGCCCGGCCATCCCCGCGGCTGCTGCACCGAGAAGGGCAGCGAAAAGCTGCGCAACTATATGAAGGTCCGCGCCAAGGAGCTCGGCCTCGACGGCATCCGCATCAACGCCGCCGGCTGCCTCGACCGCTGCGAGCTCGGCCCGACCATGGTGATCTATCCCGAAGGCGTGTGGTACGGCTATCGCAGCACCGCCGATATCGACGAGATCCTGCAGACCCATCTCGTCGAGGGCGGCCGCGTCGCGCGGCTGATGATGCGCCCGGAGCAGACGAAGCCGGAAAAATAGGAAGACGCTTCCGTACTCGATCGGCGCCGCGGTCCCGGCGGCATTGACAATCGCGTCCGGCCGCGCGAGGGACTGATCCCGTGACGACCATCTTCGCTCTTGCCACCGCGCCCGGGCGCGCCGGGATCGCCGTGCTGCGGCTCTCCGGGCCCGAGGCGCGCGCGGCGCTGGCAGCGCTGGCGGGCGCCGTGCCGCCGCCGCGCCGCGCGGTGCGCGCGCGCTTCAGCGACCCCCGCAGCGGCGAGGCGATCGATGACGGGCTGGCGTTGTTCTTTCCGGCGCCGCGCAGCGTCACCGGCGAGGATGTGGCGGAGCTGCACGTCCATGGCAGCCGGGCGGTGGCGGCGGCGCTGCTCGACGCGCTGGCACTGCTGCCGGGCCTGCGGCTGGCGGAGCCCGGCGAGTTCACGCGCCGCGCCTTCGAGCACGGCAAGCTCGATCTCACCGCCGCCGAAGGCCTTGCCGATCTCATTGCCGCCGAGACCGCGGCGCAGCGCCGCCAGGCGCTGCGGCAGCTCGCGGGCGAGCTCGGCCGGCTCTATGAAAGCTGGCGCGAGCGGCTGCTGCGCGCGCTCGCGCATGTCGAGGCCGAGATCGATTTCCCCGAGGAGGGCCTGCCGGAGGATCTCTGGCAGGGCGTGCGCGCGACGGCTGCGGCGCTGCGCGAGGAGATCGCGCGCCATCTTGCCGATGGCCGCCGCGGCGAGCGGCTGCGCGACGGCGTGGCGGTAGCGATCCTGGGGCCGCCCAATGCCGGCAAGTCGAGCCTGATGAACGCGCTGGCGCAGCGCGAGGTGGCGATCACCGCGGCGAGCGCCGGCACCACGCGCGACATCATCGAGGTGGCCCTCGATCTCTGGGGCTATCCGGTGGTGCTCGCCGATACCGCGGGGCTGCGCGCGGCGGGCGATGTGGTGGAGGCGGAGGGCGTGCGCCGCGCCCGGGCGCGGGCGGCGGCGGCGGATCTGCGGCTGATCGTGCTCGACGCGACGCGGCCGGACGAGGCGGCGGCGGTGGCGGGGCTGGTGGACGAGACGGCGCTGGTGGTGGCGAACAAGATCGATCTCGCGCCCGACGTGGCGGCGGGGTGGGCGGATCGCCTTGGCGCGGGGCCGGCGCTGCGTCTTTCCGTCCGTACGGGGGACGGGATGGCGGCGCTGCTGGCGCGGCTCGAGGCCGAGGTGGCGCGGCGCTTTTCTCCCGGCGCAGCGCCGCTCATCACCCGGGCGCGCCATCGCCAGGCGCTTGAGGAGAGTGTCGCGGCGCTTGACCGTTTTGCCGCGGCGAATCTGCCCGAGCTCGCCGCCGAGGACCTCCGCGCCGCCACGCAGGCGCTCGGTCGTATCACCGGCCGGGTTGATGTGGAGGCGCTGCTCGACATCATTTTTCGCGAATTTTGCTTGGGTAAATAGAGCAGAAGGACGTATTGCGTTTCTAACAGGAACTACTTTGACCGCATGCGTCAACCCCTGTATCAGTAGTGGTAAAATAAATTTTTTGGTATTTGTCACATACCCAATTCTATTACGTATATCCAGTTTCTAATATTAGATTTTCCCAATTTAATAAATTATCTACTCATATATTTATTTTGTGAATCCAATTCTCCATGGCAGCTACGTCCCGGGTCCCGTTTTCCGCCGATACCCCCCGATACCCCCTTAAAAACCGGTTTCATGCGCGCTTTTCCCGGGATTTGCCGCTGAAATCAGCGCTAAGAGCGCGAAAACGCCGCCGAGAGCCTCGAATCCGGCGCCGGCGACGTAAAGCGGGACGTAGCTGTGCAGCAGGCCATAGGCAAAGGCCATGGCATAGGCGCCCAGCGCCTGGAACAAGCCGAAGACCAGGGTGGCGAAGCCCCAGGCGCGGGTCTGCAGGCCCGGCGCGACGAGCACGGTGATGCGCGCGGCGCACAAGGCGGCGATGCCGGGGGTGAGCGCGCCGGCCAGCAGCGAGGAGATCGCCAGGAACGGCGGGGAGGTGAGCAGGCTCGGCAGCAGCACGGCGAGGCACTTCACGGCAAAAGCCAGGATCAGCGCGCGGCCGAGCCCGATGCCGTCGCCGATCCGCCCGGCCAGCGCCGGCCCGACCGCGGCACCCACCCCCAGCAGCAGCCATTGCGCGGCGCCGGCGGCGGTGCCGAGCCCGAGCGAGCGGGCGATATAGTCGACCCAGAACAAATTGTGCGGCACGAAGCCGACCCCGTCCATGCCGAAGGCCAGCGCCACCAGCCCGGCGGCGCGGCCGACCCGCGCCCGGGCGGCGAGCCGCGGGGCGATCACGACGTCGCCGCGCCAGCGCCGCCAGGTCGCCAGCGTGGCAAAGAGCGCGCCCAGCGCCAGCGCCGCCCAGACCCCGGCGAGGTTCCAGGCGGCCAGCGGCGGCACCAGCAGGCTGGACAAGGCGATGCCGGCGCCGACCCCGGCATAGATAACGCCGCCATGCCGGCCGCGCTCGCCCGGCGGCACCTCGGCCAGCAGAAAGCTCGGCGCCAGCACCATCAGGGCCGCGCCGGCGGCGCCGGCGAGGAAGCGCCAGGGAAAATACCACCAAAACCCGCCCGGCCAGACGCAGGCGGCGAGGCCGATGATCGACAGCACGAAGCAGCCGCGGATGGCGCGGGTGAGACCGGTCAGCCCGGCCAAAGGCGCGGCGCTGGCGGCGCCGGCGAGATAGCCCGCGAGATTGGCGGCGCCGAGATAAGCGGCCCCGGTCTCGCTCACCACCCCGGCGCCGATCATGAAGGGGATGAGCGGGGTATAAGCGAAGCGGCAGAGGCCGACACCGTCCAAGGTCGCGAGCAGGCCGGGCCAGGATTGGCGCCACCACCGCATCGGCGTCTCCTTCAGGGATGTCCGCTCATGCGCCGCACGATCATTGATGTCAATAGCTAGAGGTGCGGACCCGGTATCCCCTAGATGCAGGGTAATGTTTCACGTGAAACATTCACAGGGCTTGGGATAAGTCGGGCGGTTCGGCTTGCGGCGCCGCCTCCACACTTCTATAAAATGCGGCATGTCCTTCGATCTCATCGTCATCGGCGGCGGCCATGCCGG
This sequence comes from Allostellaceae bacterium, assembly GCA_052143095.1. Lineage (GTDB taxonomy): Bacteria > Pseudomonadota > Alphaproteobacteria > ATCC43930 > CGMCC-115725 > DAHUYF01. The sequence goes on from JBKQTR010000229.1 coordinate 55,297, forward strand.
CTGCGAGGCCGCTGCGGCCGCGGCTCGGCTCGGCGCCCGCACCCTGCTGCTGACCCATAAACGCGAGACCATCGGCGAAATGTCCTGCAATCCCGCCATTGGCGGGCTGGCGAAAGGGCATCTGGTGCGCGAGATCGACGCGTTGGACGGTATCATGGGCCGTGCCATCGATCGCGCCGGGATCCAGTTCCGCCTGCTCAACCGCAGCAAAGGCCCAGCGGTGCGGGGACCCCGGGCGCAGGCCGACCGCAAGCTTTACCGCCAGGCCGTGCTCGCGCTGCTCGTTGCGCAGCCGAACCTAACCATCCGCGCCGCGGCCGCGGAGGATCTGTGCCTCGACGCCGGCGGCGCCATTGCCGGCGTGGTCACTTCCGCAGGCGAAACGATCGCCACCGGGCGCGTGGTGCTGACCACCGGCACCTTCCTGCGCGGCCTTATTCATATCGGCAGCGAGACGATTGCGGCGGGCCGCGTCGGCGAGGCGCCGTCGGTCGGCCTTTCCGCCACGCTCGCCCGCGCCGGCTTCGCGCTGGGCCGGCTCAAGACCGGGACGCCGCCGCGGCTCGACGGCAAGACGATCGACTGGCGGGGGCTCGAGGCGCAGCCGGGCGACGACCCGCCAGTGCCGTTTTCCTTCCTGACCGAGCGCATCACCACGCCGCAGCGCCCGTGCCACATCACCGCGACCACGCCCGAGACCCATGCGGTGATCCGCGGCAGCCTGCATCTCTCGCCGATCTATTCCGGCCAGATCGAAGGAGTGGGGCCGCGCTACTGCCCGTCGATCGAGGACAAGGTGGTGCGGTTCGCCGAGCGCGAGCGCCACCAGATCTTTCTGGAGCCCGAAGGCCTCGATGACGACACGATCTATCCCAACGGCATCTCCACCTCGCTGCCGCGCGACGTGCAGGCGGCGCTGCTCAAGACCATCCCAGGGCTCGAACGGGCGGCGATGACGCGGCCGGGCTATGCCATCGAGTATGATTTCATCGATCCGCGCGAGCTCCGGCCGAGTCTCGAGACCCGTCGGGTGAAAGGCCTGTTCCTGGCCGGCCAGATCAACGGCACCACCGGCTATGAAGAAGCGGCGGCGCAGGGTCTGGTGGCAGGGCTCAACGCCGCACTCTCGGCGGCGGGGAGCGAGGCGATGCTGCTCGACCGCGCCAGCTCCTATATCGGCGTGCTGATCGACGATCTCGTCAGCCGCGGCACCACCGAGCCCTATCGCATGTTCACCTCGCGCGCCGAATACCGGCTGGTGCTGCGTGCCGACAATGCCGACCAGCGGCTGACCGCGCTTGGCGAGCGGCTCGGCTGCGTCGGGCTGGAGCGGGCGCGGGCCTTCGCGCAGAAGCGCCACGCGCTCGAGCAGGGCAGGGAATTGCTGCGGCGCGTCTCGATGACCCCCTCGGCGCTCCGGGCGAGGGGCTTCGCGGTCAATGCCGATGGGGTGAAGCGCAGTGCCGCCGAGCTGTTGGGCTATCCCGGGCTGGACATGACGGCGCTGGCGCTTCTATGGCCGGAGCTGGCGGCGATCCCGCAGGGAATCGTCGAGCAGCTCGAGATCGATGCGCGCTATGCCGGCTATATCGAGCGGCAAGAGGCGGATATCCGCGCTTTCCGCCGCGACGAGGCGCTGCTTCTGCCGCGCGACCTCGATTACGACGCGGTCGGCAGCCTTTCCAGCGAGATTCGCGCCAAGCTGCGCAGCGTCCAGCCCGAGACGTTGGGGGCGGCGGCGCGGGTTTCCGGCGTCACCCCAGCGGCGCTGGTGGCGCTGCTGCGCTTCGTCCGCCGCAACCCCGTGGCCGCCGGGGTGTAGGTCATGGCCGGGCCAAGCCGCGCGCCCCTGGGGATGGCGGGCTTCGCCAAGCTCACCGGCGTTTCACGTGAAACACTAGACCGGTTGGCCAAGTATGTAGAATTGCTTAACTCCTGGACGCGCCGAATTAACCTTGTGGGGCGCGACACCATGGGCGACGTCTGGCGGCGCCATATTCTCGATTCCGCCCAGCTCTTTCCCCTGATCCCGCGCGAGGCGCGCAAGCTGGTGGATCTCGGCAGCGGCGCCGGGCTGCCGGGGCTGATCCTGGCCATCATGGGGGTGCCTGAGGTCCATCTCATCGAATCCGATGGGCGCAAGGCGGTGTTCCTGCGCGAGGCGGTGCGCATCACCGAGGCGCGGGCGGTCATTCACGCCCAGCGAATCGACCGCGTCCCCGGTTTTGACGCCGATGTCGTCACCGCGCGGGCGCTCGCGCCGCTGTCGGAGCTGTTGGCGATTTCCGAGCGCTTTCTGGCGCCGCAGACTTTGTGCCTCTTCCTCAAAGGGCGTATGGTTGAGGAAGAATTGACGGAAGCAGCCAAAACATGGCATACCCGGCTCGACCGCCAGCCCAGCCTGACCGACCCGTCCGGTTGCATCTTGCGCTTGGAGGCTATCGCCCGTGACCCTAGCGCCGGTACATCTCGACTCGCCCGTCCCTGACGCGGCGCCGTTGCCGCGCATCATCGCCATCGCCAATCAGAAGGGTGGGGTGGGCAAGACCACGACGGCGATCAATCTGGCAACCGCCTTGGCCGCGGTGGACAAGCGGGTGCTATTGCTCGATCTCGACCCGCAAGGCAATGCCAGCACCGGCCTCGGCATCTCGCGCCAGTCGCGCTCGGTCACCTCCTATCAGGTGCTGATCGGCGAGCAGCCGGTCGGTGCGGCGATCGTGCCGACCAAGGTCCCACACTTATTTGTAGTCCCGGCTTCCGTTGACCTCTCCGGCGCGGAGATCGAGCTGGTGAGCGCCGAGCAGCGCGAGTACAAGCTGCGCCAGGCGTTGGCCGCAAGCGCGCTGCCTTATGATTACGTGCTGATCGACTGTCCGCCCTCGCTCGGCCTGCTGACCCTCAATGCGCTGGTCGCGGCACAAGCGGTGCTAGTGCCGCTTCAGTGCGAATTCTATGCTTTGGAAGGGCTGAGCCATCTCGTGCGCACCATCGAGCGCGTCAAGCGACACTTGAATCCGAGCCTGGAGATTCAAGGAGTTGTGTTGACTATGTTCGATAAACGCAACAACTTGAGCGATCTGGTCGCAGCCGATGTACGCGGGCATTTCGGCGACAAGGTCTACGACACCGTCATCCCGCGCAATGTCCGCATCTCCGAAGCGCCGTCCCATGGCAAGCCGGTGCTGCTCTATGACATCCGCTGCCCGGGCTCGCAGGCTTATGTCCATCTCGCCGGCGAGGTGCTGCGGCGCGAGCGGATCCGGCTCAGCGCGGCATGAGCGAGGATTTGCGCCGCCGCGGACTCGGCCGCGGGCTCAGCGCGCTGCTGGGCGAGGAAGGCGGCGAGGGGGCGGTGGCGGAAGCGCCGCGCAGCCCGCGCAGCGTGCCGGTGGAGCTGCTGCATCCCGGACGCTATCAGCCGCGGCGCAATTTCGACGCCGAGAGCCAGCAGGCGCTGGTGGAGTCGATCCGCGCCCAAGGCATCCTGCAGCCGTTACTGGTGCGCCGACATCCCGAGCTCGACGGGCATTACGAGATCGTCGCCGGCGAGCGGCGCTGGCGCGCCGCGCAGGCGGCGCAGCTGCACGAGGTGCCGGTGCTGCTGCGCGAGCTCGCCGACCGCGAGGCGCTCGAGATCGCGCTGGTGGAGAATGTCCAGCGCCAGGACCTCAACCCGCTCGAAGAGGCCGAAGGCTATCGCCGCCTGCTCGACGAGTTCCAGCACACGCAAGAGGATCTCGCCCGCGCCGTCGGCAAGAGCCGCAGCCATATCGCCAATCTGCTGCGCCTGCTGGCCTTGCCCGAGGAGGTGCGCGAGCTCATGCGCGAGGGCCAGCTCACCGCCGGCCATGCGCGCGCGCTGATCGGGCTGGAGAACGCCGTTTCGCTGGCGCGCCAGATTGTCAAGGCCGGCATGAGCGTGCGCCAGGTCGAGCGCCTGGCACAGGCGCAGCACAAGGACCGGGAGCGGCCGGAGAAACCCGCGAGCCTTGCCGGTCCGCGCGACCCCGACATGACCGTGCTCGAGCGCGAGCTGACGCAGCTCATGGGGCTCAAGGTGCAGATCGTGTTCAGCGGACAGGGCGGCATCCTGAGCATCCATTACCGCACGCTCGAGCAGCTCGACGACGTGCTGCGCCGCCTCAACAACCTGCCGCCGCTGGCGAGCGCGTGAGCATCGCGCTGCCGGTCTTTTTCAGCGATGGAGCCGTCGCGTGCGCCGGCGCATCTTTCTCGCGCTGCCGCTGATCGCGCTGGCGCTGCCGGCGCGCGCCGCCGAGACGATCGGCATCGTGCTGATGCACGGCAAGGGCGGCACGCCCGACAAGCTCGTCTTCAATCTTGGCGCGGCGCTGGAGCGCGCGGGCTATCTCGTCGAGCGGCCGGAGATGTGCTGGTCGCAGCGCCGCATCTACGACAAACCCTATCTCGATTGTCTTGCCGAGATCGATGCGGCGGTGGCGACGCTCAAGCGCCGCGGCGCCACCGCCATCGTCGTTGCCGGCCTCAGCCTCGGCGGCAACGCCGCGCTCGGCTATGGCGCGCGCCATGACCGGCTCAAGGGCATCATCGCCGTCGCGCCAGCGCATTTTCCCGAGCGCGCGATCAACCGAGCGGAGATCCGCGACAGCCTCGCCCGCGCCGAGCACCTGATCGCCGACGGCAAGGGCGACGAGCGCGAGCAGTTCTCCGACGTCAATGTCGGCGCGCCGATCTCGGTGCGCGCCACGGCGCAGGCCTATGCGAGCTTCTTTGGCACTGCTTCCGCGGCGATCATTCCTGCCAACGCGGCGAAGCTCACGGCGCCGCTGCTCTGGCTGGCCGGCAGCAACGATCCGACGCAGCTCGGTCCCGACTATGCTTTCGCCAAGGCGCCGTCCAACCCGCTCAACCGCTACGTCGTCTTGCCGTCGGGGCATTTCAATGCCGCCGACGCGGCGGCCGAGCCGGTGCTGGCCTGGCTGAAGGAACTGGAGTGAAACGAGATCGTATGCTCTGCGCCTGAACGTCGTTCGGCGCGGTTGGGCCGCGCCTGCGCATCGGCTAAGCTCGACAAAACCACCGGGAGGAGCACCAACTGGCCGCATCCCAACCTCGCCGGCACCGTGTCCGACGACGGCGCGCTCCTCGACCTCCTCGCCGATTGGGCGCCGGCGCCGGCGCTGCGGCGCAAGATCCTGGTGGAGAATCCGGCGGCGCTTTACGGCTTTGCGCTCTAAAGGCGTTTGCGCTGCATGGCCGGCGGTGCGTCCTTCGACAGGCGCGCTGTGCGCGCCAGCTCAGGATGTGGAAGGTGATTAACGGCAAAAAGAAAATCGCCTCATCCTGAGCGCGAGCGCAGCGAGCAGTCGAAGGACGCACCGAGTCGATCCAGCAGAAACCTGCTCTACTCCACCAGCGCCGCCAGACGCTTCGGCGCGGTGAGGCGATAGCTGCGCTTGACTACCACCGCCACGTCGCGCCACGCGACGCCGCGGTCGAGCCACATGCCTATCCAGCCCTTGTGACCGACATAAGGCGGCACGAAGAAGCGCCGGGGATCGGCCTCGACGAGATGCGTCTGATTGCCCGGCGGCGCCTTGCACCACAGCGCCGGCCGGCCGTCGCCGTCATCGGCAATGTGCATGGCGAAGATCTTGTCGCGCACGCGGAAGGTCTTCTCCTCCCAGGTCTCGCGCTCCTCCGCCTCGGGCAGGCCGAGGCAGATGCGGCGCAGCGGGGCAAGACCGCGCCTCGCCATCGCGCGCTAGCGGCGCGCCGCGGCGCGGCGGGCGATGCGCAGCAGCGCGTCGCGGCATACCGCTTCCGGCGGCAGGCCGGTGCGCTTGGCGTTGAGCTCGGCCTGCAGCAGCAGCTCCAACGCCTGGCGCGCGCGCTGCTCCGGCCAGAGGCGAAGCTGGCGGCGGAAACGATCCTGCAGCTTGAAGAAGAGCGGCGGGCGCAGGCTCTTCATCGTCTCCTCCTCGCTCATGCCGGTGGCGAGCCGCGCCTGGGCGAGATGGAGACGCTGGAAATGCCGCATCAGCGCGCGCAGCACCGAGACCGGCATCTCGCCTTCCTGAAATGCCCGCGCCAGCGCACGCTCGAGCGCCGGCGCGTCGCCGTCGGCGGCGGCGAAGACGACGTCGTCGACGCTGAGCTGGGCGCTGTCGCCGACCGCGTCGCTCGCCTCGGCGAGCCCGACCTTGCCCTTGTCGCCGACATAAAGCGCGAGCTTCTCCAGCTCGCGCCGGCTCAGCATCCGGTCGCCGCCGAGATGCTCGGCGAGATAGGCCAGCGCCTCGCCCGAGACGGCGATGCCGCGCGCGCCCAGCACCTCGCGCACGAGCTCCTCCAGCGCGCGGCGGTCGTCGCTGTAGCAGGCGATGGCGGCGGCATTGCCGGCGCTCTCGAAGGCGCGGCGCAGGCTCGAGCGCTGGGCGAGCTCGCCCGCCTCGACGATGGTGACGCTGTCGCCCGGCGGCGGGTCCGCGAGAAAGCGCTCGAACAGCGCGCCGACGCCGTCGCCGGCCTCGCGCACGCGCAGCAGCCGCCGGCCGCCGGTGAGCGACAGCGCCGCCGCCTCGTCATTGAGCCGCGCCGGATCGGCGGCGAGTGCCCCGGCGGTGAGATCGCTGACGCGGAAGGCGTCCCTAAGATCGCCGGCGACGGTCAGCGACAGCCGGTCGGCGCGCTCGCGCACCAGCCCGGCATCGGCGCCGTAGAACAGCGCGGCGCGGATCGCCGCGTCGGGCTTGGCGAGGAAGGCGGCGAGGCGCGCCGGCGGCAGCTTCACGCGGGGCTCAGCCCGCGCTCTTCTGCGCCGCCTTCGGCAGGTCGCGCAGGAAGAGGCTGAGCCGCGTGCGGATCTCGGCGGTGAGGTCGCGCACGGTGCGCGTGCGCGCATCCTCTTCGGCGACCTCGGCGGCGTAGGCATCCTCGGGGATGTTGAAATCGGCGGTCGATTGCGCGCGCGAGGTGTAGGCCGTCTTGTTGCCCTCGATCAGGACGAGCCTGAGCCCGGCGTAGGCATCGACGCGGCCGCGCACCGAAGTGTTGTCCGCCTGGATGCCGAGATCAACGCGCGTGACCTGCAGCGTGACGTAGAGCTTGTAGCGCTCCTTGACGGCAAGGCCTTGCGGGTTGAGCACCTCGCGCAGCGACAGCTCGAGCTGCTGGCCGACGCGGTTGCGGATCGGCGCCACGGAGATCGCCGCGAGCTCGGGCGCAGCGATCTCCTGCTCCTCCTCGCTGTACATCGGATGGAAGCCGCAGCCCGCGAGCGGCAGCAGCAGCAGCCCGGCAAGCGCGCGCCTAGACCACGACATTGATGATCCTGTTGGGCACGAGGATGATCTTGCGCACCGGCTTGCCCTCCATCGCGCGCTGCACCGTCGGCTGCGCCAGCGCCGCCGCCTCGGCTTCCGCCTGGCCGCTGTCGCGCGGCAGCTCGATGGTGGCGCGCAGCTTGCCGTTGACCTGCACCGCGACGGTCGCCGTCTCCTCGACGACGAGCGCGGGATCGGCCACCGGCCAGGCCTCGTCGGCGAGCAGCCGCTCATGGCCCAGCGTCTGCCACAGCTCCTCGGCGAGATGCGGCATCATCGGCCCGATCAGCCGCACCGCCGCCTCGACGCCCTCGCGCATCACCGCGCCGGCGCCGGGCGCCTCGCGCATCTCCTCGAGCAGATTGGTGAGCTCGCGGATGCGCGCCACGGCGCTGTTGAAACGGAACTTCTCGATATGGTCGGTGACCGCAGCGATGGCGCGGTGGATGGCGCGGCGCGTCTTCTCGACGGCGGGCGCCGGCGTCGGCGGCAGCGCCGCGTCCGGCGGCGCCAGCGCCACCGGCGGCTCGCTCACCAGCCGGTGCAGGCGGTTGACGTAACGCCAGGCGCCCTCGATGCCGGCATCGGTCCAGTCGAGGTCGCGCTCGGGCGGGCTGTCGGAGAGCAGATAGAGCCGCGCCGTGTCGGCGCCGTAGCCCTCGACGATCGCCTCGAGGCCGACGACGTTCTTCTTCGACTTGCTCATCTTCTCCATGCGCCCGGCGATGACCGGCCGGCCTTGCGCGTCGACCGGCGCGCCGCTCTCGTCGCGCCGGACCTCCTCGGGGAAGAGCCATTGCCCGTCCTCGGCGCGGTAGGTCTCGTGACAGACCATGCCTTGGGTGAAGAGCCCGGCGAAAGGCTCCTTGACGTCGAGATAGCCGCAATCCCGGAGCGCGCGGCTGAAGAAGCGCGAATAGAGCAGATGCAGCACGGCATGCTCGATGCCGCCGATATACTGGTCGACCGGCATCCAGTAATTGACATCCTGGCGCTTGAAAGCGGTATCGGCGCGCGGCGAGCAGAAGCGGTCGAAATACCAGGAGCTCTCGAAGAAGGTGTCGAAGGTGTCGGTCTCGCGCAGCGCGGCGCCGCCGCAGCCGGGGCAGGTGGTGTATTTCCAGCTCGGGTGACGGTCGAGCGGGTTGCCGGGCTGGTCGAAGGTGACGTCGTCGGGGAGCTGCACCGGCAGGTCGCGCTCCGGCACCGGCACGATGCCGCAGCGCGCGCAATGGATCACCGGGATCGGGCAGCCCCAATAGCGCTGCCGCGACACGCCCCAATCGCGCAGGCGATAGGCGATGGTGCCTTGGCCCGCGCCGCGCGCCGCAAGTTGCTCGATCACCGCGCGCTTAGCCTCGGGCACGGCGAGCCCGTCGAGGAAGCCGGAATTGAAGATCGTGCCGTCGCCGGTATAGGCCTCGTCGCCGATCGCGAAGCGCGCGGGATCCTCGCCGGGCGGCAGCACCACCGGCTTGACCGGGAGCTGGTACTTGCGCGCGAAGTCGAGATCGCGCTGGTCATGCGCGGGACAGCCGAAGATGGCGCCGGTGCCGTATTCCATCAGCACGAAATTGGCGACATAGAGCGGCAGCTCCCAGCCGGCGACCAGCGGATGCAGCACCTTGACGCCGGTATCCAAGCCTTTCTTCTCCGCCGTCTCCAGCACTGCCTCTGAGGTGCCCATGCGGTTGCATTCGGCGATGAACTCGGCGAGCCCTGGATTGTCCTCGGCCAGCGCCGCCGCCAGCGGATGGTTGGGCGAGAGCGCGCAAAACGCGGCGCCATATAGCGTGTCGGGGCGCGTGGTGAAGATCTCGAGCCGCTCGTTGCGGCCGCCGAGCGCGAAGAAGACGCGCGCGCCTTCCGAGCGGCCGATCCAGTTCTCCTGCATCAGCCGCACGCGCTCGGGCCAGCGCTCGAGCGTCTTCAGCCCGTCGAGGAGATCGTCGGCATAGCGCGTGATGCGCAGGAACCATTGCGCCAGCAGCCGCTTCTCGACCAGCGCGCCCGAGCGCCAGCCGCGGCCGTCGATCACCTGCTCGTTGGCGAGCACGGTGTGCTCCACCGGATCCCAGTTGACCCAGGATTCGCGGCGATAGGCGAGGCCGGCGGCGAGGAAGTCGAGGAACATCTTCTGCTCGTGCCGGTAATAGTCGGGATGGCAGGTGGCGAGCTCGCGCGACCAGTCGTAGGAC
>JBKQTR010000230.1:0-2772 GCA_052143095.1 Allostellaceae bacterium
TCGGCGACTACCGCACCTTCGCCAAGGTCTCGCCGCCGCTCCGGAGCGATTGGGACCGGCGCGCGGTGGTCGCCGGGCTTCAGGACCGCACCATCGACGCCATCGCCAGCGACCACTCGCCGCATGACCAGGAATCGAAGCGCCTGCCCTTCGCCTCGGCGGCGAGCGGCATCATCGGGCTGGAGACGCTGCTGCCGCTGACGCTCGAGCTCTACCACAACGGCCATCTCGGCCTGCTCGAGGCGCTGCGGCCGCTGACCGAGCGGCCGGCCGCCATCCTGCGCCTGCCGGCGGGCCGGCTCGCCATCGGCGCCGCCGCCGATCTCGTGATTTTCGATCTCGAGCGGCCGTGGCGTATTGACGTCGACGGCTTGCGCTCTAAATCCAAGAACTCGCCTTACGACGGCCGTCCCGTCCAGGGCCATGTGCTGCGCACGGTGATCGCCGGCCGCAGCGTTTTCCTCCATCAGGGCTGAGAGAGATGGCAGAGATCGCGCTGATCGGCGCCGCATCCGGATGGGGCGCCGGGTTCCGTCATACCGAGGAAGGACCGCCGGCGCTGAAAGCGCTCGGGCTCGCCGACTGGCTCAACGCGCAGGGCCTCGACGCCGCGTGGCGCGCCATGGTGCACAGCGAGAAGCGCTGGCGCGAGCATCCGCGCGTGCGCCCGCCCGAGACCTTCGGCCTCGTCGCCCGCCACGCTGCGGCGCTCGCCGACGAGGTCGCGCGCGCCATCGCCGCGCGGCGCCTGCCGGTGGTGCTGGGCGGCGACCACGCGATCGCCATGGGCAGCTGGGCCGGCGTCGCGCGCGGCCACGGCTGGGCGCCGCTGGGCCTGATCTGGCTCGACGCGCATCTCGATGCGCACACCCCGGAGACGACGCCGTCGATGAACGCGCATGGCATGGGCGCGGCAGCGCTGCTCGGCCACGGCTACGCCCCGTTCCTCGATCTCTGCAGCGGCGTGCTGCGGCCGGAGCATGTCTGCTATATCGGCGTGCGCTCCTATGAGAGCGGCGAGATGGCGCTGCTGCGCCGGCTCGGCGTGCGCATCATCGCGATGGACGAGGTGAAGCGCCGCGGCATCGACGCGGCGCTCGCCGAAGGGCTGGCGATCGCCACCAACGGCACCGCCGGCTTCGGCCTCACCATCGACCTCGACGGCTTCGACCCCGTGGACGCGCCGGGCATCGGCCTCAAGGAGCCCGACGGGCTGCGCGCGGCGCCGACCTGCGCGGCGCTGTCGCTGCTGGCGCGGCACGAGAAGCTGCGCGCGCTGGAGATCGTCGAGTACATCCCCGAGTTCGACCGGGATCACCGCACCGCGCATCTGGTGCGCGACCTCATCCTCGCCGTGCTGGCGCCTAAGCCGGCGCTCGCCGATACTGCGGCCGGGGAGAGGCGCTAGCAGCGATGCCGCAGCCGATGGGCGATTGGAGCTATCAGTGGCCGTTCGCGCTGGGCGCGCTGCTCGCCTATCTCCTGGGCTCGATCCCGTTCGGCCTGGTGGTGACGCGGCTTGGCGGATACGGCGACATCCGCCGGATCGGCTCCGGCAATATCGGCGCCACCAACGTGCTGCGCACCGGCAGCAAGGCGCTTGCCGCGCTCACCCTGCTGCTCGACGCCGGCAAGGGCGCCGTCGCGGTGCTGATCGCCGAGCAGTTCGGTCCGGACATGGCGGCCTATGCCGCGGCTTTCGCCTTTCTCGGCCATCTCTTTCCGGTCTGGCTCGGCTTCAAGGGCGGCAAGGGCGTCGCCACCACGCTCGGCATCCTGCTCGCCTATGCCTGGCCGGTGGCGCTGGCCGCTGCCGCCACCTGGCTCGCGGTGGCGGCGCTGACGCGCTACTCCTCGCTGGCGGCGCTCGTCGCGGCGCTGCTGGCGCCGCTTTACGCCTGGCTCTTCACCCGCGAGTTCCAGCCGACCGAGGTGGTGGCGTTCCTTGCCGTGCTGGTGATCCTGCGCCACCACGCCAATATCCGCCGCCTCGTCCGCGGCAAGGAAAGCAGGATCCGCCTGAGCAAGGGCTGAGCGCTCAGCCCCGCCATTTGATCGAGCAGCCGATGCCGGGATATTGCTCGGCCGGGGCAGCGCCGGTCCGGGCGATCGCCGCCATCGCCTCGAACAGCTCGCGCTTGCCGCCGGCGACGCGCTGCAAATTGCGCACGGCATAGATCCGGCCGCGGTATCTGAGGTCGAGCCCGGCGTCGAAGCCGAAGAAGTCGGGCGTGCAGACGGCGCCATAGGCGCGCGCGACCTGCTGGCTGGGGTCGATGAGATAGGGGAAGGGGAAGGCCTTCGCCTGCGCCAGGCGTCGCATGTTATCGAAGGAATCGTCGGGATAGGCATCGGTGTCGTTGGGCATGATGGCGACGGCGCCGACGCCCATCGGCTGCAGCTCCCGCACCTCCGCGATGATGTCGTCGAGCACCGCCTTCACATAAGGGCAGTGGTTGCAGATGAACATCACCAGCGTCGCCTTCGTCCCCTTGAGATCGGCCAGGCGGTGCCGCCTTCCATCGGTGCCCTCGAGATCGAAATCCGGCGCTGTCATCAGGGTGCTCTGAGATGCCGTCGCCATCTTCGCCCGCTCCTTATTTCGCGAGATTGGAATAGGGATAGAGGAACTTGCCCGATTTGAACTCGGGCGGATAGAGGATCACCGCTTTGCCCGGCTCCTTGAACTGGTCGAGGCCGGTGCCTTCGATGCCCTGATACTGCACGAAGAGAATGCGCGACTTCTCCCACTCGCCATTCTCGGCAAACTTG
>JBKQTR010000231.1:0-21474 GCA_052143095.1 Allostellaceae bacterium
CGGTCGGCCGGGTTGTCCGCCCTAACGGGCGCTCCTCAGGATGAGGATGAAGTGAGTGTGGCATCTGGCTGATGCCACAAAGAAAATCTCCTCATCCTGAGGAGCGGCGCATAGCGCCGCGTCTCGAAGGACGCACCGCGCTCCTGCAGCTGAAATACGTGCCGCCTACCTTAGCTCCACCGGCGGCATGGTCAGCGCGCCGGGGGGTGCGGTGGCGAGCTCGAGGCGCTCCACCAGCGGCTGCAGCGCTGCCAGCATGCGATCGAGGATTGCGAGCCGCGCCGCGGCGCCGCGCGCGCTGCTGTCCCCGGTGCCGCGGCCGAGCAGGCGGGCGACGATGGCGGCGGGCGTGTCGCTCGGCGGCGGGAAGGTCTTGAGGGTGACGTCGCTGTCGGCGGCGAGGCCGGCCGCTTGCTTCGCCAGCGCCAGCGCCGTGTCGAAGCCGCCGAGCGCGTCGACGAGACCACGCGTCTTGGCGTCCTCGCCGGTCCAGACGCGGCCCTTGGCGATCTCCTCGACGGCGTCGGCGCCGAGCTTCCGGCCGGCGGCGCCGCGCGCCTTGAAGATGTCGTAGACATAGTCGAGCGAGCGTTCGAAGCGCTCGCGCTCCTGCGGCGTGAAATCGTCGACGATGCTGTCGATGCCGGCGTTGCGGCCGATCTCCGAGGCGTCCCAGGTGATGCCGAGCTTCTCCGACAGCCCGCCCAGCAGCACCTTGCCGCCGACGACGCCGATCGAGCCCGTGAGCGTCGCCGGCTCGGCGACGATCTTGTCGACGCCGGCGGCGACATAATAGCCGCCCGAGCCCGCCACATTGCCCATGCTGACGACGACCGGCTTGCCCGCCTCCTTGGCGCGCACCACCTCGCGCCAGATCGTCTCCGAGGCGGTGGCGGAGCCGCCGGGGCTGTCGATGCGGAAGAGGATGGCACGGACGCTCGCATCTTCCGCCGCCTGGCGGAAGGCTCGGGTGACGCTGTCGGCGCCCATGACGCCCGAGCCCGAGAGCGGGCTGTTGGAACTGTCGCCGCGGGTGATGAGGCCAGTGCCGTAGATGACGGCGACGGTCGGGCCGCTCTGATGCGGCCGGCCGGCGCTGTCGAGATAGCGCTGCAGCGAGACGAGCGATGCGTTCTCGCCGGCGCGGACGCGCGCCACGGCGACGGCGTCGTCGCGATATCCCACATGGTCGATGAGATGCGCGTCGAGCGCCTGATCGGCGGTGAACGGCCCCTGATCGACCAGGCTGCGCACGCGCGGCTGGTCGAGGCGGCGGCCCTCGGCGATGCCGGTCACCATCTGGCCGTAGACCGAGCGCAGCAGCAGGTCCGTTTCCTCGCGATGCGCCGGCGTCATCTTGGTCTCGGTCAGCGTGTTCATCGCCGTCTTGAATTCCTCGCGATGGTCGAAGCGCGGCTCGATGCCGAGCTTGTCCAGCGCGCCGCGGAAGAACGGCATCTCGGCGCGCAGGCCGACGATCCCGACCTCGCCCACCGGCTGCAGCCAGATCTCGTCGAAAGCGGTCGCGAGGTAGTAGCTGCGCATGCCGGAGCCGAGCTCGCCGAAGCTGTCGGCGTAGCCGAAGGCGAACTTGCCCTTGGCGCGGAAGGCGGCGATGGCATCGCGCAGCTCCTGCGCCTGCGCCGTGCCGACCGCGCCGTCCCCGAGCCGCGCGACGAGGCCGCCGATGCGCGGATCGTTCCCGGCGCGCTCGAGAGCGTCGAGCACGTCGCGCAGGCTCGTCTGCTCGCCCAGCAGGATGCGCTCGATGCCGTCGCCGGACGGGCCTTCCGGCAGCGACTGCGTGAGGTCGACCAGCAGCACGTTCCGCTCGGCGAGCGGCTTCTCGCGCGGCGCGGCGAAGAGCCACAGCCCGACCCCGACCAGGATGAGGGCGAAGACGAAGAAGCCGATGAAGGCGAAGAAGCCGACGATGACGCGGCGCATGGACGAGCTCCGGTTAGCGGTCGAGGCGGTGGTAGTCGCGGTTCGGCATCATGTCGAGCGCATAGGCCATGCGGTTCGACAGGTTGAAGAAGGCGACGGTCTCGGCGAGGTCGAAGATGTCCTTGGCGCCGAATCCTGCCGCGGCGAGCGCGGCGCGGTCGGCGTCGCCGACATCATGCGGCGCGACGGTGAGCTTCCAGGCGAAGTCGAGCATGGCGCGCTGGCGCCGGTCGAGCTTGGCGACGCGATAGTTCATCGCCATCATCTCGCCGAGCTCGGCATCGCCCGACAGCTTGCGCACCGCCTGGCCGTGGGCGACGAGGCAGTAATAACAGCGGTTGGCCGAGGAAACGACGACGGCCACCATCTCGCGCTCGAGCTTGCTGAGGCCGGAGGGCGCGAGCATGAGCTCGTTATACATCGCCATGAAGCTGCGCAGCTTCTGCGGCCGCAGGCTGTAGGCCTGCAGCACATTGGGCACGAAGCCGAGCTTCTCGACGCATTTGGCGTAAGCCGCCTTGAGATCGTCGTCGAGTCCGGCGGGGTCGCCGAGCGGGAGCGCCGAGACATGGTCGGGCTGCGGCATGGGTCCTCCTTGTCGCTGTGGGCTCAGCCGCACTGGGCGCGGTGGCGCAACAGATGATCGGCGAGCACGACCGCCATCATCGCCTCGCCGACCGGCACGGCGCGGATGCCGACGCAGGGGTCGTGGCGGCCCTTGGTGCTGACCTCGACCTCGTTGCCGTGGATATCGACCGAGCGCCGCGGCGTCAGGATCGAGCTGGTCGGCTTCACAGCGAAGCGCAGCACGATGTCCTGGCCGCTGGAAATGCCGCCGAGGATGCCGCCGGCATTGTTCGACAGGAAGCTCACCTCGCCCTGCTGCATGCGGATCTCGTCGGCGTTCTCCTCGCCGCTGAGCTCGGCCGCGGCGAAGCCGGCGCCGATCTCGACCGCCTTGACGGCGTTGATGCTCATCATCGCCCGGGCGAGATCGGCGTCGAGCTTGTCGTGGATCGGCTCGCCCAGCCCGGCCGGCACGCCGCTCGCCACCACCTCGATCACCGCGCCGGTCGACGAGCCGCTCTTGCGCACCTCGTCGAGGAAGCCCTCCCAAAGCTGCACCGCCTGCCGATCGGGCGACCAGAACGGATTATCCTCGACCGCATTCCAGTCCCAGCGCGCGCGGTCGATACGGTGCGGCCCGATCTGGACGAGGGCGCCGCGGATGGCGACGGCGTCGCCGAGGATCTTGCGCGCGACGGCGCCGGCGGCGACGCGCGAAGCGGTCTCGCGCGCCGAGGCGCGGCCGCCGCCGCGGTGATCGCGGATGCCGTATTTCTTCCAGTAGGTGTAGTCGGCATGGCCGGGGCGGAAGCTGTCCCTAGTCTCGGCATAATCCTTCGAGCGCGCATCCTCGTTCTCGATCAGCAGCGAGATCGGCGTGCCCGTCGTCCTGCCCTCGAACACGCCGGAGAGGATCTGCACCCGGTCGCTTTCGCGGCGCTGGCTGGCGAAGCGCGACTGGCCCGGCTTGCGCCGGTCGAGCCAATGCTGGATGTCGGACTCGGCAAGCGGCAGGCGCGGCGGCACGCCGTCGACAACGCAGCCGATCGCGGGTCCGTGGCTCTCACCCCAGGTGGTGAAGCGGAACACGGTGCCGAAGCTGTTGCCCGCCACGGCTCCTACACCACGGCTATGTCCGGCGCGTCGACCGCCTTCATGCCGACGACGTGATAGCCGCAATCGACGTGATGCACCTCGCCGGTGACGCCGGAGCCGAGATCGCTGAGGAGATAGAGCGCGGCGCCGCAGACATCCACGATGGTGACGTTGCGCTTGAGCGGCGAGTTGTACTGGTTCCATTTGAGGATGTAGCGGAAATCGCCGATGCCGGAGGCCGCCAGCGTCTTGATCGGACCGGCGGAGATGGCGTTGACGCGGATGTTCTGGCCGCCGAGATCGACGGCAAGATACTGCACGCTCGCTTCGAGCGCGGCCTTGGCGACGCCCATCAGATTGTAATGCGGCATGACGCGCTCGGCGCCGAGATAGGTGAGCGTGAGCAGCGCGCCGCCGGTGTCCATCATCGCCGAGGCGCGCCGCGCCAGATCGGTGAACGAGAAACAGGAGATGTCGAGGCTCCTGAGGAAGTTGCCGCGGCTGGTGTCGACGTAGCGGCCCTTGAGCTCGCTCGGATCGGCGAAGGCGACGGCATGGACGGCGAAGTCGAGTCGGCCCCAGCGCTCGCCGAGCGCGGCGAAGACGGCATCGAGGCTCGCCTCGTTGGTGACGTCGCACTCCACGACGAAATCGCTGCCGACACTCTCGGCAAGCGGGCGGACGCGCCTGCCGAGCGCCTCGCCCTGATAGGTGAAGGCGATCTCGGCCCCTTGTGCCGCCACCGCCTTGGCGATGCCCCAGGCGAGCGAGCGCTCATTGGCGACGCCCATGATCAAACCGCGTTTTCCCCGCATGAGCGCCTTTGCTTCCGTCATACGCGTATTGCCCCTGAAACCGCTTCAACTATCCGTGCAAGCTCCGGCGATCCTACACGATGGGCAAGGGGGGCGGAAAGCGCCGGCTCCGGCGGGCATGGGAGGGAGTGGAGCGGCAACGGTGGCGCGAATATGCTAAGCCTCTCCACCATGCCTCTGCGAGCCCTGATCGGTCGGGCGGCGACCGCCCGGGATTTCACCCGCTACGCCATCCGTCGGTTCGTCGACGACGGCTGTCTCGCCGGCGCGGGCGCGCTCGCCTACACGACGCTGGTGGCGCTGGTGCCGCTGACCGCCATCGCGCTCGCGGTGCTGTCGGCCTTCCCGGTCTTCACCGAGACCCGCGACCAGCTCCTCGGCTCGATTTTCCGCACCTTCGTGCCGGAGGTCGGCGCCGAGGCCGAATGGTGGTTCCGCTACTTCGCCGGCACGGTCGTGCGCACCACCTCCATCGGCGTGGCGGCACTCGCCATCACCGCCGTACTGCTGCTCGCTGCCATCGAGGACCAGCTCCATCACGTCTGGCAGGTGCAGTCGCCGCGCCCGTGGCTGCGGCGCTTCCTCGTCTATTGGGCGATCCTGACGCTGGGCCCGCTGCTGCTCGGCGTCAGCGTCTCGCTGCCCGGCTACATCGATCTCGTCGCCCGTCACACCGGCCTCGACGCCACGGAGCTGTCGCGCAGCCAGGACGTGCATCAGCTGCTGCGCGCCCTGCCGTTCGTGCTGGAGAGCCTGGCCTTCACCCTGATCTACGCGCTCATCCCCAACCGCTCGGTGCGCTGGCGCGAGGCCTTTGCCGGCGCCCTGGTGGCGGCGGCACTGGTCGAGCTGCTCAAGGTCGGCTTCGCGCTGTACATCGTCCATTTCTCCAGCTACCGCGTCGTCTACGGCGCGCTGGCGGCGATTCCGATCTTTCTGCTGTGGCTCTATGTCGTCTGGGCCGCGGTGCTGTTCGGTGCCGTCGTCGCCGCGGCGCTGCCACGCTGGCGGATCGACCGGCAAGCGGCGAGCGCATCAGGCTCGGCGCATCGGCTCGGCCTCGGCCTCGCGCTCCTCGCCGAGCTCGCCGCGCAGATGCGCCACGGCGGCACGCTGTCGGTCAGCCGGCTTGCCGAGCGGCTCGGCATGGCTGCCTCCATCGTCGATGACGACCTCGCGGCGCTGCGCCAGGCGGGCTTTGTCGCCGAGGCGGCCAATGGCGGCTGGGTGCTGGCGCGGGCGCTCGACGGCGCGACGCTGATCGATCTCTACCGGGCGCTCGGTCTGCCGCTCGCGGCGGGCCTCGCGGAGGAGGCGGGCTTGCCTTGGCAGGCGCGCATCGCGCCGGCGATCGCCCGCGTCGCCGCTGCCGAGAACGCGGCGCTCGCGCTGCCGCTGAGCGAGCTCATCGGCCCCGGCGCGCCGGCGGCGCCGGTGCCGCAGCCACAGCACCATCGTCGGGCGTGAGCCCGGTCAGTCGAAGGCGCGGCGGACGCTGTAGGGATGCTTGGTTCCCCAACGTTCCAGGAATGCCGTGAGCTCGGCATCGGGCGGATCGGGCAGCATGATTCGGAGCTTGACGTACTGATCGCCGGCCTTGCCGGCGACGGTGATGCCCTTGCCCTTGAGGCGCAGCGTCGCGCCGCTGTTGGAGCCGCGCGGCACCTTGACCGCGACCGGCCCGTGAATGGTCGGCACGGTGATCCGCGCGCCCAGCGCCGCCTCGGTCAGCGTCACCGGCAAGTCGATATGGATGTCGTGCTCCTTGCGCTGAAAGAAGGCATGCGCCTCGACCTCGATGTCGAGATAGAGGTCGCCCGGGGCGACGCCGCGCGGGCCGCGCGGTCCCTGGCCTTTGAGGCGCAAGGTCTGGCCGCTGTCGATGCCGGCAGGCACGACGATATCGACGCTGCGGCCATCCGCCGCGACGATGCGCCGCTTGCCGCCGACCGCCGCCTCGATGAAGGAGAGGCGCAGCGACTGGCTGACATCGCCCAAGCGCTCTTCGCTCTCGCGCCGGCCGCGACCGAGGATCTCGGCGATGATCTCGTCGAAGGAGAAGCTGGACTCGGCGCGGCGATAGGCGCGGGCGCCTTGCGCGTGGAAGCCGCGCTCGCCGCCGCCGGCATCGATCTCGCCGCGGTCGAAGCGCGCCCGCTTCACGGGATCGGAGAGCAGGTCGTAGGCCGCCGAGATCTCCTTGAACTGTTGCTCCTTGGCGCGGTTGCCCGGGTTCATGTCGGGATGGAGCTTTTTCGCGAGCCGGTGATAGGCCTTCTTGATGGCGTCGTCGGAGGCGTCGCGGTCGACGCCGAGGACGACATAGGGGTCTCTCATAGCCAAAATCCGCTTACCTCGCTCTCCAGCCGCCGACCGCGCCCATCTTGACGGCTGCGCCGGGCAGGGGCAACCCGCGGCTTCGAAAAGCCCGCGCTTCGGTCTATGGTAGGCCGCCAGGAGGCACCCCGTTGAGCAGCATTCCCTACCGCCAGCCCTTCGACGAGTTCGCGGCCTGGTTCGCCGAGGCCCAGGCGACGGAGCCGCGCGACGCCAATGCCATGACCGTGGCGACCGCGAGCGCCGACGGCCTGCCGGCGGCGCGCATGATCCTGCTGAAGGGCGTCGACGAGCGGGGCTTCGTCTTCTACAGCAATCTCGACAGCCGCAAGGGCGAGGAGCTCGCCGGCAACCCGCGCGCGGCGCTCTGTTTCCATTGGAAGTCGCTGTTGCGGCAGATCCGTGTCGAGGGCGCGGTCGAGAGCGTGACCGCGGCGGAGGCGGATGCCTATTTCGCCATCCGCCCGCGCCAGAGCCAGATCGGCGCCTGGGCCTCGGCCCAGTCGCGCCCCGTGGCGAGCAGGCAGGCGCTGGAAGAGCGCTTCGCCGAAATCGCCCGGCGCTTCGGCGAGGGGCCGATTCCGCGGCCGCCGCGCTGGTCGGGCTGGCGCGTCGTGCCCCAGCGCATCGAGTTCTGGCAGGACCGGCCGCACCGGCTGCATGACCGCCTCGTCTACAGCCGCGACGGCGAGGGCTGGCGCAGCGAGCTTCTCTTCCCGTGAGCGTCGCCGAGCGCACCGCCCGGGCCGGCGCGCTGATGCGGCACGCGACCTACGCGTCGCTCACCGTGGCCGTGGCGATGATCCTGGTCAAGCTCGTGGCCTGGTTGCTGACTGATTCGGTGAGCCTGCTGTCGAGCTTGCTCGATTCCCTGCTCGATGCCGCCGCCTCGCTGGTCAATCTGGTCGCGGTGCAGCAGGCGCTGGTGCCGGCCGACCGCGAGCACCGCTTCGGCCATGGCAAGGCCGAGCCGCTGGCGAGCCTGGGGCAGGCTGCTTTCATCACCGGCTCCGCGGTGCTGCTGATCATCCAGGCGCTGCAGCACATCCTCACGCCGCAGCCGGTGAGCAACACCGGCATCGGCATCGCGGTCATGGCCTTCGCCATCGCCGTGACGCTGATCCTGGTCGTCTATCAGCGCTCCGTGGTGCGCCGCACCGGCTCGCTGGTGATAAGCGCCGACGAGTTCCACTATCGCACCGACCTCATCCTGAACGGCAGCGTTGTCGTCTCGCTGCTGGCGACGCGCTGGCTGGGTTGGGTCTATCTCGATCCGCTGTTCGGCGGCGCGATCGGCTTCTGGATCGTCTACGGCGCCTGGCGTGTCGGCAAGACGGCGGTCGTCCAGCTCATGGACCGCGAGCTGTCCGACGGCGCCCGCGCCAGGATCCGCGCCATCGCGCTGGCAAACCCGCAGGTCAAGGCGGTGCATGATCTGCGCACCCGCGCCGCCGGCCCCAACGCCTTCATCCAGATCCATGTCGAGATGGATGGCGGCCTCACCCTCATCGAGGCGCACCGCATCTCCGATGCGGTCGAGGCCGAGATCCTCGCCGCCTTCCCGCAGGCCGAGGTGATGATCCATCAGGACCCCGAAGGCATCGACGAGCCGCGGCGCAGCTTCCCGCCGGCCGCCGCTTCTTCTAAGCTTGCGTCATGACCGCAGAGCGCAACACCCTTCTCCTCACCGGCGCGAGCCGCGGCATCGGCCATGCCACGGTGCGGCGCTTCAGCGATGCCGGCTGGCGGGTGATCACCAGCTCGCGCGAGGGCGTGCCGGCGGAATGCAAGCGCGATCCCAACTGGACGCATCACGTCAGCGCCGATCTCGCCGACGCCGATGCCGTCGAGCGCTTCATCGCCGAGGTCAACGCGATCATCGGCGACGGCGCGCTGCAGGCGCTGGTCAACAACGCCGGCGTCTCGCCCAAGACGCCGTTCAAGGAGCGGCTGGGCTGCCTCAACGGCGACCTCGGCGATTGGCGCGACGTGTTCCAGCTCAATTTCTTTACGCCGCTGAGCCTAGCGCGCGGTCTCGCCGCGGCGTTGGCGCGCGGCAAGGGCGCCATCGTCAACGTCACCTCGATCGCCGGCCACGCCGTCCATCCTTTCGCGGGCTCGGCCTATTCCACCTCCAAGGCCGCGCTCTCGGCGCTGACGCGCGAGATGGCGGTGGAATTCGCCCAGCTCGGCGTACGGGTCAATGCGGTGGCGCCGGGCGAGATCGAGACGGCGATGCTGTCGCCGGAGACCGAGGTGCTGATCCCGCGCATCCCGCTGCACCGCCTCGGCACGCCCGAGGACGTGGCGTCGGCCATCTTCTATCTCTGCGCCGCGGAGTCCAGCTATGTCACCGGCACCGAGATCTTCATCACCGGCGGCCAGCATCTTTACTGAGGTCAAGGGAGGCGCACGATGGCGGTAGCCCTGGTCTCCATTCTCTGCCTCGATCGCGTCGGCCTGGTCTCGGCGATCGCCGATTGCCTGTTCTCGGCCGGCATCAATCTGCGCGACACCACCTTTGCCGTGCTCGGCAAGGGCGCCGAGTTCACCTCGATCTGCGAGCTGCCCGACGGCATCGGCGCCCCCTGGCTGCAGGACGAGCTGGCGCGCCTGCCGGAGCTCGGCGGCGCCCAGATCCGCGTCGTGCCTTACGGCTTCGATCCGCGGCCGGGCCCGATGGGCCGGATCACCCATCGCATCGAGGTGAGCGGTGGCGACCAGCTCGGCCTCATCGCGCGGCTCGCCGACATCTTCACCCAGAACGGCGCCAACATCGTGCGGCTCGATGCGCAGAAGCTGCCGGAGAGCGAAGGCGGGCGCTGCGTCACGCGGTTTTCGGTGTGGCTGCCGGCCGACCGCGCCCAGCTCTGTCTCGCCGCGGTGGCGAACACCGCCGGCAGCCTCGGGCTCTCGAGCGAGGCTGAGGAGCTGGCGCGGTAAGAAGCTCCGTCTCGCTTGCCGCTTCGCACAACAGGTGCAGAGCTCCACGCGCTCACTCCGGATAGATCGTGCCGGCACTTGCCTCTATCGTTGCCGCCATGAGCGACACTGGCTTCTCCCGCCTCGACGGGGCCGAGCTCGCCGCCGCGCTCGACGCGCGGGGCTATGCGACGGTGCCGGCGGCACTGGCGCCGGCGGATTGTCGGGCGCTCGCGGCGCTCTATGCCGAAGAGGCGGCGTTCCGCAGCCGCGTCGTCATGGCGCGCCACGGCTTCGGAAGCGGCGAGTACAAATATTTCCACTATCCCTTGCCTGCTTCGGTCGAGGCGCTGCGCCAGGCGGCCTATCCGCCGCTCGCGGGGATCGCCAATCGCTGGCGCCAGGCGCTGGGGGAGGGGGCACGCTTTCCGCCCACGCTCGACGCCTATCTCACGGAGTGCCACGCCGCCGGGCAGACGCGGCCGACACCGCTGCTGTTGCGCTACGGCGCCGAGGACTACAACTGCCTCCACCAGGATCTCTACGGCGAGCGCGTCTTCCCGCTGCAGCTGACGGTGCTGCTCAGCGACCCCCGGGAGTTCACCGGCGGCGAGTTCCTGCTGGTCGAGCAGCGCCCGCGCCGGCAGTCAAAGGCCGAGGTGGTGCCGCTCGGTCAGGGCGAGGCGGTGATCTTCGCCGTGCATCACCGCCCGGTGCGCGGCGCGCGGGGGGTTTACCGCGTCACCCATCGCCACGGCGTCAGCCGCATCCGCTCGGGCGAGCGCGTGACGCTCGGCGTCATTTTTCATGATAGCAACTAGCCGAAAGTGCGGCCGTGACTAGCGGGAGTTGAGCGGCTGCGAGATAGACGATACATCCGCGGGCAGTTGCATGTGCAATTAACCACCTTGAGCGCGTTGGCGAAGCGTTACGGGGTTCGCGCAAGAGCGTGCACCAATCAATCGTGTTGCGAGCGTTCACGTCGTTCGCGCTCTGGGAGCGCCAGTACTTCCTACATCGGGAAACGATCGATGAGATTGCGCCGCGGGCCGTCATAGCTCCGATCGGCGCGGTGAGAATCATTGATTCACATAACGCGTAACGATGTCGAGCAGGTCGCGGGGGCGGACCGGCTTGCTGACATAGAGATGAGGTTCGAGCCGTTCCGCCGGGAATTGTGAGGCGTGCGCGGTAAACAATATCGCCTTGGTCCGAGCGCCTTCGCCCGGTCAGCGACATCAAGGCCATTTCCATGGCCCAACACCCCGTCGGTCAGAACAAGGTCGTATGTACTCGTCCTGAGCATGGCCATCGCGCCCAGCGGGCCGCCATTGCCCGCTGCGCGCACCGATCCGCGATCCCGTCGTCACTTGATGCCTCGGGCATCAAAGCCGCGCGCTCGCGCGGCGCGTCGGAGCCAGGCCAACGCCTCGTCTCGTGACAATACGGGATGAGAATGCTCTTCTGCCTCGATGGACCTGTCAGGCCTTAGCACGCGATAGTAGGCGGTCAGACCACCTACAATAGCTGCCACCATCCACTCGAACCCGCTTCCGTCGTCGCTGATGAGCTGCCCCGCCATTGGCGCCGCCTCCTCGTTGGGGCGATGACCAGGACAACGTTCGGCGCTGCGTCAAGGACGCAATTCATCGCTGACAGAGCACAGGGCGCTGCAGGGACCGACCGCACATTCGGGCAATGCGCCGACGCACTGTTGATCGAGAGAGACCAGAGGCGGCTCGCAGGCGTGATCGTCGCATACCCCTGTATTGCTATACCGGCGGCGATGCGAACTTCCCGTTCGGTGCACGAAGGCGGGTTCAAATCAAATTTAGCAATTTCGTGCTACCTCTGGGCGATGCGCGATATTCGAAAGCACACCGCGTACCTACGCGCCAAGGCCGCTCAGTTCCGCGCCATGGCGGCGGCCATCACTCTGCCGATCTCTGCTGAAATCCTCAAACTGGCGGATGAGATGGATGGCTACGCGGCGGAACTCGAAAAGAGGCTGGACGCCGCAACCGCCATTTAATCCGTGATCGCCTGCGAGCCGCCCGATCCCCGTCGTTATGTCTGGGCGAGCTGACTGGTTCCCGTGATGGTCCATCCCTGGAAGAGCTCGATTCCGAGGGCGCGGCCGACGCGGACCGCCTCGTCGCGACCGCAACGCGTCAGAATGATTCGGTCCCTTCCGCACTCGGCGATCGACTGGCACAGCTCGCGCAGCGCGTTCTCGCCAAGCTTCAGCAAGCCGTCATCCCAAATGAGCTTGACGTAGTCGACCTCGAGCCGGCGCAAGTTCAGGAACCTCAACGCACTGAACACAACCCCGTCGAGGCAACGCAGATAGCCGTTCTGCTTGAGCCGCTTGCCGAGGTCCAAGAAGGCGGGGAAGTCGGCCCAGACATCGGCGAGCTGCAGCTCCAGCATGATGCGGTCGTGCCATCGAGGTGGCCGCCGTTTTTCAAAATCCGCAAACTCCGGCGAGCGGAGCGTTTCCAGATTGATGTTAAAGCTGAGCGGTGGCCCGACGCTGAAATGCTCCCACGATATGGTCTTCAGCATGTAGTTGTCGAGCCAGCGGGTAAGATAGCTGAAAAGCTGGTGACCGCTCGCAACCTCGAACGCCGGCCCCACGGCCTCTCGCAACGCCTTGATCGAGATGAAGAGCTCCTCGGAATGCGCTCGCGGCTCCTGGCCGGCGACCATCTTCCAGACTGTCTGCCGTCGCAGCATCGGCGAGAGATCGAGCCTGCTGACGGCGGTCAGCAGCTCGGCGACGCGCGCAGGGTCAAGCGCAGAACTCGTTTGGGCGACATCCGGCGGCACGGGTGCATGCGTCGGTGGCTGCACGGGCCTGGTGCCGACCCCCCGCTTGCGAATCGCGGCAATGAGCTGCGCGTGCCCCTTTTCCAAATCGAAACTGGAGTAGAACCCGTTCTCGCCGACCGATCGCTGCGCGAACGGATCGTCGTTGAAGAGGTATCTCAGCGTCTCGATCGCGTCATCAATGGTCTTACCTGCGACGCCCTTGCAGACGATCGCGAGATCGTGGTTCGGCAGCTGAAAGAGATGCCCCGAATGCCGCTTCACGACATCTTGCAGCATGTTGCCCGCGATTTGCAGATGCTTGTCGCGGCGATGCGCTTTCTGAAGCTTCGAGAGGTGGAAGATGATGACGCGCCAACCATGAGCGCCACTATGCTTCTCGGCCTCGCGGAGCAGCGCTTCGGTGACATCGCCGTTGTTGACGATGGTCGAGCCTGGCTGGGCCACTGCGACACTATCCTCCGGCCGCGGTTTCGCAAGCGCTTGAAACTCGCGCGAACGGGCACTGGGTGGACGCATGTCAGCGGCTCCTGCTGGCGAGTAACTGGACCGAGGGTTGCATTTGCGCCGGCGAGACCGGTTTTGCCATGCGGCGGATGAGCCCGCGCATATCGCGGTCTTCATCGACGAGCGGCACGCATTTCGCCCCGGTCTGCAAGGACATCGCTCTTCCGTCATTTAACGCTGGGATCGAGCCATATCGTAGCCGAGAGGAATTAAGGTTTTGCCAATGAGTGATAGATATAAGCTGACGCCGGAGTTCCAGCGCGCCAGCTTGGAGGCACTGCGCCAGCCGCCGGAGAGCGGCGGGGCCACGTCGCGCCTCAACGGACGCTCACACCTCGACGATCTTGCCGTCCTCCGCCGCCTCGACCGGCAGGTCGCCGATCCGCGCCAGCATGTCCGGGCTGAAATGGGTGAGGATCAAGCGCTTCGGCCGGATCGCCGGCAGATGCGGCGCGAGGCTCTGCCAGTCGAGGTGATGGCGGATCTTCTTGTCGTGGAAATAGGCCTCGGCGATGAAGAGGTCGGCTTCTTGCGCGGCCGGGATCAGCGCCTCGGTCCATTCGGTGTCGCCGGTATAGGCCACCACCTTGCCGCCGCTCTCGAGCCGGAGCGCGAAAGGCGGCGCGCCGCAGGCGTGGCGCACGAGATAGGGCGTCACCGTCACGCCGCCGACCGCGCGACGCTCGCCGGGCGCGAGCTCGACGAGGTCAAGCGGGAAGCGGCGCTCGATCGCCGCCGACCCCGGAAACAGCGCCTCCATGGTGACGCCGAGGCGCTCGGCGAGGCCGGGCGGGCCGGCGATGGTGAGCGGCGCGGTGCGGCGGCTGACCAGCTGCGCGTCGAGCAGCAGGAACGGCAGCCCACCGAAATGATCGCCGTGCAGGTGGCTGATGAAGATGCTGGCAATCGCGTTGGGGTCGACGCCGAACTTGCGCAGCGCGATCATCGACGAGGCGCCGCAGTCGATGAGGAAGGCGCTCTGCGCCGTCGTCACGTGGAAGCAGGTGTTGAAGCGTCCGCCGCTGCCGAAGGCGTCGCCGCAGCCCAGGAACTGCACGCGCATCGGCCGCGCTCAGCGGTCGCGGCGCCGGAGCCAGGCGATGCGGGCGTCGGCGAGCGCGATGTCCTGCTCGAGCCAGTCGCGGAACAGGCCGGGCGCGCCGTGCTGGCGCAGCTCGTCGAGCCGGACGCGCTCGCTCTCCAGCGATTCCGCCATCAGCGCGAGCTGGCCTTGCCGCTCGGCTTCCGGCAGATGATGCAGGAAGCGCAGCTTCAGCAGCATCGCCAGCCGGTTCATGTCGGTGGTGGGCGAGCGGAGCTGCGCCTTGAGCAGGCCGGCGAACGCCTCGCTGCCCTGCGCCGTCAGCCGCAGCACGGCATTGTCGCTCATGCCCTGGCCGTCCACCGCCTCGATCAGCCCCTCATAGCGCAAGAGCTCGAGCGAGGTGCCCATGAGGTCGAGCGACGGGCCGACGACGCGGCTGGTGAAGTGTCGGATCTCGCCGGCGAGCTCGCCGTAACGCCGCGGCGCCTCCGCCAGCAGCCCCAGCGCGGCGAGCCGGACGGCCTCGGCGGGGATGAGCGAGTTGTCCTTGAACATCGGCCTCACGCAACGCGGCGGATGGGCAGCCGCGCCCAGACGTCAACCAGCGACGCCACCAGCCGCTCGATGTCGTCGTCGCTGTGCTGCGGCGAGGGGGTGAGGCGCAGCCGCTCGGCGCCGCGCGGCACGGTCGGGTAGTTGATCGGCTGAACGTAGATGCGGTGGCGCTCCAGCAGATCGTCGGAGGCCTGCTTGCACAGCCGGGCATCGCCGACCAGCACCGGCACCACGTGGCTCGGGCTGGGCATGACCGGGAGCTCCGCCTCGAGCAAGCGCCGCTTCAAGCGTGCCGCGCGCTCCTGATGCCGCTCGCGCAGCGCGTTGTCGGCGCGGACGTGGCGGATGGAGGCGACGGCGCCGGCGGCGATCGCCGGCGGCAGCGCTGACGTGAAGATGAAGCCCGCGGCGAAGCTGCGGATGAAGTCGATCAAGGCGGCGGAGCCCGCGACGTAGCCGCCGACGAGGCCGAAGGCCTTCGCCAGCGTGCCCTGGATGACGGTGAGGCGATGGCCGACGCCATCGCGCTCGGCGATGCCGCCGCCGCTGGGGCCGTAGAGTCCCACCGCATGCACCTCGTCGAGATAGGTCATGGCGCCGTGGCGCTCGGCGACGTCGCAGAGCTCGGCGATGGGCGCGATGTCGCCATCCATGGAATAGACGCTCTCGAAGGCGACGAGCTTCGGCCGGCCCGGATCGGCGGCGGCGAGAAGCCGCTCGAGATCGGCGGGATCGTTATGCGCGAAGATATGCTTCTCGGCGCCGCTGTGGCGGATGCCTTCGATCATCGAGGCGTGGTTGAGCGCATCGGAGAACACGACGCAGCGCGGCAGCTCGCGCGCCAACGTGGAGAGCGCCGTCTCGTTGGCGACATAGCCCGAGGTGAAGGCCAGCGCCGCCTCCATGCCGTGCAGCGCGGCAAGCTCGCGCTCGAGCTCCACATGGTAATGCGTCGTGCCGGAGATGTTGCGCGTGCCGCCGGCGCCGGCGCCGACGCGGTCGATCGCCGCGTGCATGGCCGCGAGCACGGCAGGGTGCTGCCCCATGCCGAGATAGTCGTTGGAGCACCAGACCGTGACCTCGGCGCCGAGATCGTGATTGAAGGCGCGCGGGAAGGCGCCGGCCCGGCGCTCGAGATCGGCGAAGACGCGATAGCGCCCTTCGGCGCGCAACCCGTCGAGGCGGGTCTTGAAAAAAGTCTGATAATCCATCGCCTTCCGTCCGTGCGTCCCTCGCACCCCCGGAGAATAGCGCCCTCCGGCCGGGCGCAACAAGCAGCCTCAGTCAGGCGACCGAGGCGAGCCCCGCCCGGCTCAGGGCGGCGTCGGTGTCGTCGAGCGCCTTGGCGAAGCGGCGCAGCATTTCGTCGATCTCTTCGCCGGTGATGATCAGCGGCGGGCAGAGCGCCACGGTGTCGGCCATGGCGCGCAGGATCAGCCCGTGCTCCTGGGCGCGGGCGGCGAACAGGGCGCCAACCCCCAGTTTCGGCTCGAAGGGCGCCTTGGTCGCCTTGTCCTTGACCAGTTCCACACCCGCCAGCAGGCCGACGCCGCGCACTTCCCCCACCAGCTTGTGCCCGGCGAAGCGGCGCAGCCCCTCGATGAGGCGCGGCGCCACCGTCCGCACCTGGCCGACGATGTCGCGCTCGTCATAGATCCTAAGCGTCTCCAGCGCCACGGCGCAGCAGACGGGATGGGCGGAATAGGTGAAGCCATGGGCGAAGACGCCGATCTTCTCGCTTTGCCCGACGAAGGCCTGATAGAGCTCCTCGTTGATGACCGTGGCGGAGATCGGCAGATAGGCCGAGGAGAGCGCCTTGGCCATGGTCATGATGTCGGGTGTCAGCCCGTAGGTCTCGCTGCCGAACATGTGGCCGGTGCGGCCGAAGCCGCAGATGACCTCGTCGGCGATCAGCAGCACATCGTATTTCCTGAGGATCTTCTGGATCTTCTCGAAATATGTGCGGGGCGGCGGGATGACGCCGCCGGCGCCCATCACCGGCTCGGCGATGAAGGCGGCGACCGTCTCGGGGTCCTCGCGCAGGATCTGCGCCTCGAGGCTTTCGGCGAGCCGCGTGGCGAAATCCTCCTCGCTCTCGCCGGGCTTGGCGAAGCGGTAATGATGCGGGCAGTCGGCATGGCGGATCTGGGCGATCGGCAGGTCGAAATCGCGATGATTGTTGGCGAGCCCGGTGAGGCTCGCCGAGGCCACGGTGACGCCGTGATAGCCCTTCATGCGGGCG
This sequence comes from Allostellaceae bacterium, assembly GCA_052143095.1. Taxonomy (GTDB): domain Bacteria; phylum Pseudomonadota; class Alphaproteobacteria; order ATCC43930; family CGMCC-115725; genus DAHUYF01. The sequence continues at coordinate 16,862 of JBKQTR010000231.1, forward strand.
ATGATCTTCTTCTTGCGGTGACGGCCGCGCGCATTGTTGTAGTACCACACCATCTTGACGGCGCTGTCATTGGCCTCGGAGCCGGAATTGTTGAAGAACACCTTCGACATCGGCACCGGCATCAGCCCGATGATCCGCTCGGCCAGCTCCGCCGCTCCTTCATGCGACTTGTGGTTGAAAATGTGATAGTAGGGCAGCCGCTTCAGCTGTCGCGTCGCCGCCTCGACCAGCCGCTCCTCGCCGAAGCCCAGCGAGGTGCACCAGAGCCCGGCGAGCCCCTCGATATATTCCTTGCCGTTCTCGTCATAGACGTAGATGCCTTTGCCTTCGGTGATGACGAGTGGACCCTCGCTCTCATGCTTCTTGAGATGAGTGTAAGGGTGCAGATGAAAGGCGATGTCGCGGCTCGCCGCCGAATTGCCACGCGGCATGGGATTTCCTTCGCTGATCGATGGCGGCCTACTATCCGCCCGCCGGCGCGACCGAGTCAAACCCGCGGCAGGCACCCTGCGCTCGCCGAGCGTGGGGCGCGTGCCCCGGCGCACCGGCCCCGCGATCGGCTGCACAGCTGCGACGACCTGTCGCAGTGCCCTTTCTAAGGTATTGATCGCCCAATGCTGGCGGCGATGCATGCAACTGCAGCCAACACAGATATCAACAGGCTTTTCCCCAGACCGCCTCGCCATAACCTCAGATTTCCTTGGTCGAGCATCGCGCCACTCCGTCATTCTGTGCCGCGGAGGGAGGCGGGCATGGGCATGGCCAAGGGTGTCGAGGAGCCGATGTTCGGCGGGATCGATCTCGATCGGGTGATCGTCGATCCCGACTATCGGCGGCGGGTCATCGATCGGTTGCGCGCGGAAGCGGCGACGCAATCCTCGTCGAACGACCCCGAGCCGGCGCCTGCCTCCGGCCTCGACGATTGACAGCCCGGATCGCCTGCCTATGCTGCGCGCCGAATGTGGCGCGCAGAGGCTGAGCCGCGACCGCCTGACCGAGCCGCCACAACGCCGGCGGCGCGGCGTGGAGACCAGCACCCCATGGTACGGGCCCTGGCTGTAGCGCACGCCCGCGCGCGCGCATGATCGCTTTCATCCTTCGCCGGCTGGCGCAGTCCGTGGCGGTGATGCTGACCGTCGGGCTCATCGCCTTCATGCTGTTCCGCTATGTCGGCGACCCCATCAACAACATGGTGGGGCAGGACACCTCGCTCGAGGATCGCGCCCGGCTGCGCCAGGAGCTCGGCCTCAACGACCCGGCACCGGTACAGTTCGGCCGCTTCCTCGGCCGCGCGCTCAAGGGCGATTTCGGCGTCTCCTATCAATATGCGCGCCCGGTCGGCGAGATCATCGCCGAGCGCCTGCCCGCGACGCTGGAGCTGAGCATCGCCGCGGCCTTGCTCGCGCTCGCCGTCGGCGTGCCGATGGGCGTCTATACCGGCCTCAACCGCAACGGCGCGCTCTCGCGCCTTTTCATGGCGGTCTCGCTCATCGGCGTGTCGCTGCCGACATTTCTCATCGGCATCCTGTTGATCGTGCTGTTCTCGGTGAGTTTGGGCTGGCTGCCCTCCTTCGGCCGCGGCGATGTCGTGGCGCTGGGCTGGTGGACGACCGGCTTGCTGACGCCGTCCGGGCTCAAATCGCTGATCCTGCCGGCGATCACGCTCGCGCTGTTCCAGATGACCTTGATCATGCGCCTGGTGCGCGCCGAGATGCTCGAGGTGCTGCGCACCGACTACATCAAATTCGCCCGGGCGCGCGGCCTGCCCAACCGCATCGTCCATTTCGGCCACGCGCTCAGGAACACGCTGGTGCCGGTCATCACCATCACCGGGCTGCAGCTCGGCGCCATCATCGCCTTCGCCATCATCACCGAGACCGTCTTCCAATGGCCCGGCATGGGCTTTCTCATCGTCCAGGCGATCGGCTTCGCCGACATCCCCGTCATGGCCGCCTATCTCATGCTCGTCGCCTTCTTCTTCGTGGTCATCAACCTGATCGTCGATCTCCTCTACTATGCCGTCGACCCGCGCCTGCGCATCGAGCGCGACGCCGCGGGCGCCCATGGCCTCTGACGGCACGGCTCCCGGCGCGCGGCCGGGCGCGCTGCGCCGGCTCGCCGACAGCGATCTCTTCTGGAGCTTCCGCCGCTCGCCGGTGACCGTCGCCGCCGCCGCCGCGACACTGCTGCTGGTGCTGGGCGCGGTGCTGGCGCCGCTGTTGGCGCCGCACAACCCCTATGATCTTGCCAGCCTCGACCTGCTGCAGGCGCGCGACCCGCCGGCGTGGGAGGAAGGCGGCGACTGGTCCTACCCGCTGGGCACCGACGATCAGGGCCGCGACGTGCTCTCTGCCATCCTCTACGGTCTCAGGCTGTCGCTCTTCGTCGGCGGCGCCGCCGTCCTGCTCGCCGCCATTCTCGGCCTCGGCCTGGGGCTGCTGGCGGGCTACGCCGGCGGCTGGGTCGACGCGGTGATCATGCGCATCGCCGATGTGCAGCTCTCCTTTCCCGCGATATTGGTGGCGCTGCTGGTCGACGGGGTGGCGCGCAGCCTGCTGCCGCACGACCGGCAGGACGAGACCGCGGTCTATGTCGTGATCCTCGCCATCGCCAGCTCGATCTGGGTGCAGTTCGCCCGCACCGTGCGCGGCTCGACCCTGGTCGAGCGTTCGAAAGAATACGTCCAGGCGGCGCGCATCATCGGCGTCCACCCCGTGATGATCGCCTGGCGCCACGTGCTGCCCAATGCGCTGGGGCCGGTGCTGGTCATCGCCACCATCAACCTCGCCATCGCCATCCTCACCGAGGCGGCGCTGTCCTTCCTCGGGCTCGGCATGCCGGTGACCCAGCCCTCGCTCGGCACACTCATCCGCATCGGCGACAATTTCATCTTCTCCGGCGAATGGCACTGGATCCTGCTCTATCCCGCCATCGCGCTGGCCAGCCTGACGCTCGCCGTCAACCTGCTTGGCGACTGGCTGCGCGACGCGCTCAACCCGAAGCTCCGCTGATGGCGGAGAGCCTGCTCGAGGTCGAGCATCTCCGCATCGAGATTCCGACGCGGCGCGGCGTGCTCACCGCCATCGATGACGTCTCATTCACCATTGGGCCGGGCGAGGTGCTGGGCGTGGTCGGCGAATCCGGCGCCGGCAAGTCGATCACGGGTGCTGCGATCATCGGCCTGCTCGAGCCGCCCTCGCGCATCGCCGGCGGGCGCATCATCTTCGCCGGCAAGCGCATCGACGATCTCTCCGACGCGGCGATGCGGCCGCTGCGCGGCAAGGAGATCGGCGCCATCTTCCAGGACCCGCTGACCAGCCTCAACCCGCTCTATACCGTGGGCCGCCAGCTGGTCGAGACCATCCGCGTCCATCTCGGCCTCGACCGTGCCGCCGCGCGCCGGCGCGCGCTGGCGCTGCTGCAGGAGGTCGGCATCCCCGCGCCCGAGCAGCGCATCGACCACTATCCCCACCAATTCTCCGGCGGCATGCGCCAGCGTATCGTCATCGCGCTGGCGCTCGCCGCCAATCCGCGCCTGGTCATCGCCGACGAGCCCACCACCGCGCTCGACGTCTCGATCCAGGCGCAGATCATCGCGCTGCTGAAGCGGCTGACGCGCGAGCATGGCATGGCGACGATGCTGGTGACGCACGACATGGGCGTGATCGCCGAGACCGCCGACCGGGTCGCGGTGATGTATGCCGGCAGGATCGTCGAGATCGGCCCGGTGCGCGCGGTGGTGCAGCGCCCGCAGCATCCCTACACGGTGGGGCTGATGGGCGCGATCCCGGTGCTCGGCGTGAAGCGCGAGCGGCTGTTGCAGATCGACGGCGCCATGCCGCGGCTTTCCGCCATCCCCGCCGGCTGCGCCTTTCATCCGCGCTGTCCGCAGGCCTTCGAGCGATGCCGCGGCGAGCGGCCGGAGCTGATGCCGGCGGGGGCGGGCGCTGCGGCGTGCTGGCTCCATGCGGCGCCGCCGCGCGAGGCCGGCCATGGCTGAGTCCGCGGGAGCGCCGCTGCTGCAGGTCGAGGGGTTGGCGCGCCATTTCGACGTCTCGCCGCCGCTGCTCAACCGGCTGCTCGAGCGGCGCGGCCGCATAGTGCTCAAGGCGGTGGACGGCGTCGACTTCACCATCGGCCGCGGCGAGACCTTCGCGCTGGTCGGCGAGAGCGGTTGCGGCAAATCGACGGTGGCGCGCGTCATCGTCGGGCTTCACACGCCGACACGCGGCCGGGTCGTCTTCGCCGGCACCGACATCGCGTTGCCGGCGACGCGCGCCGCGCGGCGGCCGCTGCGCCGAAGGCTGCAAATGATCTTCCAGGACCCTTATGCCAGCCTCAACCCGCGCTGGCGCGTGCGCGACATCGTTGCCGAGCCCTTGCGCACGCACCGGCTCTGCGCCGACGAGCGGGCGGTGCGCGCCCGCGTCGCTGAGCTCCTCGGCCAGGTGAAGCTCGCCGCGGTCGATGGCGACAAATACCCGCACGAATTCTCCGGCGGCCAGCGTCAGCGCATCTCGATCGCCCGCGCGCTGGCGGCGACCCCCGACTTTCTCATCTGCGACGAACCGACCTCGGCGCTCGACGTCTCGATCCAGGCGCAAATCCTGAAC
>JBKQTR010000232.1:0-34605 GCA_052143095.1 Allostellaceae bacterium
AGGGCATTGGCACGTCGCGGGAGGAGCGTGAGTCGCGACAAAACCTCAACCGGACAGGCGCGGGCTTGACCCGCATCCACGTCGTGCTGCGCGCTCGTTGCACGACGTGGATGCCCGGGTCTCGGCCTGCGGCCGGCCCGGGCATGACGATGGACGGCGTTGCTCTGTCGCCGCAGGGCGTCAGTCGCGGCAGAAATCTCAATCGGACAGCGGCCGGGCGCAGGCGGCCTTTGCAGGCGATCCTGCAACCCGTTACAACAGGCCCCCGCACAGGATCGGCAGGACATGACGGGCGACGAGGACAATCAATTCCGCGCGGCACGGCTGGAGAAGCTGGCGCAGCTCAAGGCGCTCGGCGTCGATCCCTATCCCTACGCCTTCCCGCGCAGCGCCGAGGCGGCCGCGCTCGACGAGCGTTACGCCGATCTCGCGCCCGACAGCGTCACCGCGGACCGCGTCGCGGTCGCCGGCCGCGTCCGCGCGATGCGCAACGGCGGCATGTTCATCGATCTCCACGACAGCTCCGGCAAGATCCAAATCTTCAGCGACAAGAAGCTGCTAAGCGAGCAGCAGCTCGCGGTGGTGCGCCTCCTCGATCTCGGCGACATCATCGGCGTCGAGGGCCTCGTCCGGCGCACCAAGCGCGGCGAGCTCACGGTGAACGCCACGGGGATCGAGGTGCTGGCCAAGGCGCTGCTGCCGCTGCCGGAGAAGTATCACGGGCTTGCCGATGTCGAGACGCGCTATCGCCAGCGCTATCTCGACCTCATCGTCAACGAGGACAGCCGCACAGTGCTGCGCAAGCGCTCGCGGATCGTCGCGGCGATCCGCCAGCGCCTCGTCGAGCGCGGCTTCCTCGAGGTCGAGACGCCGATGCTGCAGGCGATCCCCGGCGGCGCCGCGGCGAAGCCCTTCGTCACGCATCACAACACGCTCGACATCGATCTCTATCTGCGCATCTCGCCGGAACTGTTCCTGAAGCGCCTGCTGGTGGGCGGGCTCTCGGACAGGCTGTTCGAGATCAACCGCAACTTCCGCAACGAGGGCATCTCGCCGCGGCACAATCCGGAATTCACCCTGCTCGAGCTCTACCAGGCCTATGTCGACTACGAGGCGATGATGGAGATGACCGAGCATCTCGTCACCGAGGCGGCGCTGGCGGCGCAGGGCAAGACGCGCATCGTCTATGGCGGCAAGGAGATCGAGCTGGCGGCGCCCTGGCGGCGCGCGCCGATGGCGGCGCTGGTGCTGGAGCATACCGGCATCGATTTCCTCGCCATCGAGCACGGCGGCGATGCCCGCGCGGCGGCGCGGCGGCTGGGCATCGAGCTGCCGGACACGGCGGGGTGGGGCCACGCGCTCTACGCGGTGTTCGATGCGCGGGTCGAGAGCCTGCTGATCGAGCCGATCCATGTCACCGGCTTCCCGCGCGAGGTCTCGCCGCTGACCAAATCCCACCGCAGCGACCCCCGGCTCACCGAGCGGTTCGAGAGCTTCATCAACGGCTGGGAGATCGCCAACGCCTATTCCGAGCTCAACGATCCCCAGGAGCAGCTCGCCCGCTTCCAGGCGCAGATGCGCGAGCGCGAGCTCGGCGACGAAGAGGCGCAGCGTCTCGATGCGGATTTCGTCACCGCGCTCGAATACGGCATGCCGCCGGCGGGCGGGCTCGGCATCGGCATCGACCGGCTGGTGATGCTGCTGACCGACAGCCCGTCGATCCGCGACGTCATCGCCTTCCCCACCATGCGGCCGAAAGGCTGAGGCCGCTCGCTACTGCGGCAAGGCGAAGGCGACGATGGCGTCGCCCAGCGTCGTCCCCAAGCGGAAATGGCCGCCGGCGGCGATGACGACGTATTGCCGGCCGCCGGCGACATAGGTCATGGGCGTCGCTTGTCCGCCGGCCGGCAGCTTGGCCTTCCACAGCTCGGCGCCGGTCTCGATGTCGAAGGCGCGGAAATACTCGTCCCTCGCCGCGCCGATGAAGATGAGGCCGCCTGCGGTGACGATCGGCCCGCCCTCATTGGGCAGGCCGCGGATGAGCCCGAGCGCCATCGCACCCAGCGGCACCTGCCATTTGATGGTGCCGGCAGCGAGATCGATGGCGGCGAGCGTGCCCCAGGGCGGCGGGTTGCAGGGAATGCCGAGCGGCGAGATCACCAGGGCGCGCTCGGCGGCGTAGGGCGTGCCGATGGCCCTGCCGATCTCCAGCTTGGGATCCGCTGCCGCCCGCGCCGCCGCCTCGTCGGCGCGCGGGACGAGCCGGATCTCGTGCGCGAGGCTCATGGTGTTGATGACGAAAAGCCCGCGTTCGGGATCGACGGCGCCGCCGCCCCAATTGGCGCCGCCGCCGGTGAAGGGGAAGACCACCGTCCCTTTGAGGCTGGGGGGCGTGTAGAGGCCGGCGCTGTCGAGCGCGGCAAGGCGGCGCCGGCAGGACAGCTTGTCGAAGTAGAAGAGACCCCAGGCATCGTCGGCGCTGAGATGCTGCGGCACCAGGCTGGGCGGCGCCAGCGGTACCGGCTGCGTCGGCGAGGTCGCCTCGCCGGGAACATCGCTGGCGGGAAACCGCCGCTCCTCGACGGGAAAGAGCGGCGCGCCGGTGTCGCGGTCGAGGACGAAGACGAAGCCCATCTTGGTGGCGATGACGATGGCGTCGATCGCACGCCCGTCGCGATGCAGCGTCACGAGGCTCGGCGGCGCCGCCACGTCGAAATCCCAGATGTCGTGGTGCGTCGTCTGGAAATGCCAGGCCACCTCGCCGCTGGCGGCGCGCAACGCCACCACCGAGGAGGTGTAGAGATTGTCGCCGGGCCGATGGCCGCCATAAAAGGCGGCGGTCGGGCTCGCCGTCGGCAGGAAGACGAGATCGCGGGCGGGATCGGCCGCCATTGGCGCCCAGACGCTGCCGCCGGCGGCGCGCGCATAGCTCGCCTCCGCCCAGGAGGCGGCGGCGGGGTCCTCGGGATGGCGCGGCACGGGATCGAAGCTCCAGCGCCGCCGCCCGCTGCGCGCATCGATGCCCCAGACCGTGCCGCTCGGCGCCCGGGCGCGCGACATGTCGTCGACGGCGGAGCCGACCACCACGGTGTCGTTGACGATGGCCGGCGCCGAATCGATCTGCAGCTCGCCGGGATAGCGTTCCGCGATGTCCGGCGGCAGCGCGACCTCGCCGCCGCTGCCGAACCCGCCGCAGCGCTGGCCGGTGGCGAGATCGAGCGCGATGAGGCGGGCGTCGTTGGTGCCGAGGAAGAGGCGCGCGGCGCAAGGCGCATCGGCCGGCGCCGCCGCGTCGTGCCAGGCGGCGACGCCGCGGCAGATGAAGCCGTTACCCGGCTTGAGATCGGCGGGGAGCCCGGGATCGAACACCCAGAGCTCGCGCCCGGTGGCGGGATCGAGTGCCACGACGCGATCGAAGGGCGTGCAGAAGACGAGCCTGCCGTCGGCCAAGATCGGCGTCACCTCGGTGGCGCTGCGCTTCATGAGATCGCCGCGCCGCGTCCCCTCGCCGCTGTGATAGGTCCAGGCGAGGGCGAGGTCATGCACAGTCTCGCGGGTGATCTGCCGCGCCGCGGAATAGCGCGTGCCGCCGGCATCGCCGCCATAGACCGGCCAGTCTTGCGCGAGGGCGCTCGCGGCGAGCGCCGCTCCCGCGATGATGGCGGCGGCGATCACCGCAAGCGCGTGTCTCATGGCCCCCTCCCCCCTCGGCGCGGCAGTCTATTCCGCCGCGGCCACGGCGCGCCGCAAATCCTCCGTGGTCAAGCCTTGCCCGTCGGGCCGCCAGCCGGGCAGGCCGAAGAGATATTGCCAGCGGTCGCGCCAGCTCCGCGCCTGCCAGAGGTCGCGGCCGAGGGCGCGCCATTCATGAAAGTTGAAGACGAAGGGATTGTTGGAGCGCAGCGGCTTCACCAGCCCGTAGCGGCAGGGCAGGTCCGCCCGCTCCTCGATGCAGGTGCCGAACAGCCGGTCGAAGACGATGAGCACGCCGCCGTAATTGGCGTCGAGATAATCGAGGTTGGCGGCATGGTGCACGCGGTGAAGCGACGGCGTGTTGAAGACGTATTCGAGCCAGCCGAGCTTCGGGATCCAGGTGGCATGCAGCCAGAACTGGTAGAGCAGGTTGAGCGACAGCACGCCGAACACGGCGCCCGGGGGGAAGCCCGGCCAGACCAGCGGCGCGTAGAAGATACCGGTGGCGGAGAGCCGCCCGGTCCAGCCGAAGCGATAGGCGGCAGCGAGGTTGAGCTGGTTGGAGGAGTGATGGATGGCGTGCGTCGCCCAGAACCAGCGCACGCGGTGCGCCGCGCGGTGGAACCAGTAGTAGCAGAACTCCTGGCCAAGGAAGAGCAGGCCCAGCGCGCCGACGCCCTCGAGCGGCATCGTCGTCAGGCGATGGCTCCAGGCCAGCGCGATCACCGGCGCGCCCAGGCTCAGCGGCAGATAGCGGTAGACGATGAACTCGCGGCCGAGTGCGTCGGCGAGCGAGGCGAGCGCGGCGCGCCAGTCGTAGTCCTCTTTGCGCCAGAAGACGAGCACCAGCGCCTCGATCGCCGCGAACACGATCACCGCCGGCAGGAACACCAGCGCCGCGAGATATTGCAGTTCGGTGAAAAACGGCGTCATTTCCCTCTCCCGCTCCACGATCTCCGAAGCAGGATGCGGGCAAAACCGCCTCGCGGCTCGCCTGATTCCACGCTCACCCGGGAAACGGCTTGCCGATTTCGGAAATCGGCGAGGCGCCGGCGCCGTTTCCTGCCGCGCCGAGCCGCTGGCGGCGGTAATCGCTGGGGGTGAGCCCGGTCTGCGCCTTGAAGGCGCGGTTGAAGGGCCCGAGCGACTGGAACCCGGCATCGAGCGCGATGGTGATCACCGGCACCTCCGCCTGGGCGGGATCGGCCAGCGCGGCGACCGCATCGGCGAGGCGATAGCCGTTGACGAAGCTGCTGAAATTGCGATGGCCCAGCTGCTGGTTGATGAGCCGGCGCAAGCGGTATTCCGGGACCTCGAGCCGGGCGGCGAGGCCGGCGATCGCAAGCCCGGCCTCGCGATAGGCCTTCTCCGTCGCCATCACCCGGCGCAGCCGCGCCAGCAGCGCCGGCTCCTCGACCGGCGGCGCCGCCGCCTCGGCGGGCGCGGCGCGGCGGACGGGGATCGCCGGCGCAAACCGGCCGCCGGCGGGCGACAGCTCCCAGGCGGCGATGGCGAAGGTGATGGCGAGCAGGCCTGCCGCATTGGCGGCGCTGAGCGGGCCGGCAAAGGCCGGCCCGTGCAGACTGAACTCCAGCACGATGATCGCCGCCGAGTAGCTCGCCGCGCCGACCACCAGCACCAGCCGGAAGCGCCGGCGCTCCTCCACCAGATCGGCCGCCCGGCCGCTAAGCGCGACACGGATGGCGAGCGCGATCCAGAGCAGCTGCGCCGCCTGGAAGACGAGACAGAGTGACCGCACACGGCCGAAGGCGCAGGCGCAGCCAAGCGCAACGGTGGCGAGCCACAGCGCGCCGTCGCGCCAGGACGGCATGAAATCATCGTCGAAATTGGCGCGGGCATAGAGCAGGAACAGCGCCGGCACGCCCATGCTGGCAACGGCAACCGGCACCAGCCAGAGAGCGTGCAGCGCATAGACGCTCGGCCAGGAGTTGACGACATAGGCGGCGATGCTCAGGCACAGCAGGCCGGCATAGAGCGCCACCGGCGAGCGGCGGGCCTCGCCGAGGGCGGCCAGCGCCAGCAGCAGCAGCAAGCTCAGCGCGCCGCCGCGCAAGCCGGCGTCGATCAGCGGCAGGAAGCTGCCCGTCACCATCGCGCTTGCCTATCACAGCGCCGCCGCGGCGGCAAAGCAAAGGCCCCGCCGTCGCCGGCGGGGCCGCAACCGCGCTAGCGGAAGTTGAACGGAAAGATCAGATTGATGCCAAGGGACGGCGCCGGCGGCGCGTAGACCACGGCCGGCGGCGCATAAATCGGCGCCGGCACGATATAAGCCGGTTGCGGGTGCGGGCGGTGGCGCGGCGGTGGACGGTGCCGATCCCGGTCCCGGTCATCGGCCTGCGCCGGGGCGGCGATCCCGCCAAGGAGTCCGGCCAAGGCCAGCGCCAACGCCGCCTTGGCGAGGACGGAGCGAAAATTTCTCGAACGGCTCATACTGCCCTCTCTGATCGCTACGGTACGTGCATATCCCGAAAAACGCTGCAGTTCCTGCTGCTTATTCCGCCGCATTTGACGCCCCTGGATGCCCGCTTTCGCGGGCAAGGCGATCGTTGAGGGGTGCACGGCCGTGAGATTTGTACGCTCCCTAGCTCTGATGGGGGAGGCCGGTCGGGCGTGACCGGCGGGACTATTGCTTCTTGCTGCGGCTGCGCGGATGGCGGGCGCGGCTGAACAGGGCGTCCGCCTTCGTCTTCTGATCGTCCGACAGCGAGGCGTAGAGCGTCTGGAACGCCGGTACCAGCTTCTGCAGCCCCTGCGCATGGACATCGGCGATCGCCTCATAGGCCTTGAGATCGTCGACCGCGTTCATCGTCGGGCTTTGCTCGCGCTGCCCGATCGCCTGCTGCATCGCCTGCGCCTCGTCGCGCATCGCCTGGGCGACGGCATTCCATTGCGGCTCCTGCGCCGGGGTGATGGCGAGCGCGTCATGCAGCGTCTTGATGCGCTGCTCGACGCGGTCGACCGGCGAGCGCCGCGGCCTTTTCGTGGCGGCCGGCGGCGGCGCCGGCGGCGTGGTTTGCGCCAGTTGCGCCGGCGCTGCCGCCGGCTGGTCGACCGTTGTCGCGTGCGACGGGCTCGCCAGCACGAGGGCGCCGAGAAGAGTGGCCGCGGCGAGACCGCGCGCGGCGGAATCGATGAGCTGAAGCATGGGAAGGCTCCGCCTCTGTGTCATTGGGGGGAGAGACGCCGGGCACCATCGCCCGACCCATAATTATGGGCGGAGCACCGACCGGTCATCCCCGGAGGGCTTATTACAGGCTGGACGTGCTGCCGGCACGGGAAATTTTGGGCGATGGTCGCGGCCATCGGCGGCGAGCGCGGCGGCTCAGGTCGGGTTCTCCAGGCTCAGCACGCCGCGGTCGTAATCATAGGCGAAGAGCTCGGCGTAGCGGCCCCAGTTGATCATCGTCTCCAGCACCTCATGCGCCTCCTCCTCGGAGAGATGATCCTCGAGCTCGGCGAGGAAGCGCGCCTCGGGCGCGCTGTGCCCGGGCCGCTCGTCGAGCACCTTGCGGATATGCGCGGCGAGCGGGATCGAGCGGCGCAGCTGCTCGGCGAAGATCTGCTTGCGCTGCTGCAGATCGGCCTCGGCGAAGGAGCGGCCGGCGGGCGTCGCCCAGATGTCGCCGCCGGCGACCTGGGCGAAGCCCAGGAGCTGCAACGCCTCGATCAGCACGAACAGCTCCTCGTCCTCGATATGCTCGCTCTCGGCGAGGTGCGGCAGGTCGGCGCGGCCGGCGTAGGGCGGCGCGCAGATGGCGTCGAGCAGGCCCACCAGCTGTTGGATCGAGGCGGCGGGCAGGCGGTAGCCGACGCCCACCGGCTCGGCGCCGCGCACGCCGCGCCGCCCGGGCTCGCGGCCGGGAACGGTGGTGAGGATGGCGTAGACCTCGTCGACGATCTGTCGGAAGCGCGGGCTGGTAAGGTCGCGCGGCCGTGCCAGCGGCACCGGGATCTCGGCGCGGATATGGCCGGGATCGCTGCCGAAGACGATGATGCGGTCGGCGATCTCCACCGCCTCCTCGATGTTGTGCGAAACCAGGATGATGCCCTTGGTCGGCACGCGCCGCTCGACCCAGAGATCCATGAGATCGCCGCTGAGCGTCTCCGCCGTCAGCACGTCGAGCGCCGAGAACGGCTCGTCGAGCAGCAGCACGTCGGGATTGACGACGAGGGCGCGGGCGAATCCCACGCGCTGGCGCATGCCGCCGGAGAGCTCCTTGGGATAGGCGGATTCGAAGCCGTCGAGGCCGATGAGGTCGATCGCCTTGAGCGCGCGCTGGCGCCGCTCGGCGCGCGCCACGCCCTGCGCCTCGAGGCCGAGCTCGACATTGCCGAGCACGGTGAGCCAGGGGAAGAGCGCGAAAGTCTGGAACACCATGGCGATGCCATGCGCCGGCCCCTCGACGGTCTGGCCGCGATAGGCGACATGACCCTCGGTCGGCGGCGTCAGCCCCGCGAGCACGCGCAGGAAGGTGGATTTGCCCGACCCCGATTTGCCGAGGATGGCGACGATCTCACCCTCACGCAGCGAGAAATCGACATGGTCGAGCACGAGGCGCCCGGGCGTCTCGGCGGTCTGATAGGTCTTGCAGACCTTTTCGGCGCAGATCAGTCGGCTGTCGTCGGGCATGGTCCGGGCTCGTTGATCTTCTCTGCCGCTGTCAGTCCAGGCGCAGCCGCTCTTCGGCGAGGTTGTAGAGGCGCCGCCAGAGCAGGCGATTGAACAGCAGAACATAGATGCAGAGCACGGTTATGCCCAGCGCAATGCGCGGGAAATCGCCCTTTTCCGTCTCGGCCGCGATGTAGGCGCCGATGCCGGTGGCCACCAGTGTGGTGTCGCCCCAGCGCACCACCTCGGAGACGATGCTGGCGTTCCACGAGCCGCCCGAAGCGGTCACCGCGCCGGTGACGAAGGCGGGAAAGATGCCGGGCAGCACCAGCCGGCGCCACCACAGCCAGCGCGATACGCCGAGATTGCTGGCGACGAACTGGTAGTCGGTCGGCACCGCCAGCGTGCCGGCAATGACGTTGAAGAGGATGTACCACTGCGTCCCCAGGATCATCAGCGGGCTCACCCAGATCTCGACATTGAGATGGAAGCGCAGGATGGCGACGACGGCGACCGGGAAGAACAAGTTCGCCGGGAAGGCGGAGAGGAACTGGACCACCGGCTGGACGCGCCGGGCGAGCCGCGGGCGCAGGCCGATCCAGACGCCGATCGGGACCCAGATCAGCGCCGCCAGCGCGATCAGGATGATGACGCGCACCAGCGTCGCCAGGCCGAGCAGGAAGACATGCAGCACCTCGTGCCAGCCGACCTCGGCGTGGACGAAGAGGACGATCGCGACGAGCGCATAGACCGAGCCCGCGAGCAGCAGGCCGCTCCAGAGCAGATCGACCCAGCGCGACCGCGCGAGGGAGAGTCGCCGGCGGCTCGCGCGCGGCGGCGCGGCGCGCTTCGCCGCCCGGCTCGCCAGCGACGCCATCTCGTCGAACAGCGTGCGCAGCAGATCGAACAGGCGCGCCCGCTGCAGCATGGTGAGGAACCAGGGCGGCTCGATCTCGTCCTGGCCGATCGCCTCGACCTTGAAGCGCTGTCCCCAGGCGATCAGCGGACGGAACAGCAACTGATCATAGATCAGGATGAGGACCAACATCGCGAGGATGGCGTAACCCACGGCGGCGAGATTGCGCTGATCGATGGCGAGCGCGATGTAGGAGCCGATGCCGGGCAGCTTCACGTCCTGGCCGGCGACGCTGATCGCCTCCGAGGCGACGACGAAGAACCAGCCGCCGGAGACCGACATCATCATGTTCCAGACCAGGTTCGGCAGCGCGAAGGGCACTTCGAGCTGCCAGAAGCTCTGCCACGGCGACAGATGATACATCCGCGCCGCCTCGCGCAGATCCTGCGGCACGCCGAGGAAGGACTGGTACAGGCTGAACGTCATGTTCCAGGCCTGCGAGGTGAAGATGGCGAAGATCGCCGCGCATTCGTAGCCCATGAGGCTGCCGGGGAAGAGCCAGATGAAGCCGGTCACGGTGATCGACAGGAAGCCCAGGATCGGCACGGATTGGAGAATGTCGAGCACCGGGATGAGCAGCTTCTCGGCGCGCTTGCTCTTGGCGGCGAGCGCGGCATAGGCGAGGCTGAAGGCGAGCGAGGCGGCGAGCGCCAGCGCCATGCGCAGCACCGTGCGCAGCCCGTATTCCGGCAGATGGCTCGGATCGAGCGACAGCGGCAGCGTCTCGCCGAGCTTGTAGGGCACGCTCATCTGCCGGCTCGCCCAGCCGATCAGCACCAGCGTGCCGAGCACCAGCGGCAGCGCGATGCCGTCCCAGTAATTGGGCTTGAGCCGCGACGGCCAAGCGACGATGGGCAGCCCCCAGCGCTGTTGCATCGCTCCCCTGCTCCGATTGCGCCATTGCCGCGCCGCAGATGTAGCGAAATCCCGTGGCAGATAAAAGACGGTCGCGGGGGGATTCCGGCGGGATGCGGCGCGGTGCCCGCGCGGGGGGGGGGACTGTGGACCCGCTAGTCCGCCCGGTGCGGCTCTCGCGGTTGCTGTGCAACCGCTGACGCCGCCGCGGACAAACGGCCTCCGGCCGTTTGCCTAGACCTCGCGCGGCTCGTTGTCGATCGCCGGCGGGGTCTGCGTCGCGTCCCAGAAGACGACGCCGTCATCGCCGAGATCGAACTGAACGCGATATCCCAGCGCCGGGCTGGTGCCCGCCTTGGCCCGGATGGTCGCGGTGACGCTGTCGAGGGACATGGATGCGGCCTCGCTGCTGCGGAAAAAAGCGGCGCGATCATAGCAGATCGCCGGCGATGCATCGGCGGTGACACTGAGCCTCGCCGGCAGCAACCGCCCGGCAGATGACGCGATTGGCAGGGAACTTGCCGCGCCCGGCTGGTCTTAACCAAATGGGCACCGGCCGCGGACGATCGATGGTGACGCGAAAGAGAACGATCCTGGTGGTCGACGACGACGAGGATGTCCGCGCGTATTTCGCTGCGGTGCTGGAGGCCGGGGGATTCCATGTGGTGCCGGCCGAGGATGGCGAGGCGGCGCTGCGGCTGGTCGATGGCAAGGCGCCGGTCGACCTCCTGCTCACCGATATCCGCATGCCGAACCTCGATGGGCTCGAGCTCGCCCGCCGCATCGCCGCGTCGCGCCCGTCGCTGCGCGTGCTGTTCGTCTCGGGCTATCCCGGGCCGAGCGTCGGCGAGATCGAGAAGAGCCGGCTCATCCAGAAGCCGGTGCGGCCCGCCGATCTCGTCCGCCGCGTGCGGCGCGCGCTCCGGCAGAGCATTGAGGGCGGCGGCGGGAGCGGCTAGCCTCGGCGCCGAGCATCGCGCGAGGGCCCATGCGCTTTCCCCGCACCATCCGCCTCGACGCCTCCGACGAGCGCGTCTTCGCCGCCGCCGCGCGGCCGGACGAATGGGCGGTCTCGGGCGGCTTCGTTTTTGCCGATGCGGATCCGGCGCGGCTCGGCGCCAAGGACCGCCTCGCCTTTGCTCAGGGCTTTCTCGGCATCGGCAGCTTCGGCTGGTCGAGCCTGGTGAGCGTCGCCGAGATCCAATTCGCCGAATACGAAGCGGTGATCGAGGCGCTGGCGCAGCATCTGCTCGCCGCCTATGGCGCGCCCGACATCGCGGCGGCACGGGCGGCGGCGCGCGAGGAGGCCGAATTCGCCGCGAGCCTGTGCACGCATCGCATCAACACGCTGCTGGTCGTCGAGCGCTCGTTCGGGCCGCAAGGCATCGTCGAGCGCTTCCGCACCGTAGAAACGCCGCGCGAGACGCCGCATGCGACGATCTGGACGATCGAGCAGGAGAGCGATGAGTGATTTCTGGCTGAGCTCCGGCTTTCGCCTGCTGCGGCGCGACGGCGCGGGAAAATTGCTGGTCACCGACGATTTCCTGCGCGCCTATCTCGAGCGGCCGGAGCTTCTTCCGGCGGCAGAGTCCTGCGACGCGGAGACCGCGCTGCATGCGGCGCTGCTGGCGCAGCCGCGTCTGGCCATCGAGGAGCGGCGCTTGGCCGCGCTCGCCGATGCCGATGCCGGCGACAACTACCGCCATCTGCTGCGCTTTCGCGACCGGCTGCTCGCGAGCCCGTCGCTCGAGGCCTGCTACCTCGCGTTGTTCCGCGGCGGCGCCATCGACCTCCCGCCGCTCTTCGTCGACCATCTCGCGCATGCCATCCTGCGCAATTTGCTTGACGGCACCGCCGACCCGCTGCGGCCGCGCGCGGCAGAGCTGCTGTTCCGCAGCCAGAAGGCCACGATCGCGAACGGCGCGATCATGCTCGCCGATGAGGAGACGGTGGAGATGTACGCCGCCACCGGCGGCTTCGGCGCGCTGGGCCGGCTCATCGCCGAGACTGCGACGCCGCTGCGCAGCGTCAGCCTCGATGTGCTCGACGAAGCCGGCGCCGCGCAATACTGGCAGCGCAGCGACCGCTTCGACACCGTGCTCGATCTCAGCTTCGGCCGGCCCGGGCTCGACGCGCTCTGCCGCGTGCTCGAGGCCTGGATCGCGCATCTGCTGGGAATCGAGACGCGCATCGAGCCGGTGCAGACGATCCGCGACGAGCACTGGTCCTGGCATGTCGGGCTCGACGGCGAGGCGACGGCGATCCTGAACGCGCTCTATCGCGGCGAGCAGGTGGCGCCGGAACGCCTCGGCCGGCTGCTCGCGCTCTTCCGCCTGAGCTTCGCCGATGCGGCGGCGGCGCGGCCGGAGCTCGCGGGCAAGCCGGTCTATCTCGGCCTCGCCATGAGCGCCGACGGCCGCGTGCGGCTGAAGCCGCAGAATCTTCTGATCAACCTGCCGCTGGCGCGGCCGGGCTGAGCGCCATGCGCGGCGGCGCATCGCGGCCCCCCTTCCTCGACCGGCCCGCCGCGCGGCTCTGCGCCGCTGGCGTGCTGCTGCTCGCGCTGGGATCGCTCGCCTATATCCACCGCCGCGATCTCCGTCCCGCCGCCGCGCCCGCCGCCGTCGCCGACGATCCCCTCGCCGCCTGCATGCAGGACCGGCTCGCCGTGATCGACGGCCAGCTGCGCGACGGCGTGCTCACGCCGGAGCAGGCGCAGCTCTTCCGCGCACGCGTCGATGCGCTCTGTGCGGCGCAGCACCAACGCAGCGGGCGCGACGGGCTGCCGCCGGGCCTGACGCCCGCGCCGCTGCCGGGGCGATAGAGTTATTGAGGGATCGCATTTTCTGCGGTGAACCGCTGCACACTTCGCCGGAAAATGCTCTACTGCACCGCCTTCGTCAGCTGCGCCGGGTCCTCGACGATCATCTCGGGCCGTCCGTCATAAAGCTTGATGCGGCCGGTGGCGCAGACGTGCTGATGCAGCAGCGCGCTTTCCGGCGTGCCGAATTTCTCCCGGTCGCGGCCGAAGATGAGGATGGTGAAGAGCTGGTCGGGATAAGGCTTCTCCAGGTTGAGGAAGGTCGATTGCGCCTTCGAGCGCTCGGCAAAGCGCGCCGAGGCGACGGTGCCGCAGACGGTCGCGGTCTCGCCGACATGGCTCGCTGCCTCCGCGGCGTTGAGCGTGGCCGCGGCGGCAGGCGCGGCGGCGCACAGCAGCAGCGCCGCCGAAAAGACGCCGCAGCCGCGCGCGCTCACTCCTTCTTCTCCCGCCGCGCTGCTTCGCGCTCGCGCAGGTAATCGTCGGTGGTGCGCGGCCGCGGCCGCGGCGCGCCGGCAAAGGGTTGCGCCTCGCCCTCGAGCTGCACGGTGATGCGGCAATCCTCGCACATCTGGATCAGCCGCACCGCGCGCTCGCTCTGGAACATCGAATGCTTCAAGGCGAGGCGCTCCAGCACGCGCTCGATCGAGCTCCTTGTGCCGAAGGGCTTGCCGCAATTGACGCAGGCGAAGGGCGCCTCCTCCTTGAGGACCTGCGCCTCCGCCGCGGCGGCGGCGAAATTGAGCCGCGGCAGCAGCGTGATGACGCCTTCCGGGCAGGTTGCCTTGCACAAGCCGCATTGCACGCAGGCGGCCTCCTGGAAGCGCAGCTGCGGCGTCTCGGGATTGTCCTGTAGCGCGCCGGTCGGGCACGCGCCGACGCAGGCGAGGCAGAGCGTGCAGCCCTCCTGCAGCAGGACGGCCCCGAAGGGCGCGCCCGGCGGCAGCGTCACGATCGGCTGCGGCGTCGGTGCCGTCTTGGCGAGATGGCCGAGCGCCAGGCGGGTCAGCGCGCGCTTGTCGCCCAGCGGGAGAAAGCGTGCCGGCGCGAGCGGCGCCGCATCGGGCAGAGCGTAGAGCGCACGCTCCACCGCCTCGGGATCGGACTCGACCAGGAGATGAAGCCGCTCCGCGCCGAAGCCCAAAGCGGCGAGCATGGCCTCGGCGATCCCCATCTGCCCCGCCAGACCCGCCAGCTCCTGCTGCTGCTGCGGATGCGCCAGCAGCAGGAGCTGTGCTGCGCCATAGGCGAAGGCGGTGGCGAGGAAATCAAAGCCGAGCTGAGTCACCTCGTTGACGGCGAAGGGAATGACCCGTGCCGGCAGGCCCCTTCCATGGCGGGCGATCGCCGCGATCATCTCCTCGCCGCGGCGCTGATCGTGCACGAGCAGCGCCGGGCGCTCGCCGTCGGCCGTGGCATAGGCCAAGAGCAGCGTGCGCAGGCGCGCGCCGAGCGTCGCGGCCGGCGGCAGCGTGTAAGACGCGGCGCCGGTCGGGCAGACGGCGTGGCAGGCGCCGCAGCCGCCGCAGAGATAAGGATCGATGGCGACGCTATCGCCGTCGGAGCGGATGGCGGCGGCGGGGCAGACATCGAGGCAGCGCGTGCAGCCGATCTTGCGCGAGCGCGCATGGGCGCAGAGCGCGGCGTCGAACGCGACGTAGCGCGGCTTCTCGAACTCGCCCACCATGTCGGCGAGATCGAACAGCGCACGCTGCACCGCTCCGGGATTCCTGGCATCGGGCTTGAGATAGCCGTCGCGGCGCTCATGCGCGGGAAAGAGCGGCGCGCCGCCGGCGAGATCGAGGATGAGATCGCAGCGCGAGCGCACGCCGTTGCGCGGCGGCTCGAACAGCAGCACGCTGCGCGCCGAGGGCCTGGCCGGGGCGTAATCGTCGATGGTGAGCTCGAAGCCGCCGAAATGGCCGGTGGCGCCGGCAACGGTGCCGCGGAAGATCGGCAGGTCGCGCCGCGCCGGCGGGGCGATGTCGCGGGACCCGGTCAGCAGCACGGTGACGTCGAGCCGCGAGGCGAGCTGACGCGCCGCCTCGAGCGCGGTCTCGTCGCTGCCATAGACCAGGCAGGCGCCGTCGGATTTGAGCGTCACCCCCGGCGCCGGCGGGATCTCGAGCGCGGCCTCGGCGAGCAGCGCCGCGATCTTGGCGAGCGCGCTTGCGCCCTCGTCCGACCAGCCGGCGCGCTCGCGGATATTGGCATAGGCGATGTCGGTCTCGCGCCCCGCCTCCACCAGCACCTCGCCGAAGAGCGGCGCTTCCTGGGTGCAGCCGACGAGCAGCGGCGCTCCGGCGGCCGCGGCGGCGCGGAAAGCCTCGAGCTGGGCGCGGCAGAGCTGGGTGTGGACGACGGGCTCGGCGGCGGCGCCGCAGGCTCTGGCGAGCGCCTTGCCGTCGAGCGGCATCGTCGCCTCGCAATTGCATATCAGGAGCTTTCGCCCGCCGAGCTCCATCCGCCTCTCGCTGCCGCCGCGACGCTTGGAGCGCGCCCGGCAAAATGGCATTATAGCCCTTGGTTGGTCTAGCCTATAGAAGTCCGGGGAAAAAGGGAGACGCCGCGATGCGCTCGCTTCTGCTAGGGCTTGCCGGTCTGACCCTGCTCGCTGCGCCGGCGCTCGCCTTCGACAATTGCGAGCAGCAGCTCAAGGACACCAAGGCCGCCTATGGCGGCAGCGCCATCGCGCCCAAGAGCTACGCCAAGGCCGGCGACCTCATCAAGGAAGCCGAGGAGCAATGCAAGGCGGGCAAGGCGGCCGAGGCGATCGACCTGCTGCGCCAGGCCCGCATGATGATCGGCGAATGAGCCCGCCGCCCGTCGCGAGCGAGCGCGAGCGGCTGCGCGTCGGCCTCGTGCTCGAGCGCCGCCGGCTCGACAGCCCCTGGCAGGAGCATGGCTGGACCGCCGTGGCGGTCGTGCCCGGCGCGCCCGATATCGAAGCACCGCTTCTGCTGGCCGAGGGCGAGGGCTTTGCGCGCTATCACTTCGCCACGCTCGAGATCGAGCTCCATCGCAGCGAGACCGAGGGCTATCGCTACAACCTGTCGCAGGCCGAGCCGGTGGTCTACGCCCTCTGGCGCCAGCCGGAGGAGGATCCCGCCGCCTGGCCCGAGCCCTTCCATCTCACCGTCTGTCCCTATGAGGCGCAGGATTATCTCGATGGCGGCGACGTGCTGGTCGAGGGCGTGAGCATGCCCGAGGCGGTGGCGCTGTGGCTCGGCCGCTATGTCGCGCGCCATCACGTCGATGCGCCCTTCGAGAAGCGCCAGCGCCGGCAGCGCCGCGACAACCAGCGCCGGGCGCCCGGCGGGGAGGATGAGCCTGACTGAGCCCGGCGATTTCCTCAAGCGCTGGTCGCGGCTAAAGCAGGCGGCGCGCACGCCGGCGGCACCGCCCGCCGCGCCGCCGGCGGCGCATCCGCCCGAGGCCGCCGCCGAGGAGCCGGCGCTGCCGCCGCTGGACAGCCTGACCAAGGACAGCGACTACACGCCGTTCCTGCGCCCCGGCGTGCCGGAGGCGCTGCGCAAGGAGGCGCTGCAGCGGCTCTATCGCAGCGACCCCGTCCTCGCCAATCTCGACGGGCTCGTTGATTATGCGGAGGATTTCGGCGCGCCCTTCCGCGCCGCCGGCGTCGTCGCCACCGTCTATCGCGTGCTCGAAGGCATGCCGGGGCGAGAGAGGGAGGCGCCGCGCCCGGCCGAAAGCCAGGAAACGGCCGGCGAAGCGAGCGACGCGACGCCGGACACGGCAGCCGAGCCGCCGGAGAAAGGCGCCCCTCCTGAGCCGGCCGAGGCGGGAAGAGCGCCAGCGACCGCCCCTTCCCGTAGACGTGCCGATGAGGTTGAATTAGACTAATCAATCTGCCGGCGACGTGGCCGGATCGAAGCAACAACGGCAAGCACGTCTGCAAGCTGGGCCGAGGGGAAGGACGATCGATGACGAGCGCGGCCGCCACGGCGAGCGCAGTCGATCCGCAGGACGGGATTCCGGAAGAGGAGCTGTTCCGGGCGCAGCTCTATAGCCTGCTGGCGCGGCTGCTGTCGGCGGCCCCCGACGCCGCGTTGCTGGAAGCGCTGGCGGCCATCGACGGCGACGACAGCGAGCTCGGCCGGGCCTTGACCGAGCTCGCCGGCGCGGCGACGGCGGCGCCGACGGCGGTCGCCGAGGAATATCAGGATCTCTTCATCGGCCTCGGGCGGGGCGAGCTGCTGCCCTACGGCTCCTTCTATCTCACCGGCTTCCTGCAGGAGAAGCCGCTTGCCGAGCTGCGCCGCGCGCTCGCCGAGCTCGGCATCGCGCGCCGCAGCGAGGTCAAGGAGCCGGAGGACCACATCGCCGCGCTGTGCGAGGTGATGGCGGGGCTGATCGATGGCGGCTTCGGCGCGCCGCAGCCGCTCGCCGTGCAGCGGAGGCTGTTCGACAAGCACCTCTTGCCTTGGGCCGGGCGCTTCTTCGGCGATCTCGAGCAGGCGCGGGCGGCGGATTTCTATCGACGGGTGGGGCGGATCGGCGCGCTGTTCATCGGCATCGAGAGCGCCGCCTTCGCCTTGGCGTGACATGCGGGAGAGCTCCCGCGGGGAGAGCGAGATGAGCGACCAGCGCATCGAGGCAAAGGCACGGCGCCGCGACTTCCTCAAGCTGATGGGCGCGGGCGTCGCCGGCGCCGCGGCGCTGGCGGGCGGCGAAGCCGCAGCGGAGGCGGCGAAGCCGGTCTGCGAGACCGGCTACCGCGAGACGGCGCATGTGAGGAAATTCTACGAGACGGCCCGGTTCTAGCCGGCGGGAGGGGATCATGCTGGTCAAGAAGACGAGCGGCGCGGCGCGCCCGAGCCATCTCGCCAAGCTGTCGCCGGCGCTTGCCGGCGGCGTGCTCGATCGCCGCAGCTTCCTCAGGCGCTCGGGCCTTGCCGCCGGCGGGCTTGCCGCGGCGCTCGCCCCGCGCGGCGGCATGATGGGCAGGGCCGAGGCGCAGACCGCCGGCGCCGGCGCGGCCAAGAACGTCAAGACCGTCTGCACCCATTGCTCGGTCGGCTGCACCGTCATCGCCACGGTCGAGAACGGCGTCTGGACGCGCCAGGAGCCGGGCTTCGACAGCCCCTTCAATCTCGGCGCGCATTGCGCCAAGGGCGCCTCGGTGCGCGAGCATGCCCATGGCGAGCGCCGGCTCAAATATCCGATGAAGCTCGTCGACGGCAAATACACCCGCATCGGCTGGGACCAGGCGATCACCGAGATCGGCGACAAGCTGCTGCAAGTGCGTCAGAGCTCGGGCCCTGATTCCGTCTATTGGATGGGCGGCTCCAAGCATTCGAACGAGGGCGCCTATCTCATGCGCAAGTTCGTCTCCTTCTGGGGCAGCAACAATTGCGACCACCAGGCGCGCATCTGCCACTCGACCACTGTCGCGGGCGTTGCCAATACCTGGGGCTACGGCGCGATGACCAACAGCTTCAACGACATGCACAACGCGCGGCTGCTATTCTTCATCGGCAGCAACCCGGCGCAGGCGCATCCGGTATCGCTGCTGCACATCCTGCGCGCCAAGGAGCAGAACGGCGCGCCGCTGATCGTCTGCGACCCCCGCTTCACGCGCACGGCGGCGCATGCCGACGAATATGTCCGCTTTCGCCCCGGCACCGACGTGGCGCTGATCTGGGGCCTGCTCTGGCATGTCTTCGAGAACGGCTGGGAAGACAAGGAGTACATCCGCCGCCGCGTCTTCGGCATGGACCAGGTGCGCGAGGAGGTGAAGCGGTGGAACCCGCAGGAGGTCGAGCGCGTCACCGGCGTGCCGGAGGCGCAGATGAAGCGCATCGCACGGCTCATGGCGACCAACAAGCCCGGCACGCTGGTCTGGTGCATGGGCGGCACGCAGCATCATCACGGCAACAACAACATCCGCGCCTACTGCGCGCTGCAGCTGGCGCTCGGCAATATCGGCGTCGCCGGCGGCGGCACCAACATCTTCCGCGGCCATGACAACGTACAGGGCGCCACCGATCTCGGCCCCAACCCGGACTCGCTGCCGGGCTATTACGGGCTTGCCGAAGGCGCGTGGAAGCATTGGTGCCGCGTCTGGGACGTCGACTACGCCTGGCTGCAGGGCCGCTTCGCCTCCAAGAAGCTGATGGAGTCGAAGGGCATCACCGTGCCGCGCTGGTTCGACGCGGTGCTCGAGGCCAAGGAGAACATCGACCAGCCCGACAATATCCGCGCCATGATCTTCTGGGGCCATGCGCCGAACTCGCAGACGCGCCTGCCCGACATGAAGAAGGCGATGGAGAAGCTCGATCTGCTCGTCGTCGTCGATCCCTATCCGACCGCTTCGGCGGTGCTGCACGACCGCAAGGACGGCGTCTATCTGCTGCCGGTGGGCACGCAATTCGAAAGCTCGGGCTCGGTGACCGCGTCCAACCGCTCGCTGCAATGGCGCGAGCAGGTGGTCGAGCCGGTGTTCGAATGCAAGCGCGACCACGAGATTCTCTACCTGCTGGCCAAGAAGCTCGGCTTCGAGCAGCAGATGTTCAAGCATATCAAGGTCGAGGGCACCGTGCCGGTGGTCGAGGACGTCACCCGCGAGTTCAATCGCGGCCTCTGGACCATCGGCTATACCGGCCAGTCGCCGGAGCGGCTCAAGCTGCACATGGCGAACCAGCAGACCTTCGACAAGACGACGCTGCGCGCCAATGGTGGCCCCTGCGACGGCGAGTATTATGGGCTGCCCTGGCCGTGCTGGGGCACGCCGGAGATGAAGCATCCCGGCACCCACGTGCTCTACGACACCTCGAAGCCGATCAGCGAGGGGGGCATGGGCTTCCGCGCCCGCTTCGGCGTCGAGCGCGGCGGCGAGACCCTGCTCGCCGTCGACTCCTATCCGGCGGGATCGGAGATCCAGGACGGCTACCCCGAATTCACCATGGCGCTGCTGCAGAAGCTCGGCTGGGACAAAGATCTGACCGCCGATGAGCTCGCCGCCGTGCAGAAGGTGGGAGGCAACAATATCGGCGCGGTGAACTGGAAGATCGACCTCTCCGGCGGCATCCAGCGCGTCGCCATCAAGCACGGCTGCTCGCCCTATGGCAACGCCAAGGCGCGCGCCGTGGCGTGGAATTTCCCCGACCCGGTGCCGGTCCATCGCGAGCCGCTCTACACGCCGCGCCGCGATCTCGTCGCGGATTACCCGACCTACCAGGACACGATGGCCTGGCGCATGCCGACGCTTTACAAGTCGATCCAGGACAAGGACGTGTCCAAGGACTTCCCGACCATCCTGACCTCGGGCCGACTCGTCGAGTATGAAGGCGGCGGCGACGAGACGCGCTCCAACCCGTGGCTGGCCGAGCTGCAGCAGGACATGTTCGTCGAGATCAATCCCTTCGACGCCAACCAGATCGGCGTCAAGAGCGGCGAGCAGGTCTGGGTCTATGGACCCGAAGGCGGCAAGGTCAAGGTGATGGCCAAGGTGATCGAGCGCGTCGGCAAGGGCGTCGCCTTCATGCCGTTCCATTTCGCCGGCCATTTCCAGGGCAAGGATCTCCGCAGCAAATACCCGCCGGGCGCCGATCCCTATGTGCTCGGCGAGAGCACCAACACCGCACAGACCTATGGCTATGATTCGGTGACGCAGATGCAAGAGACCAAGACGACGCTCTGCCGCATCGAGAAAGCGTGAGGGGGCGGGACCATGGCGCGGATGAAATTCCTCTGCGACGCCGAGCGCTGCATCGAATGCAACGCCTGCGTCACCGCCTGCAAGAACGAGAACAATGTGCCCTGGGGCGTCAACCGCCGGCGCGTCGTCACGCTCAATGACGGCCAGCCCGGCGAGCGCTCGATCTCGGTCGCCTGCATGCATTGCTCGGACCCGCCCTGCATGGCGGTCTGCCCGGTCGACTGCTTCTATCAGACCGAGCAGGGCGTGGTGCTGCACTCCAAGGATCTCTGCATCGGCTGCGGCTATTGCTTCTACGCCTGCCCGTTCGGCGCGCCGCAATACCCGCAGGCCGGCAATTTCGGCGGTCGCGGCAAGATGGACAAATGCACCTTCTGCGCCGGCGGCCCGGAAAAGCCGGGCAGCGAGGCGGAGCTGATGAAATACGGCCGCAACCGGCTCGCCGAAGGCAAGCTGCCGCTCTGCGCCGAGATGTGCTCGACCAAGGCGCTGCTCGCCGGCGACGGCGACGTCATCTCCACCATCTATCGCGAGCGCGTGGTGGCGCGCGGCTTCGGCTCCGGGGCCTGGGGCTGGGGCACCGCCTATCAGCTCAAGGCCGGCCGCACGTGATCTGCCGGGCGGCGCTGGCGCGGCGGCTCGGGCTGGTCTGCGTCGCGGCGCTGCTGCTGGCGGCCTGCGACCGGCAGGAGCGCGCGCACGAGGTGCATCTGAGCAAGGGCCGCTATGCCGGCAAGCCCATGACCCGGCTCGACGCGCAGCAGGTCACGGCGCTCGAGCGTCGCGCCGCCAGCGAGAACTACTGAGGGGGAAAGCGCATGCATCCTCGACGACTGGCGGCCTGCGGCACCTTCGCGCTGGCGCTGACGGCTGCGACCGGCATCGGCAGCGGCCTCGTCGGCGCGCTCTTCTATGGCGCGCCGGCGCAGGCGCAGCGCGCACTCGACGCGCCGCCCGACGCGCTCGGCACCAAAAGCCAGTCCGACGAGTGGCGCCAGGTGCGCCGGGGCGTGCAGGGCAGCGTCGCCATCCCCAACAAGCAGGCCGGGGTGCTCATCCAGTCCGAGGGCGAGGCTTTCCGCGCCGCGCGCAATGGGCCGCTCTCCACCTTCGGCGCCTGGGTGGTGCTCGGCAGCATCGCCGTGCTGGCGTTGTTCTTCCTCTGGCGCGGCCGCATCAAGCTCCAATCCGGCTGGAGCGGCAAGCTCGTCGAGCGTTTCGGCAGCCTCGAGCGCTTCACCCACTGGATGACGGCGACCGCCTTCGTCATCCTCGGTCTCAGCGGCCTCAACATGCTCTATGGCCGCTACCTTGTGCGGCCGGTGATCGGTGCCGACGCCTTCGCCTGGCTCACCCGCATCGGCAAGCTGTCGCATGACTACATCGCCTTCGCCTTCATGCTCGGCATCGTTCTTATGCTGGTGCAGTGGGCGCGCCAGAACCTGCCCACCCGCTATGATTGGGAATGGCTGAAGCAAGGCGGCGGCATGCTCAGCAAAGGCAGCCATCCGCCGGCAGAGAAGTTCAACGCTGGCCAGAAGCTGCTGTTCTGGCTGGTCATCCTCGGCGGCGTCTCGATCAGCTTGTCCGGCCTGGCGCTGCTTTTCCCGTTCAAATTCGCCTGGTTCTCCGGCACCTTCGCCTTCCTCGACCTGTTCGGCGCCAGGCTGCCAACCGATCTCACGCCGCTGCAGGAGACGCAGCTCGCCGAGCTCTGGCATGCCGCGGTCGGCTTGCTGCTGGTCGCGCTCATCATCGGCCACGTCTATATCGGCACCATCGGGATGGAGGGCGCGTTCGACGCCATGGGAACTGGCAAGGTCGACGCCAATTGGGCGCGCGAGCATCACGGGATCTGGGCCGCCGAGATCGAGCAGCGGCCGGCCGGCAGCGACGATTGAAGCCGGGAGCGCCGCGCATGAGAACGGCAACAGCCGCGGCCGCCGCTGCCCTGCTGCTGCTGCTGGGCATGACCGGCGCGCTGGCGCAGCTGTCGCCCGAGGTGGTCTCCGCCGCCATCGCCAAGCGCTATGGCGTGAGCGTGCTCAAGGTGACGCCGGTCAAGATCGACGGACGCGACGCCTATGCCGTGGTGGTGATGAACCCCGGCGGCAACGACAACGGCGCCTTCGAGGTCAGCACCCTGATGGTCGACGCCGAGACGGGCGCGCTGGTGCCGCAATTCACGCATCTTCCGTCCGGCTATGCGCTGCCGCAGGCACCGGACGCCACGCCGCCCGGCAACGACACCGTGCCGGCCATCCGGTCGATGACCGCGCGGGAATATCGCCCGCGTTAGGCCGGTGCGGCTCGCGCGGCTTCTCCTCGCTCTCGCTCTCCTTGCCGCGCCGGCGGCGGGTTTTGCCGCGCTCATCGGCCATGGCGGCCCGGTGAAAGGCATCGCCGTCAGCGCCGATGGCAGGCGCGTGCTGACCGCCGGCTTCGATTACAGCGTCATGTTGTGGGACCTCGCGACGCAGCGTCCGCTGCTGCGGCTCGCCGGCCATGACGCCGCGGTCGATGCCGTCGCCTTCTTGCCCCACGGGCATCGCGCGGTCTCGGCCGGCGATGACGGCAGCCTGATCCTCTGGGACCTCGACACCGGCGCGGTCGCCGCACGCTGGCTCGGCCATCGCGGCAAGGTCGCGGCGCTCGCGGTCTCGCCCGACGGCGCCACCATCGCTTCGGCCGGCTGGGACCGCAGCCTGCGCCTCTGGACCGTCGCCAGCGGCGCTGCCAGGGTGCTCGGCGAGCACGCCGCCAATGTCAACGCCGTCGCCTTCGCCCCGGATGGCAGGCTGCTCGCCAGCGGCGACTATGACGGGCGCATCCTGTTGTGGAGCCTCGACAATGCCAGCCCCGCCGCGGCCCTGCCCGGCGATGGCTTTGCCGTCAACGCGCTCGCCTTCACGCCCGAGGGGCTGCTCGTCGCCGCCACCGGCGACAAGCTCGTCCGGGTGTGGGACGTCGCGGCGCGGCGCGAGCTCGGCCGCTATGCCGGGCACGAGGATCCCGTGGTGTCGCTGGCGCTCAGCCGCGACGGAACGCTGGCGGCATCGGCCAGCGCGCAAGGCGCGGTCGATCTTTGGCGTGTCGCCGATGGCCGGCTCGAGCGCAGCCTCTACGCGGCGCGCGGCCCGGTCTGGGCGCTGGCCTTCACGCCCGACGCCACGACGCTGCTGTCCGGCGCATCCGACGGCGTCGTGCGGCTCTGGGACCTACGCGACGGACACGAGCTCTCCGGCGCCCTGCCGCCGGTCTCGCCGCCGGCCGAAGCGGCGAGCCGGGGCGACAGGCTCTTCCGCAAATGTCGCGCCTGCCATGCCGTGACCGAGACCGACGAGGCCAAGGCGGGACCGACGCTCTACCATCTCTTCGGCCGCCGCGCCGGCAGCGTCCCCGGCTATCCCTATTCGGCGGCGCTGCGCGACAGCGGCCTGGTCTGGACGCCCGAGACGCTGGACCGCCTCTTCGCGCAAGGACCGGCGGCGGTGGCACCGGGATCGAAGATGCCGCTGCAGCAGATGCCCGACGCGCAGGACCGCGCCGATCTCATCGACTTCCTCAAGGGCGCGACGGCGAAGTGAGGCACGGCGTGGCTAAGCGGCGGCCTGTCATGCTAAACTGCCGGCAGTCGCGCCGAACGGGGAGGTGCGCATGAGGGCATTCCTGGCCGGCGCCGCCGCCGCCATCATCATCGCCGTGGTGGCCGGCATCGTCTCGAACAGCGTCGATCTGCGCTCGCGCGACGTCTACCAATCGCATAATGGCAGCGTCCGGCTGTCTTCGGAATAGGCCGGCCCGGTCGCGATCACGTGAACGGCCCGCGCTCGCGCGGCATGGTATCCATCGGTCCGACATCGCTGCGGCAGCCATGCCGTGCACCAGGGGAACCGCATGCTCAGCACGCTCCGCCCTTACGGCCTCGCTTCCGTCTTCCTGTGCGGCCTGGTTGGTCTCGCCCTGGCGACGCCGTCCCCGCCCGGCGCCAAGGTCTATTTCATCGAGCTGAAGAACGGCGATACCGTCAAGAGCCCGCTCGTCGTCCGCTTCGGCCTTGCCGGCATGGGCGTCTCGCCCGCAGGGGTCGAGAACCAGCCCAACACCGGCCACCATCACCTGCTGGTCGACGCCACGCTCGAGGGCGACGCGCTCAAATTCCCCATCCCCAATGACGAGCATCACCTGCATTTCGGCAAAGGGCAGACCGAGACGGTGCTGACGCTGCCGCCGGGACAGCACACGCTGCAGCTGGTGCTGGGCGATTGGCAGCACGTGCCGCATGAGCCGCCGGTGATGTCGGAGCGCATCACCCTCACGGTGCAATAGGCGCGCCGCCGGGCTCAGCGCGACGCGGCGGGCAGCAGCGGCGCGTCGAAGCCGTGCCGCGCCAGGATCGCCTGACCTTCGGGTGAGAGCAGATAGGCGAGCAGCGCCAGCGCGTTGACGGCATTGCCGGAGGTGAGCGCGGCAACGCCGTAATCGGCGCCGGTGGCAAGCGCCGGCGGCAGCTCGACCAGCGCCGCGCCGGCGAGGTCGTGGACCACGCCCTGGCCGTTGGTGCAATAGATGAGGAAGAGATCGGCGCGGCCTTGTGCAAGGTTCCAGGCATAGACGCCCTGGCCCGGGGGCGGCGCCGCCGCGTGGTCGTTGCCGGTGAGCTGCAGGGCCTTGGCCTCGAGCGCGGCGCGGCTGCCGGGACGGATCACCTCGGCCTTGCGGAAGACCGCCCAGGCGTAATCGCCAGCGGGATCGTTGCCGGGGGTGGAGGTGCCGAGCTTCACCGCGGGATCGAGCATGGTCTCGAGCAATCCTGCGGTCGTCGCGGCTAACCCCGGCCGCGCCACCGCGCACAGCCGGTTGCGCGCGAACAGCACCGCCGGACCGGCGAGGCCCTTCGCCTGCAGCGCCTGCGGATTGCCGAGATCGGCCGAGGCGAAGACCTCGCCCGGCTCGCCTTTCTCGAGCCGCTCGCGCAGCAGGCCGGAGGCGCCGAACTGTGCCGCGACCTCGAGGCCGGTGGCGGCGGTAAAAGATCTCGCGAGATCGCTGAGCGCCGGCCGGAGGCTACCGGCGGCATAGAGCCGGACCGCCTCCTCGCCCCGCGCCGCCGGCGCCGCGCCGAGCGCGAGCAGCAGGACCAGCGGCGCCCAGCGGCGCATGCGGCTGGCTCTCACGTTATTCCGCGACGAGCTCGGCGACGGGCGGCGGATGATCGGCCGCACCGTGGTTCCAGTCATCGGGCGCGAAGAAATATGCCACATCGACGGCGAGCGCGCGCGCGAGCGAGACCAGGCGGCCAGGCGACAGCGCGGTCGAACCGGCTTCGATCTTGCGCACCGTCTGCCCGGAGAGCCCGACCAAGGCGCCGAGCGTCTCCTGTCCCAGGCCGAGGGCGCAGCGACGCGCGCGGATGCGCGCGCCGACCGCGATGTCGACAGGATCGGGACTAGCGCCGCCCAAAGGCATTGCCACGACGCGCACCCCCGCTACTGGAACAGCTTCAGCGCGTTCTTGAGCGTCTCGATCATCCCCCAGGCCAGCGGGATGCCGACGAAGCCCCAGGCGAGGATGAGCTTCACCCCGTTGCCGCTGCCCGGTTGCGATGCGTTCGATGGCATGCTTCCCTCCTTGCCGCTCACGCCGAAACCTCGGCCTCGCGCGCCTCCATGTGGTGGCGGTCGTGCACCGCGGTGATGAAGAAGTTGCAGATGAAGCCGACCACCAGCAGCGCGGCCATGACATACATCGTGATGTTATAGGCCTGCGCCTTGGCGACGCCGTGCGTGACGTTGTAGGCGCGGATGTAATTCACCAGCACCGGCCCGAAGATGCCCGCCATCGACCAGGCGGTGATCAGCAGGCCGTGGATGGCGCCGACATAGCGCGTGCCGAACATGTCCTTGAGATAGGCCGGCACGGTCGCGAAACCGCCGCCATACATGCTGAAGATGACGCCATAGGCGAGCACGAACAGCACGACGCTGCCGATCGCGCCGGTATAGGGTACCGCCGCATAGAGCACGGCGCCGAGCGCGAAGAAGATGAAATAGGTGTTCTTGCGCCCGAGCAGATCCGACATCGACGCCCAGAAGAAGCGGCCGCCCATGTTGAAGAGGCTCATCAACCCGACGAAGCCCGAAGCGGCAACCGCGGTGATGTGTCCCGGGAACATCTCCTGGCTCATCGCCGAGGCCTGGCCGAGCACGCCGATGCCGGCGGTGACGTTGAGGCAGAGCACCCACCAGATCAGCCAGAATTGCGGCGTCTTCAACGCGTCATAGACATAGACGTCCTTGGTGGTGACGAGCTTCTTCGGCTGCACCGGCGCGACATAGCCCTCGGGCTTCCAGCCCGGCGCCGGCACGCGCACGATCACCGCGCCGACCACCATGAAGCAGAAATAGATCGCGCCCATGACCAGGAAGGTCTCGGCGACGCCGACATGGGTCGGCGTCGAGAACTGGCTCATCAACCAGACCGAAAGCGGCGAGGCGATGAAGGCACCGCCGCCGAAGCCCATGATCGCCATGCCGGTGGCCATGCCCGGACGGTCGGGAAACCATTTGATCAGCGTCGAGACCGGCGAGATGTAGCCGATGCCGAGGCCGAAGCCGCCAAGGATGCCGTAGCCGAAATAGATGACCCAGAGGTTGTGCAGATAGACGCCGATCGCCGAAATGACGAAGCCGCCGCCGAAGCACAGCGCCGCGGTGAACATGGCTTTGCGCGGACCGCCTTCCTCGACCCAGCGCCCGAGCAGCGCCGCGGAGAGGCCGAGAAAGAAGATGCCGAGGCTGAAGATCCAGCCGAGATCGGTGAGGCCAGAGGCTGTAGCCGCGCGGCGCGACGATTCTCTCTCGGCTCAGAAAGGACGTGACCGACATCGCTTCCCCTCCCATCACCCCTTGGTCTCGGCCGACGCGCCGCGCCCGCGGCATTGATTTGCTTCGGCTAACCTATCTTGTCGATGAATATGCAAGAAGATCCGGTCTGGCGGCAATATGTAAATTATGCAAATATACACATATAAATGCAGGAGGGCGGGTTGCGCGAATTCCTCAACACGGAGGAGGTCGCGGACTATTTGCGGCTCAAGGAGCGCACCATCTACGAGCTGGTGCGGACCAAGCAGATCCCGTGCTCGCGCGTCACCGGCAAGCTGTTGTTTCCCCGCCACCTGATCGATCTCTGGGTGACGCGCCGGCTGGATTTCGCCGGTGGCGTGCTCGCTCACCCGCCGCCGGTGGTCGCCGGCAGCCACGACCCCTTGCTGGAATGGGCGCTACGCGCCTCCGGCTGCGAGCTGGCGGTGCTTCCCGGCGGCAGCGAGGACGGGCTGATGCGGCTGGCCGCCGAGAAGGCCGTGGCGGCCGGGCTGCATATCCTCGATCGCCACAGCGGCGCCTACAACCTGCCAGCGGTCCAGGCGAGGCGCGGCCTGGCGGATATCGTCCTCATCGAATGGGCAAAGCGCGAGCAGGGGTTGGTCGTCGCCGCCGGCAAGCCCCGTGGCATCGCCGGGCTCGCCGATCTCGCCAAGCCGGGGATTCGGGTGATGCGCCGCCAGGAAGGCGCCGGCGCGCAGATCCTGTTGCGCCATCTGCTCGACCAGGCGGGGATCCGCTTCGACGACCTCGCGGTGGCCGCGCCGCCGGCGCTTACCGAAAACGACATCGCCGACGCGATTCTCGTCGGCGGAGCCGATGTCGGCGTGGCGGTGCGCGCGGCGGCGCACCATTCCCAGCTTGGCTTCGTGCCGCTGCGCTGGGAGCGCTTCGACCTGGCGCTGCGGCGCCGCGACTACTTCGAAGCGCCGCTGCAGCGCTTGCTGCACTTCGCCCGCTCGGAGGATTTCGCGCGCCAGGCGGCGGTAACTCGGCGGCTACGATATCGTCGAGACCGGTACGGTGCGCTACAACGCCTAAGCAACCCGATTCGGCGGCATTTTATTCGATTTTTGTTCAGCGGGCGTCCCGGCCGACCGCCCGACCACCTCCCGCCCGGACGCCGCGCCGGAGCCGGCCGCGGGCCTCCGGTCGCGGCCCGGGGGCTTCCAGCCTCCCGGAAGAAAGTTCACCTAACCGACGATGTTAACCTATTTCAGGCTTCCCAAGGGGCGAAGAACCGACCATATTCCTGCCGTCACATTTTGTGCCGCCGGGCCCCGTAAGGGCCTCCGGTGGAAACACCTGAAAAGTGCGAGAGACCTTACATATGCGGGCCAATTTCGCTGGCGCCGAGGCACTTGACCGGCAGCCGGCCACGGAGAACGCGTCCCGGGCCGACCAGCCCGAGACCCGGGAAGAGCAGCGCGGGCGCCCGGCGCCCGAGGCGGCTGGCGAGCCGGTATCGGCGCGCGGCAACCTGGCCGAGATCGATCTCGGCCGGTCGGCCGACCCGTTGCGCCGCTACCTACAGGAGATTTCCGAGGCGGATCTTCTATCGCGCGAGGGCGAAGTAGCGCTTGCCCAGCGTATCGAGGCCGGTCAGGCCGCGGTGCTGGGCGCGCTCTATCGCAGCCCCTTGCTGCGCAAGTCGATCGCCCAGTGGAGCCAGAGCCTACGCCAGAGCGAGACGGCACTGCGCGACATCATCGACCTTGCCGCCACCCAGGCGCGCCGCTCCGCCGGCGCTTCGGCCGCCGCGGCGATCGCCGCCGGCGCGCTGGAGGAGGAAGGCGCCGCGCCCATGGCCGAGCTCGAGGAGGCGCTGCTGCGCCCGGTGCTGCGCGCCTTCGACCGCGCGCGCAAGAGCCGCAGCCCGCAGGCGCTGACCCAGGCGCTGGCCAGCGTGGTGCTCCATCCCGAGCGCATCGAGGAGCTGACGATCCGCCTCAGGGAGCTCAACCGTCGCATCGTCGAGCGCGAGGGCCGGCTGGCCCGGCTGGTCGATCAGGCGAAGGTTGACCGCACCCTGTTCCTCGACGGCTATCTCAAGGCGGCGAGCCCGCGCTCCTGGCATGCCTCGGTGAGCCGCCGCCAGACCGCGCCCTGGCCGAATTTCCGCCGCCGCCATGGCGAGGCGGCGCGTCTCCTGGTCGACGAGCTCGAGAGCGTCTGCCGCGAGACCGGCCAGACCCTGCCGGCCTTCCGCGCCCTCGTCGCGGAGCTGCAGCGCGGCGCCCGCGACGCCGAGCGCGCCAAGCAGGAGATGATCCAGGCCAATCTTCGCCTGGTCGCCTGGATCGCGCGGCGCCACGTCAATCGCGGCCTGCCGCTGATGGATCTGATCCAGGAAGGCAATATCGGGCTGATGCGCGCGGTCGAGAAGTTCGACTGGCGGCGCGGCTACAAATTCTCGACCTACGCCACCTGGTGGATCCGCCAGGCGTGCACCCGCGCGCTGGTCGATCAGGGGCATCTGATCCGCATCCCGTCGCACATGACCGACGAGGCGCGCCGCGTCATGCGCGCGCAGCATCAGCTGCTGGCCGAGCTCGGGCGCGAGCCCAACGAGGCGGAGCTGGGAGCGCGCCTCGGCGTGCCGATCGCCAAGGTTCGGGCGGTGCTCGAGCTGGTGCGCGACCCCGTCAGCCTCGATGCGCCGCTCTCCGAGGATGGCGACGCCACCATCGGCGATCTCATCGCCGACGACGGCGCGGTGATGCCGCACGAGGCGGCGGCGCAAGCGGAGCTGCGCGCCGCCACCGACGACGCGCTGGCGCGGCTCTCGCCGCGCGAGGCGGACATCCTGCGCCTGCGCTTCGGCGTCGGCCAGGCCGGCGAGCACACGCTCGAGGAGGTCGGCCGCAAGTACCAGGTGACGCGCGAGCGCATCCGGCAGATCGAGGCCAAGGCGCTCAAGAAGCTGGCGCAGCGCACGCATGGCCGCACCTTGGCGAGTTTCGTCGAGCGCTGAACTGGCGGCCTCGAGGGAAGACGCGCTATAGTGGGCGCGCCCTTCCCGACGAGGAGTGCGTTCATGCTCAAATCCGCATCTCTGATCGCTGCCGCGGCGGCCGTGGCCGCACTTTGCGCAACGCCGGCTTTGGCGAAGCACAAATTCAGCTGCTACGACTATGCTTGGGAGTCGCAGGATCAAAAGGATTGTCTTGCCCATCCCGAGAAGGCGAAGCCGATGCATGCGACGCATCACAAGAAGATGAAAAAGGACATGCACGACATGAAGGACATGAAGAAGTCCTGAGTTGTGCGGTTCGATCCCGCGCCGTTGCGCCGGGGATCGCGGGAGTTGTGTGGCGTGAGTGACAAGCGGGTCTGGCTCGAGGCCGGAGCGACAAGCGCCGGCCCTGTCGGCGGCGGCGGTTTGGCTGCCTGAAGCACCATGTCTCCTGCCACCCGCCGCGGGCTGCTGGTTTTTCTTCTCGGTGTCGCGCTGCTCCTCGGCGCTTTCGGCTTGGATTACTGGTGGTCGGGCGCTGCCGGCGACGCCGGGCTTGCCGAGATCTCGATCGGCGGCCGCTTCGCCTTGAGCGATCAAAACGGCGTCCTGCGGCAGGACCGCGATTTCCGCGGCGAGTTGATGCTGGTCTATTTCGGCTACACCTTTTGTCCGGACGCCTGCCCGACCGCGCTCACCACCATGGGCGCCGCGCTGGGCGCGCTCGGCGAGGCCGGCACGGCGGTGCAGCCGATCTTCATCACCATCGATCCCGCGCGCGACACGGTGGCGCAAATGAAAAGCTACGCGGCGAATTTCACGCCGCGGCTGCTGGCGCTCACCGGCACCGACGAGCAGGTCGCCGCCGCGGCGCGCGGCTATCGCATCTATTACGCGAAGGTCAAAGGCGAGGGCGAGGACGATTATTCCATGGATCACTCCGCGCTGGTCTATCTCATGGGGCGCGACGGCAAATATCTCGCCCATTTCGGCCCCGACGCCACCGCCGAGCAGATGGCGGCGACAATCAAGAAGTATCTGTGAGCGGCGGGCTCATCCTGGCCGCGCCGGCATCGGCGAGCGGCAAGACGACGCTGACGCTCGCGCTGCTGCGGCATTTCCGCAACAGCGGCATGACCATTGCCTCGGCCAAGGCCGGGCCGGACTATATCGATCCGGCCTTTCACAGCGCCGCCTCGGGCACCCCCTGCCTCAACCTCGATGCCTGGGCGATGCGGCGCGAGACGATCGCGGCGCTGGTCGCCTCGCTGGAGCGCCGCGCCACGCTGGTGCTCTGCGAGGGCGCGATGGGCCTGTTCGACGGCGCCGGGCACGCCGGCCAGGGCTCGACCGGCGACCTCGCCGCGCTCACCGGCTGGCCGGTGGTGCTGGTGGTCGATGTCGCGGGCCAGGCGGGGTCGGCGGCGGCGCTGTTGCGCGGCTTCATGAGCCATCGCCCCGACGTGCCGGTGGCCGGCGTCATCTTCAACCGCGTCGGCGGGCCGCGCCATGCCAGCATGCTGGAGAACTCGGTGCGCACCGCGCTGCCGGCGCTGCCGATCCTCGGCCATGTGCCGCGCGTTGCCGAGCTGGCGCTGCCGGAGCGGCATCTCGGGCTGGTGCAGGCGGCCGAGCATCCCGATCTCGACGGCTTCCTCGACCGCGCCGCGGCGCAGGTGAGCGCGGCGATCGATCTCGAGCGGCTGCTGCGTCTCGCCCGCTCCAGCAGCCTCGCCGCCTTGCCGGCGGCGCAGCCGGTGCCGCCGCTCGGCCAGCGCGTCGCCGTGGCGCGCGACGTCGCCTTCGCCTTCGCCTATCCCGCCATGCTCGAAGGCTGGCGCAGCGCCGGCGCCGAGCTCACGCTGTTCTCGCCGCTCGCCGACGAGGCGCCGGCGGCCGATGCCGATGCGGTGTTTCTGCCGGGAGGATATCCCGAGCTCCATGCCGGCAGGCTTGCCGGCAATCGCCGCTTCCTCGCCGGGCTTGCCGATGCGGCGCGGCGCGGCGCGGTGATCTATGGCGAGTGCGGCGGCTACATGGTGCTGGGACGCGGGCTGGTGGATGCCGCGGGGGCGCGCCACGCCATGGCCGGGCTGCTGCCGCTGGAGACCAGCTTCGCCGAGCGCCGCCGGGAGCTCGGCTATCGCCAGGCACGGCTCGAGGCGGCGGGGCCGCTGGGCAAGGCGGGGACGGCGTTCCGCGGCCATGAGTATCATTACGCGACCATCCTCGATGAGGGCGGCGGCACGCCGCTCTTCGCCACCGCCGATGCCGATGGCGGCGATCTCGGCACCGCCGGACGCGTCAAGGGCCGGGTGATGGGCTCTTTCCTGCATTTGGTCGACCGCGGTTAGCCGAATTCCCCGCTGGGATCGGATAGAATGGCCGGCGCAAAGGGCGATATGACAGGGCAACATCTCCAGCGAGGGATCACGCCCATGGTCGAGCAGCACTACTGGAACGCCGTCGCCGCCCGCTCGCGGCAGGCCGATGGCGCCTTCGTCTATGCCGTCACCACCACCGGCGTCTATTGCCGGCCCTCCTGCCCGAGCCGCCGGCCGCGGCGCGAGAATGTGGAGTTCTTCCCGCTGCCCCAGGCGGCGGAGCAGGCGGGCTATCGCCCGTGCCGGCGCTGCCACCCGCAGCAGCAGAAGGCGAGCGACCCCGCGGCCGAGCGTGTGCGCCAGGCCTGCCGGCTGATCGACGCCGCGCTCGAGCAGGGCGAGAGCGGCGCGCCGCGCCTCGAGCGGCTGGGGGCGGCGGTCGGCGCCAGCGCGCATCAATTGCAGCGCCTGTTCAAGCGCCAGCTCGGCATCAGCCCGCGCGACTTCGCCGCGGCGCGCCGGCTGGCGCGGGTAAAGACGCGGCTGCGCCAGGGCGACGGCGTCGCCGGCGCGCTCTATGAGGCCGGCTACGGCTCCTCCTCGCGGCTTTACGAGCGCTCCGACGCGCAGCTCGGCATGACGCCTGCGACCTACAAGAAGCACGGCCAGGGCATGGCGATCGGCTTCACCATCGTCCCCTGCGCCTTGGGCCGGCTGCTGGTGGCGGCGACCCAGCGCGGCATCTCGGCGGTGAGCCTCGGCGACAGCGACGCGGCGCTCGAGGCGGCGCTCGGCGCCGAATACGCCGCGGCGGAGATCCACCGCGACGATGCCGCGCTCGGTCCATGGGTGGCGGCGATCCTCGCCCATCTCGACGGCACGGCGCCGGAGCTGGCGCTGCCGCTCGATCTCCAGGCGACCGCCTTCCAATGGCGCGTCTGGCGCGAGCTGCAGAAGATCCCTTATGGCAGCACCGCGAGCTACGCCGCCATCGCGCGGCGCATCGGCAAGCCACGCGCGGTGCGCGCGGTCGCCAATGCCTGCGCCGACAACCGCGCGGCGCTGGTCATCCCCTGCCACCGCGTGGTGCGGCAGGACGGCGCGCCCGGCGGCTATCGCTGGGGCGCCGAGCGCAAGGCGACGCTGCTGGCGGCGGAAAGCCGCCGGAAGTAGTCTTCAGCTGTCAGCTATCAGCCGTCAGCGATCATCGCCGAAGCGTCGAGCTGATGGCTGATAGCTGATAGCTCATGCTGCCAAACTCGCCTCGCCGTCCAGCGTCGCCGCCACCGCGTGGATCACCGAGGCGATGCGCACCGCCTGCTGGATCGCCTCGCGCGAGATGCCGGCCTGGCGCAGCACCTTGTCATGCGCATCGATGCATTTGCCGCAGCCGTTGATCGCCGAGACGGCGAGCGACCACAGCTCGAAATCCGCCTTGTCGACGCCGGGATTGGCGATGACGTTCATGCGCAGCCGCGCCGGCATGGTGGCGTAATCGGGGTCGGACGCCAGATGCGTGAAGCGGTAGTAGATGTTGTTCATCGCCATGATCGAAGCCGCCGCCTTCGCCGCGCCTGCCGCCGCTGGCGAAAGATGCTGCGACGCCTCGGCCGCGACCGCGGCGATCAGCGGCGCGTTGCGCGCGGCAAGCGCGGTCGCGAGTAGCGTGCCCCAGCGCTGCTGCTCGGTCAGCACGGCGTCCGCGAGCAGCGACGACAGGTTGAGCTTCAAATCCTTGGCGTAGTCGGGAAGCGTGTCCCGGAGTGTGTCGAGGGTCATGCGATGTCTCCTGGTGCGGGCGACGAGGCGCGGCCCCGCCGCGCCCCGGCCGGGGGGCACGCC
>JBKQTR010000233.1:0-8564 GCA_052143095.1 Allostellaceae bacterium
CACTGGATCAAGCCCTTCACCAAAGTGAAGAATGCGCGCTTCACCGGCGATGTCGCGATCAAGTGGTTCGAGGACGGCACGCTCAACGCGTCCTACAACTGCATCGACCGGCATCTCGCCGAGCGCGCCGACCAGACGGCGATCCTGTGGGAAGGCGACAGCCCCGAGGAGCAGCGCCATGTGAGCTATGCCGAGCTCTATGAGAGCGTCTGCCGCCTCGCCAACGTGCTGCGCGCGCGCGGCGTCAAGAAGGGCGACCGCGTCACCATCTACATGCCGATGATTCCCGAGACGGCCTTCGCCATGCTCGCCTGCGCGCGCATCGGCGCCGTCCATTCCGTGGTCTTCGGCGGCTTCTCGCCCGACAGCCTGATCGGCCGCATCCAGGACTGCCGATCCGACATCCTCATCACCGCCGATGAGGGCCTGCGCGGCGGGCGCAAGGTGCCGCTCAAGGCGAATGCCGACGAGGCGCTGAAGCAATGTCCCGAGGTCAAGACGGTGATCGTCGTGCGCCGCACCGGCGGCGCGGTCGGCTGGGTCGAGGGCCGCGACATCTGGTATCACGAGGCGATGGCGGCGGCGGCGAAGGACTGCCCGCCGGCGGAGATAAGCGCCGAGGATCCGCTGTTCATCCTCTACACCTCGGGCTCGACGGGAAAACCGAAGGGCGTGCTGCACACCACCGGCGGATATCTCGTCTTCACCGCGATGACGCATCAATACGTCTTCGACTATCACGACGGCGACATCTTTTGGTGCACGGCGGATGTCGGCTGGGTGACGGGGCACAGCTACATCGTCTACGGGCCGCTCGCCAACGGCGCCACCACGCTGATGTTCGAGGGCGTGCCCAATTATCCCGACCCGTCACGCTTCTGGCAGGTGATCGACAAGCACAAGGTCAACATCTTCTATACCGCGCCCACGGCGATCCGCGCGCTGATGCGCGAGGGCGACCATTTCGTCGCCAAGAGCTCGCGCCGATCGCTGAAGCTGCTGGGCACGGTGGGCGAGCCGATCAACCCCGAGGCCTGGCTGTGGTACCACCGCGTCGTCGGCGACGGCCGCCTGCCGATCGTCGACACCTGGTGGCAGACCGAGACCGGCGGGATTCTGATCACGCCGCTGCCCGGTGCCACGCCGCTCAAGCCGGGCTCGGCGACGCGGCCGTTCTTCGGCGTCGTGCCGGTGCTGGTCGACAACGAGGGCAACCACCTCGAGGGCGCGGCCGAAGGCAATCTCTGCATCGCCGAGTCCTGGCCGGGGATGATGCGTACCGTGTTCGGCGACCATAAGCGCTTCATCGAGACCTATTTCTCGACCTTCCCCGGCAAGTACTTCACCGGGGACGGCGCGCGGCGCGACGAGGACGGTTACTACTGGATCACCGGCCGCGTCGACGACGTCATCAACGTCGCCGGCCACCGCCTCGGCACCGCCGAGGTCGAGAGCGCGCTGGTGGCGCATCAGAAAGTCGCCGAGGCCGCGGTGGTGGGATATCCGCACGATGTGAAGGGCCAGGGCATCTACGCCTATGTCACCTTGAAGTCCGGCCACGAGCCGAACGAGGCGCTGCGCAAGGAGCTGGTCGGCTGGGTGCGCAAGCACATCAGCCCGATCGCCGCGCCGGACCTGATCCAGTGGGCGCCCAATCTGCCGAAGACGCGCAGCGGCAAGATCATGCGCCGCATCCTGCGCAAGATCGCGGCGAACGAGCACGGCCAGCTCGGCGACGTCTCGACCCTGGCCGATCCCGGCGTGGTCACGGATCTGGTGGAGAACCGGATGAACCGGAGCTAGCGGCGGCTCACGCCGCCGGCCGCACCGTCGCGAGACCGTCCTCGTCGCGCGCCTGGATGGTGGTGCGCACCATCACGCGCGGCTCGCTGAGCGGCCAGGGGCGGCCGCGATGCATGGTGGCGCGGTTGTCCCACATCACGACATCGCCCTCGCGCCAGCGGTGGAGATACGTCACCTGCCGCCGCGTCGCCTCGGCGATGAGCTCGGCGAGCAGCGCCTTCGCCTCGTTGTCGCCCATGCCGTCGACCGCGTAGGCGTGGGAGGCGATGTAAAGCGCGCGCCTGCCATGCACCGGGTTCCGCCAGGTCATGCGCCAGTGCACGGGCGGCAGCGCCGCGCGCTCCTCCGGCGTCATCAGCTCCGGATGGATCTGGTCGCGCGAATTGGCGTAGGAATGAGTGACGATGGCGTTCTCGAGCCGCGCCTTGCGCGCCTCGGGCAGCCGCTCCCAGGCGAGCCGGGTCGAGGTGAACTCGGTCTCGCCGCCATCGCTCGGCAAGCGGCGCGCCGACAGCACCGAGGCGAGCGCCGGCGTCTGCTTGAAGGAGCTGTCGGTGTGCCAGAGCTGGTTGGCGCGCGCCCGCCAGATCTGACGGTCGTTCTCCGGCACCACGCTGCCATCGGGGCCGAGATTGTTGAGCCGGCTGTAGAAGGTGCCGTGGCCGACCGAGCCGAGCTTGACTCGCTCGAGCGGGCCGAAGGCGCGGGAATACGCGGCCTGGATGTCGTCGCTGACGCTTTGGCCACGGAACACCAGCACCGAATGCGTCTCGAAGGCGGCGCGTACCGCGCGATAGGCGGCGTCGCTCGACGCGACATCGACGAGGTCGACGCCGCCGAGCTCGGCGGCAAAGCCCTCCGCAAGCGGGGTCACGTCCATGGCCGGTCTCCTTCCCGGGCGCGAGGATAGCACGGGGAGACGGGAAAAGGGCCCGCCTCGCGGCGGGCCCTCAGCCCGTATTTCTCACACGGGCGGCGCGGCGCTGCTTAATGCAGCGGCCGCACCGTCACGGCGCCGTCGCGATGCTCCTCGACGGCGCAGCCGGAGATGCCGAGCATCACCAGCGCGAGCCGTGCAG
The DNA here is from genome assembly GCA_052143095.1 of Allostellaceae bacterium. Taxonomy (GTDB): domain Bacteria; phylum Pseudomonadota; class Alphaproteobacteria; order ATCC43930; family CGMCC-115725; genus DAHUYF01. The sequence goes on from JBKQTR010000233.1 coordinate 2,883, forward strand.
TGACGCGGAGAAGCTTCATTCCCGCCCCCCCGCTACCGCCAGTCGTGATGGTCGTGCCAGCCGCCATGGCCGTCCTCCTCCACGACGCAGGCCGAGAGGCTCGCGCCCAGGCCGAGACCGACCAGGACCAGGAACAGCATCGCTCTCACTTTCCTCACCTTATGCCTCCATGGTTGACCACCTATCCCGGTCAACAGCGGCCCCGGCAAAATGGCCCCGCGAGCGGAACCGGCGGCGCGAACGCCCTGTTTTTTTTCGCTGAAACCGTTGCGTTTTCTGCCAGGAGGTTGTGCCGTCGTGACGCGCTTCGCGCCGATCCCGTTGCTCGTCTCGCTTGCCGTGCTGCCGCTGGGCGGCTGCATTCTTGCTTCGTGTCGCGGGCGGCGTGCCGTCTAGTTCGGTGAACGAGGTAGGGCCAGCATAGCGTCGAGTTCAGCGACTTGCGCCCTGATCTTGGCCATCCACTCCGGTATTGATACAAGGGTGCCAGCCTTGATCCCGTCAAGCGCACGCTGGAGCTGCCCACGACGCGCTTCAAGCTGCTGGGCCACTATATCCAGAAGAGATACCTGCATGTCGTTGCTCCGCCGTCCCGAGCGAAGCGGGGATAGTCGCGCCGGCGCCGTTAACGGGCGGTTGACGGCGGCGTGACGCTCAGCGCCGAGGCAGGACGCTGTCGATCTCCACGATGTGCACTCTGATCGCGGCGATCTCCTCCGGTGCCAGCAGGAGGCTGCCGGTCCTGACCGCAGCGAGCTGACGCTCAAGCGACTCCCGACGCGCCTCAAGCTCCTTGGTCGCAACGTCCCCAAGCGTCATGTCAATTCTCCCTCCGCGGCGTGGGTCGCGCGCGCTCCGTCCATTCGCTCGACAACATTCAGCGGGTCGATCTCCACGGTGTAGATCACGCGCTGTCCATCCATCCGTTCGACGACCCGCACATGGAGCTGATCGCCCCCGATGGTGACCCGCCTCTCGTACCCCTCCCGCCACAGCGGGATGTTGATGTAGCCGGAGGGCTCGTATTCGGTCTGGCCCTTGCGCTTCAGCATGTGTTGGTAGTTCGCCATGCGCTTCCTCCTGCATTCGATGCGCCGGCCACGTCGTCGGCGCGGGAATGATCGCGCCGGCATGGTTAATGGATAGTTATGGCGCCGCCTTGACCAGCCCCCGGCTCCGTCCCTGTCGTTCTCCAAATATTCTTATGGCAGGCAGTGGCTCCACATGGCGTTGCCGGGCATTTGCGCACGCGGCACGTGCCTGAGCGAGAAATCCGCGCCAGGCTGGCTTCGTCCGCGACAAATTGCGCCGTGCGGCGAGCGCCGGCGCGGCGTTTCCTGGGGACACGGGATCGGCCGGGAGCTGTTGCGCATGGACACCGTGCTGCTGTCGCGCCTGCAATTCGCCTGGACGATCGGCTATCACAACCGCTGCTCCGATGGTCCGCGGTAGGTCGTCGTGGGTCCGACGCTTGACAGTAGGTCGGCCCGCATGACCGGGAGATCGGCGGCACCAGGTCCCTCCAGCCCAACTTTTATGCTGTACCAATGCGCGGCCGGCCCTTGACGACGTACCGGATCTCCGGCATGGTCTATCCTGCTAATTGGCAGCGGCGGCGATATCCCGTCGCGCAGGCCTAAGGGATGGGGCAAGAACGGAGGGGTGGGACCGTCCCAGCGGCGCAGTGTGCGTCGCCAGGTAACACCTCCCCCTCGCCAGAGATGTGCAGCTCATGACGACGCCTATGGAACTTGTCGGGGTAGCCGAGATCGCCGCGGGGCTTGGCGTCACCAAACAAGCCCTCGCACATTGGCGTTCTCGCTACAAAGACTTTCCCCGACCTGTTGCCGAATTAAAGAGCGGGCCGGTTTGGGATGTTCACGATGTAGTTTCGTGGGCAAAGGAACAGGGGATCCCCTTTTCAATCCCTATCAATCAGAACGGCTCGCCAGCTGCTGGTAGAAGCGCCGCCATCAAAATCGCGGTCACCAACTTGAAAGGTGGAGTAGGAAAATCCACAATTGCGGCCAACATAGGTTGGTATCTCTCCTATCGAAAAGCAAAAAAGGTTTTGCTAATTGATCTGGATCCGCAATTCAATCTAAGCCAATACATTCTTGGAAGCTCCCGGTATGAGGACCTCATTAAGAAATCGAGGCCTATGTCGGCGGAGCTTTTTACCGACTATCAAAATCGGGGTTCAGATTCGCACGAGGAGCTCGGTAAGTTCATCGCCAATGTGCATAAGCGAACTAACGGAGCGAGGCTGGATATCGTCCCTTCAAAACTAGAACTCGCCTATATCCAAAAACACGGGGAGATCAAAGAGCACGTCCTAAGGGACTTTGTGCTCGACATCGAGGACCAATACGACATCATCATCATCGACTGTCCTCCGACGGACTCCGTCATCACCAATACAGCCTACTTGGCAAGCGACTACCTTTTGGTGCCGGTGCGCCCCGAATTCTTATCGACCATAGGTCTGCCCCTTTTGGCGAAGGCGCTGGGCGAGCACAAGCGCTTATTCAGGAAAGAACGGGCGCCGCGGGTGGCCGGTATTGTCTTCAATGACGTTATGGCCAGTACTGAACACGCCAGATCCAAACGCCACGTCTCAGATGTGGCCAAGAGGCTCGGCTGGCATGTGTTCGGCGCAAGCATCAGTCATTCGAGTTCGTATCCAGTCGGGGCGAGGGTAAATAAGCCAATTTTTCTCACTGATTACGCTCGGTGGGACAAGAGGTTCGAGTTTGAGGCGTTCGCAGACGAGTTTGCAGAAAGAATAGGCTTATGAGGCGCACGTACATCTTGCTCACCGAAATCGCGAGGCTACTCATGACCTATTCCAACAAGGAGTGGGATGAAGTTCTCGGACTCCTGCGCGATGACACGCGGAAGCTGGTTCTTTTGAACGCGCTGTCGATGGCGAAAAAGACCGAGGGACGGAGCAAGTCGACATCCAGAGGCACCCAGAGGCCGACCAAAGGGAAGAAGGAAACTAAACGTCGGGTTTATAAGAACGTGACGCTTGGTCAATTCGATGATGCACTTCGACGAAAGGTAGTGCTCGGTAGCAACGCATCACTTCGAGAATTTGCCCGGACCATTGGGCTTCCCGAGCGCCTTTCGACGGAGAGAGATGAGGCAGTCACTCAGATCATTAGCTTCTTAAGCCAGATGGCTCCCGAGCACCTTCACAAGATACTTGCTTCCAAATCTACCAAACTCAGAGACTTAGGGGGCGAATACGAAAGATGGGTCGAAATTATTCTGAACAGGACAGGTGCGGGCGACCACGCTAGGAAGGGACGCGGATGAGTGCCCTAGTGGATATGTTCTGCGCTCACGACAGGGGCGACGTCTGCCAGGACGGGCAATGAAAATAAAGCACCGTAGGAGGGATCAATGTGGCTAACGCAAACCTATCTGCAGACTCCGGGCCGGGACTTTCCAGCCTATGCCTATTTTCTCTTTAATCCTTATACGAGCTGGGACTCGGACCTTATCAGGGCAATTCGTAACGGGCTCCGCGCCCTAGGTCGAATGACCGAAGAGCGTTTGGCGATCCTCATGCCCGACGAAGACATCGATCGTCAACGAATCGGCGAGGACCTGGATACTCGCTTTTCCAAGTTTGTGGAGAAAATTCGCGGGCAGGATATGGTCAAAGGCGGATTGCTCGTGTCCGATACGCCGCTCGAGAGGATGAGCGGTGACGGCTCTAATGCTCGCTGGGTCTATTTTGGATTCGACGAGTTTATCAAAGACGGGCGCTTAGATGGTGGGTTTGACAAACTTATCCACGGGCTCGTCGAGTGCGCGAACTCGGATGAAGGAGATACAATTTCGCGCTTTGTTGCAGCCTTCCGACGCGTCGCTGCAAAGAGAAGAGGTGCCAAACTCGCCGAAGCGACTTCCGTATCGATTTCGCTGGGGGGGCCTAGTATTGGTGTCAACACAGGAAAACTGGCTGAGCTTTTTAAGTCGAGTAAGAGCGTTCGCACGAATTGCGAATGATTTATCCGCTGACCGGACGGTCTTTCTTCGAGCCCACTCAGAACTTCGACGCATATGCGAGACGGAGACGCTCGGAGTCTTGACCGTCTATCACTCCATAGAAAATTCGCTTTCCAGTAGTCACTGACTTTGCAATAGCAAGATTGCGCATTAGGTCTATCACGCTCGGATCAATCTCACGCCAGTGCTGAACAAAAAATATATCGGCCTCTTCCTGAAAAAGGCGCGGCATCTGGTCACCGTTCTTTCCCATTCGGCCAGGCACTAGTTTCCGCTTCTCTCCGGGTCCCTTAAATGCAAATGCCGCGGCTAAGCGCCTTCCATTAATTTTGACTCTTGTTGAGTAGAGATCGCTTTTCTCCCCCGGCCAATCCTTAAACTCGCCCGGTTCGCCAATGATCGCCTGTATACCAAGCTTAAATCTCTTCTCGCTTAGTGAGGCCGGAAGCGACCCTGAGATCCTGAGTTTCTTAACCCTCGCAAACGTTTCGATGTCGTCTATCGTGATGCGTCGAACCATCGCGCCGGTGGAAGGAATTGAAACAGTCCTCGGCAGCGCCACCACGACCATCCGCTTAGTAGGCAATTTCGCCAGCTTTCTTGGGTTTGCTGCCAGCGCAAGTATTTGCCGTTTGTGAGCATGGAAGAAGCCTATCTTTTCATACGCCGTATCACCATCCTTCTTCGTCTGCCGCACCAACCCCTTTTGTGCCAGATGTCTGCCCTCCTGAAGCACGCGCATCCGCTTCAAGCGGGTCACTTGAGCGATCTTCCCAACGGTTTTTATCTGGGATTTGTGATGGTAGATCGCGTCAAAGACCGCTCGGCGTGCCTTGTTTCGTCCGAGTGTCTTCGCGGCGATTTCTATTTGTTCGGGACTGTTGGAAAGTGAGTCCGTGACTTCGATTGCGTTACCCATGGTTGGTGGGCGCCTACTTCGAGGCTGCTTTTCCCCTCTTATCGCGCTTTGCCGTGGAAAGAATCACACTGACCGTATTAGGCGTCGTGTCACACAATGCAGCAATCTCCTTGGGTGTCATTCCGGCGCGCTGGAGACGCACGGCGCGGTCCTTCAGCGAGTGATTGTCGGAAGCCACGCTGAGGGCAAATAGCCGGATCAGGGTGTCGAGCTTTGCTTCGACTCGAGAAAGATCATGATCTTTCATCACTTGACAGGGCTCCTTTTCTTCTTCCCGAGGCTATCGGGAAGTGGATAGACATGTTGCAATTTCGCATCCCGACCTTCACCAAGACGGAACACTACACCTTCATCAATCCAGCGTCCTACGGTGCGGCTAAAGTTGCCTCGGTCGAGCTTCAGTGCGCTAGCAAGATCGCCCAGTGTCTTTGTTCCATCACACATATTATATGCAGAAGATTGCTTCCCCGCGCGTCCCCCCGACACGATCTCTGTGAGTCGATCTGCCGGGAAGGCCTGACGCGCCGTTACCCCCAATATGGCGCGAAGTAGAACTTCGTTATTCGACGTCATATTATACCTCTTGCGGCATTGCTAAGAGTTCGAATCGCTGAAACCGCTATCGCACAGGCACTTCTCTATACCACATTAGTTGGTAACTTCGAAGCAAAATATAATGGTATCGCCGGGGTGGGGGGGAGCGGGCGCGGGGGGCGCGCGCGCCGGCGCCAGCCTCGCGGCGG
>JBKQTR010000234.1:0-4085 GCA_052143095.1 Allostellaceae bacterium
CACCCACCTCATCCTAAATCCTTCTCCGCCCTGAAGGGCGGAGAAGGACTTACTAAAGAAACAGCGTCTCCGCCTCGAGGCCGAGGAGGTATTTGCCGACGGTCTCGAAATGCGTGCGGCGGCCTTGGAGCTGCTGTGCTACGGCGTTGATGTCGCGCAGGCGGCGCTCGAAGGGGTTGCTGGCGAAGACCGAGGTGGTGCCGGCGGCGGCGTAGGCCTCGTCGGCGATCTTGCGCGCCTCGCGGATGCAATGGGTCGCGGCCAGCCGGATCGCCATGCGGTGATCCATCGGCATCTCGCCGCGCTGCACCGCGCGCCAGGCGGCCTCCAGCGTGCCACGAATATAGAACCGCGCGGCGCGCAGCCGCGCCTCGAGCTCGGCGATCTCGGTCTGGACCGCCGCGCTCATGCGCATGGTCGATTTGTAGCCGCGCGGCGTCTTCTCATTGGCGAGCGCGGTCAACGCGTCGAGCATGCCGCGCGCGACGCCGAGCGCGACATTGGCGAAGCCGCTCGCATAGAGCTGGTCGGTGCGGAAATGATAGAGCGGCGCCTCGACGCGCCGTTCGACGGGATCGTCGCGGTCGAGGGTGAAGGCGTGCGGCACGAACAAGTCGGTCACCGCATACATGTCGCTGCCGGTGCCGTTGAGGCCGATCACGTCCCAGATGTCGGTCCAGGTCACCGCGGCGATCGGGAACAGCAGGGTGCGCTGCACCGGCTTGCCGTCGCGCTGGCGCGGCGTGCCATCGGCGTCGCATTCGATGCAATGCCCGCCGATCCAGCTGGCGTGATGGCCGCCGCTGGCAAAGGACCAGGAACCGGTGACGCGCCAGCCGCCCTCGGATGCCACCGCCTTCACCGGCGCCATCCCGGTCCCCCAGGCGAGGACACCGCGCCGGTCGCCCCAGATGGTACGCGCGGAGTCCGGCAGCAAATAGGCCGCGGCAATGGCGCAGACGCCGGTCTGGCCGAGGCACCAGGCGGTGCTGGCGTCGTGGCGCGCGATCTCCTCCAGCACCTGCACGAAGCTCAGGGGATCGGCCTCGGCGCCGCCATAGGCGCGCGGCAGCAGCATGCGAAAGAGCCCCGCCTCGAGCATGGCGTCGACGAGGTTCTGCGGCAGCCGGCGCTCGCGCTCGATCGCCGGCGCCGACGCGGTGATCAGCGGCGCCAGCGCCCGGGCGCGGGCGAGATAGTCGACCGCGTCGGCGGCCGCGTCGCGCGCGCTCATTGGCGGCTATAGGACATCGTCATACGCCATCGTCCAGCGCCAATCCTCATGCCCGCGCGCGAATTTGCGGTTGCTCTGCGCCGGGTTGCGGTTGACCAGCGGCCGCGCAAAGAGCGGATGCGTCATGCTGCGGATCTCGTGCTCGACGGTGAAGAGCAGCTTGCCGCTGTCGAGATCGACGATGTCCTTGAAGCGATACTGCCACTGGTCGCTTTCCTCGAACACCAGGCCGCGCTCTCTAAGCTTCCTATGCGGGCCGGAGAAATCGGCGAGGTAGATTTGGACATGGTGGCCGTCGTAAGGCGGCAGCGGCCGGTCGGTCTCGCGATAGATGAAGACCTGATGGTGGCCCACCGCGCAGCGGGCAAAGCGCCCCTGCCCGTCCTCGCCGACGCTCGCCGGCGCATCGAGTATCTCGCGATAGAAGCGGGCGATGCCCGTCGCGGTGCCCGGCGGCGCGTCGAACTCGACATAGGGCATGCCGAGGGTGATGCGGCCGAAGCTCGGATCGGGCGCGTAGCAGCGCAGCCGGTTGCCCCAGGGCGAGGTCGCCTCGACATAGGCGTTGTGCTCGGCAAAGCCGAAGCGCGTGCCCTCGAGCTCGCGGCGCACGCCGGCGAGCCGGCGCAGCAGCGCCTCGCGGTCGGGCACCACCAAGCCGACATGGCCGCGCACCACCTGCGGGTCGCCTTCGGGCATGTGGAACTGGCTGCGGCCGATATTGATCCACATATTGTCGACCCCGGTCATGAGATAGGGGTCGCGCGTCAGCCCCATGCCGCTGACATAGAAGATCGTGGCGATCTTCTGGTCGGGGATGCGCACATTGACATGTTCCAGCGCGACGATGTTGCCGAGATCCTCGGCGGCGCGGTCGTAGTGGGTGTCCATCGCGACCTTCCCTGACTTCTGCCCGTGGGAGCCCCTATTCTAAAGGCAGGGAGGGTCGCTTTTCCAGGCACTCGCCAGGGGCTAGGCTGGACGCCTGACCTGCGATTACCTCATGCCGGAGAGCCCCATGCAGTTCTCGCCGCTGGTCGGCCGCATCGCCGGCAGGGGCGCCCGGGCCTGGAGCGTGCATTTCGACGCGGTGCGCCAGCGCGCCCAGGGCCGCGACGTGCTGCTCCTGACCGTGGGCGACCCCGATCAGAGCCCGCCCGAGGCGGTGATCGCGGCAACCGTGGCGGCGCTCCAAAGCCGCAAGACGGGCTACTCGCCGATCATAGGACATCCCGCGCTGCGCGCCGCCATCGCCGCGCGCGTGCAGCGCCGCACCGGCACGCCAACCGGGGCCGAGAACGTGGCAGTGGTGCCGGGAACCCAGGCCGGGCTTTATGCTGCGCTGCAATGCCTCGCGGGGCCCGGCGACGAGATCATCGCGCTCGAGCCGACCTATGCGACCTACGAGGCCGTCGCCGGCGCCGCCGGCGCCAGGCTGGTCACGGTGCCGCTCAGGCCCGAGACCGGCTTCCATCCCGATCTCGCGGCGCTGGCGCGGGCGGTGAGCCCGCGCACCCGCGTGCTCTGGATCAACAGCCCGCACAACCCGACCGGCGCCGTCTTCACCCGCCAGGAGATCGAGGCCATCGCCGCGCTCGCCCGGCGCCACGACCTCTGGCTGCTCTCCGATGAGGTCTATGAGGACCTGGCCTTTGCCCGGCCGCATCTCAGCCCGCGCAGCCTGCCGGACATGGCGGAGCGCAGCGTGGTGGTCTCGAGCCTCTCCAAATCACACGCGATGCCGGGCTTCCGCCTGGGCTGGGTCGCCGGCCCCGAGGCGCTCATCGCGCATCTCTTCGACCTCGTGCTGTGCATGCTCTATGGCAGCCCGCCCTTCATCCAGCTCGGCGCGCTCAAGGCGCTCGAGACCGACCTGCCGGAGGTGGCGGCGCTGGCCGGCGATTACCGCCGCCGCGCCGCGCTCTTCGCCGGCATCCTCGCCGACGCGCCGCGCTGCCGGGTGATCCCGCCCGAAGGCGGCATGTTCGTGCTGCTCGACATCCGCGGCACCGGCCTTACCGCCGAGGCCTTCGCGCGCGCGCTGCTCGAGGCGGAAGGGGTGGCGGCGCTGCCCTGCGACGGCTTCGGGCCGAGCGTGGCCGGCCATCTCCGCCTCGCGCTCACCTTGGCCGATGCCAGCCTCGCAGAGGCGGGACGGCGCATCGTCCGCCTGGCGCAGCGCCTCGCCGAGACGGGTGCCGCATGAGCCCGCTCGACCGCGCGCGCTGCGCCGCGCTCGACGCCGAGGACCCGCTCGCCAGCTTACGCGAGGAGTTCGCGCTGCCGCCCGGGGTGGTCTATCTCGACGGCAATTCGCTCGGCGCGCTGCCGAAAGCGACGCCGGCGCGGCTCGCCGAGCTCATCGAGCGCGAATGGGGCGAGGACCTCATCACCAGCTGGAACAAGCATGGCTGGATCGAGCTGCCGAAGCGCGTCGGCGACAAGATCGCGCGGCTCGTCGGCGCCGGCCCCGGCGAGGTCGTGGTGGCGGATTCGACCTCGGTCAACCTCTTCAAGGTGCTGGCGGCGGCGCTGCGGCTCAACCCCGGCCGCGCGGTCATCCTCTCCGAGCGCGAGAACTTCCCGACCGACCTCTACATGGCGCAAGGGCTGATCGGGCTCCTCGGCGAGGGCCACCGGCTGGAGCTGGCCGACGGCGAGGCGATCGCCGGCGCGATCGGCGCGGAGACCGCGGTGGTGATGCTGACGCACGTCAACTACCGCAGCGGCGCGATGCATGACATGGCGGCGTTGACGCGTGCGGCGCATGCAGCGGGCGCGCTCGTGCTGTGGGATCTGTCGCATTCAGTCGGCGCGGTGCCACTGCGGCTTGATGCCGACGAGGTCGATT
>JBKQTR010000235.1:0-5011 GCA_052143095.1 Allostellaceae bacterium
AGGGCATTGGCACGTCGCGGGAGGAGCGTGAGTCGCGACAAAACCTCAACCGGACAGGCGCGGGCTTGACCCGCATCCACGTCGTGCTGCGCGCTCGTTGCACGACGTGGATGCCCGGGTCTCGGCCGGCGGCCGGCCCGGGCCTGACGATTGAGGGCATTGCTCTGTCGCCGGAGGAGCGTGAGTCGCTGCAAGAACCTCAACCGGACAGCTGTGAGTCAAGCCCGGCCACGACGAATAAAGGGCGGCGATCGCTCGTGGGTCGATCCTCGCGAGTGCCGTGCCAGCCATGCCTTTGACCGACGCGCAATTCGAGCGCTACGCCCGCCATCTCATCCTCGACGAGGTCGGCGAGGCGGGGCAGGCGGTGCTGATGGGCGCGCGCGTGCTGGTGGTGGGCGCGGGCGGGCTCGGCTCGCCGCTGCTGCTCTACCTCGCCGCTGCCGGCATCGGCACGCTGGGCGTGGTCGATGACGACACCGTCGATCTCTCGAACCTGCAGCGCCAGATCGTCCATCCGACCGCGCGCATCGGCGTCGCCAAGGTCGAGAGCGCGCGCGAGACGCTGGCGGCGATCAATCCTGAGGTCCGCGTCGAGACCCATGCCGTCCGCCTCGAGCCTGCCAACGCCGCCGCCCTGGTGCGGCGTTACGACATCGTCGCCGACGGCAGCGACAATTTCGCCACGCGCTACCTCCTCAACGATGTCTGCTATGTCGAGGGCCGCACCCTGGTGGCGGCGGCGCTTTCGCCCTTCGACGGCCAGCTCTCGACCTTCAAGGCCCATCTCGGCCCGCCGCATCCCTGCTATCGCTGCCTCTTCCGCGAGCCGCCGCCGCCCGATCTGGTGCCGCGCTGCGAGACCGCGGGCATCCTGGGCGCGGTGGCCGGGGTCATCGGTACCTTGCAGGCGACCGAGGTGCTGAAGGAGCTGCTGGGCCTCGGCGAGAGCCTGTCGGGCCAGCTCCTGATGTACGACGCGCTCCGCGCCGGCTTCCACAAGATCAAGCTGCCCCGCGACCCCGACTGCCCGACCTGTGGTCGGTAATTTCCGGCATTTTATCAACGCACGATAGAATGACCGATCCGCGCCGTCTAAGCTTCGCCAGAGCGCGCTCGGGGGGGCCCGCATGAAGACCAAGACAGTGGCGATCGGACTGGCCGGCGCGATCCTCCTCCTCGGCGCCGGGGCGCCGGGCGCCGATTTCCTCGCCCAGGGCTGGATGGCGCACCAGGTCGATGCCTGGCTGGCCGGCCCACCCTTCACCAAGGCGAGCCATGGCGCGCTGCGCTATGCGCTGTGGCGGGGCCGGCTCGAGATCGACGACCTCGCCGTCGAGAGCGCATCGCCGGCGCTGCGGTCGCTGCACGCGGCGCGGGTCGAGCTCGACGGGGTCGGGCCGCGCTTTCTCTTCGGCGGCGGCGGCGATCTCCGGCTCGCCGCGCTGCGCGCGCGCCAGGTCGAGCTGGCACGCGCGGATAGCCAGGAGAGCGCCGCGACGCTGTCGCTGACCGGCATCAATGTCGCCGACGGCGCTGAGCCGGCAGCGATCCCGACCGTCGTCGAGGCGCTTGGGCGCCTCTCGATCGACCGGCTGGAGCTGGGCGGGGCGCATCTGCGGACCGACGCGGGCGGCCGCGACGATACTTTCGCGAGCGTCGCGATCGAGCATCTCGACAAAGGCCGCTGCACCTCGCTCACCGCCACCGAGCTGGTGCTGGTCAATGTCGGCGCGTTCGGTCCTGGCCTGGTGCGAACCGAGATGGCCGAGTTCCATGCAGCCGGGTTCGATCTTCTCGCTTTGCCTGGGATCGCCGGGTCGGCGCAAGATGAGAAGCCGGTGCTCGTCGACAGCATGAGCGCGAGCGGGCTCACGGTCGCCATCGCCGACGCCACTGTCAGCGCCGGCGGCGTGAGCCTGACGGGGCTGCAGCTCCCTCCGGGCGGCTTGCCGCTCCGGCGATCGCAGCCCGGGAGCGCGCTCGGCGCGGCCACCCTCGACCGTCTCGAGATCAGCGATCTCGCCATCGCCGCGCGCGCGCAGGATGCTCGCGTGACCGTGGGGCATCTCGCCCTCGACAAGCTGCAGCCGGGCAGGCTCGGCGGCCTCGCCGTCGAGACCGTCGCCGTGAGGAGCCCGCGCGGCGTCGGTCATCTCGGGTCCCTCGAGCTTGCCGGCCTTGCCTATGACAGCGATGTGGTGCTCTTCGGGTTGCCGCGATTGTTCTTCAACCGCCTGCATCTCGCCGATGTCTCCGCCGGCCAGAAGCCGGGGGCGGAGATCGGGATCAAGGAGGCCGAGTTCGTCCTCGCGGCCGGGCTCGACGATCCCCGCGGCGGCCGCTTCAAGATCGGCCCCATCCTTGTCCCTGCGACCCTGGCGCCGCTGCTGACCGCCGCCGGCTACAACGAGCTCGTGCTCGATTACGAGGGCAGCACGCAGTACGACGCGGCCGAGGGCGTGATCGAGGCGAGCCAGCGGCTCACCGCGCATGATGCCGGCGCGCTCGCGCTGTCGCTGCGGCTCGATCACTATCCCGCCGCTCTCGACGCGCGGGACGCGGCGGCGGCCTCGGCCCGGTACCTGCAAGCGGAGCTGGTGCATCTCGAGTTGCGCTATGACGACGCCTCGCTGATCGACCGCCTGCTCAAATTCTATGCCGCCCGGACGGGCGGCGATGTCGAGCACGCGCGCCAGCAGCTTCTGGGCGTCATCGAGGCGCAGCGCGGCGCCTTTGCCGGCGAGCCGGAGCTGCTGGCGAGCCTCGATGCCATCGCGGGCTTCCTGCGCCAGCCGCGCAGCCTCACGCTGGTCCTGGCGCCGCCCAAGCCGGTGCCGCTCGGCACGCTGATGCAGCTCGCGCGGGCGACCCCGGATCAGGCGCTGACGCTGCTCGGCCTCTCGCTGCGCTGAGCGCTAACCGCCTGCTAAAGCAGGCCTTGATACCCGGCCAATGGCCGTACATTCTCGGCAGGAGAGGAGACAATGGCCAGACCAGCTTCGAAGCCGCCTCGCAGCCGCCTCCGTGGTGAACGACTGGAGACGCGCGTCACGGCTGACCAGAAGAGCTTTATCGAGCGCGCTGCCGCACTGCAGGGCCGGACGGTGACGGACTTCGTGCTGACCAGCGTGCAGGACGCCGCCCGCCGCGCTATCGAGGAGCACCAGCGCATTGATCTGTCGGTTCGCGACAGCCAGGCGTTTGTGGAGGCTCTGATCAAGCCGCAGCCCGTCAACGATCGACTGCGCGACACGGTGCGCCGTTATCGTCGAGCGACCCGCGTTTGACGAGTGAGCAGCGCTGCCAACGGCGCGCTGCGGGTCGAGGTGCTTGGTCCGCAGCACGACACGGCTCGTTTCGAGAGCGGCGTAAAATCGCTTGATTGTCGATGGCTACAGCATCGTCTCGAGCACGCGGTCGGGCGGGCGGTGGCCGTCGGCGAAGGTCTTGATGTTGATGATGACCTTCTCGCCCATGTCGATGCGCCCCTCGATCGTGGCCGAGCCCATATGCGGCAGCAGCACGACATTGTCGAGCTTGAGCAGCTTCGGGCTCACCGCGGGCTCGTGCTCGAAGACGTCGAGCCCGGCGCCGCCGATCTCGCGGGCCAGCAGCATGCGCGTCAGCGCGTCCTCGTCGATCACCTCGCCGCGCGCGGTGTTGACGATGACGCTGTGCGGCCGCAGCAGCTTGAGCCGGCGCGCCGAGAGCAGGTGATAGGTTGCCGGCGTGTGCGGGCAGTTGACCGAGACGATGTCGACCCGCGCCAGCATCTGATCGAGGCTCTCCCAGAAGGTCGCCTCGAGTTCCTGCTCGACCGCGTCGGGCACGCGGCGGCGGTTGTGGTAGTGGATGGAAAGCCCGAAGCCCCGCGCCCGGCGCGCCACCGCCTGGCCGATGCGCCCCATGCCGACAATGCCCAGCCGCTTGCCCCAGAGGCGATGGCCGAGCATCGAGGTCGGCCCCCAGCCGGTCCATTTGCCCTCGCGGATCAGCCGCTCGCCCTCGGCAAGCCGCCGCGAGGTCGCCAGGATGAGCGCCATGGTCATGTCGGCCGTGTCCTCGGTCAGCACGGCCGGTGTGTTGGTGACGGTGATGCCGCGGGTGCGCGCGCTGGCGATGTCGATGTGGTCGACGCCGGTGCCGAAAGAGGCGATGAGCTTGAGCCGCGGCCCGGCCTGGGCGAGCACGGCGGCGTCGATGCGGTCGGTGATGGTCGGCACCAGCACGTCGGCCTGTTGCACCGCTGCCACCAGCTGCGGCTGGGTCAGCGGCGTGTCGTCGAGATTGAGCCGCGTATCGAACAGCTCCATCATCCGCGTCTCGATCACGTCGGGCAGCTTGCGCGTGACAACGACCAGCGGCTTTTTCGACGGCATGGCTCCCTCATCCCCGGCCGCTCCCGGCTGCTCCCGGCCGGCTCCCTCAAGCCCATACCAAGCGGCGCCGCGGGTGTCCAGCCTCGCCCGGCCGACCGGTGCCCCTTGACCCCGGGAATCCCGCAGTTTAGAGCATGCGCCTGTGCAGATCCCGTTCCGTCGCCGTCTTACGATCCTTCGCTTGTTCTGGTGGCTGGCGCTGCTTGCCCTGACGCACGGCCTCGCTCTTGACGTCGGCGCGGCCGAGAAGGCGCTGCCGGTGCCGCGCTTCGTCAGCTTGCGCGCCGATGAGGTCAATCTGCGCAGCGGCCCGGGCGAGCGCTACCCGATCGACTGGGTGCTGACCAGGAAGGGGCTGCCGGTGGAGATCGTCCAGGAGTTCGATGTCTGGCGCAAGATCCAGGATTCCCAGGGCAGCGTCGGCTGGGTGCATCAGCGCATGGTGACCGGCACGCGCACGGTCGTTGTCACCGGCGAGACCCGCACGCTCCATGCCGATCCCGACCCGGCCTCGCCGGCCGTGGCGCGCGCCGAGCCCGGCATCATCGCCCGGTTGCTGGAATGTCGCGGCGCCTGGTGCCGCGTCGAGGCGCAGGACGTCAAGGGCTGGCTCAAACGCGGCGAGGTCT
>JBKQTR010000236.1:0-2751 GCA_052143095.1 Allostellaceae bacterium
GCCCTTGAGCGTGAGAATCAAGGATATTTAGTCGCGCAGTCAATGGCGTTGCGTAGCTAAGAGGCCGTTTCGAAATTGGTCGTCAAGCGTGCAGCTCATCGAGCAGAGCCTTCGCCTCCTTCAGATCGAGCGTGTCGAAGCCTTCCGTGAACCAACCATAGACCGGAGCGAGCAGTTCGTGAGCTTCCGGCGGTTTGCCCTGGTCGCGCAAGAGCCGTGCGAGCCTAGTCGCCGCGCGCAGCTGAAAACTCCGCGCCTTTTGCTGCTGCGCGATGGCGATGGCCGTGCGGAAGGCTTCCTCGGCCGGCGCCGTGTTCGCCGGATCGCGCTTGAGAAGAATCTCGCCGCGAATGCGGTGCAGGAAAGCGTCGGTCCAGTGTTCTCCCGTCTCGCCCGCGAGCGCCAGCGCTTCGTCGATCCGGGTCAAGGCTTCGTCCGCGCCTTGCCCTTCGGCTTCGAGCTCGGCGAGCAGACCTTGGAAGAATGGTGCAGACCACTTGTTTCCTTGATCGGTGTACGCCGCCAAGGCCTGTCGAAGCTCTGTCACGCCGGTCTCTCGGTTGTCCAGCCGGGCGCGCCCCCAACAGAGGGGCAGTGTTCCCCATGCCAGATAGAGCGCAAGCCCGTTCTCTCGGCTGAGTTCAACGACGGTTTCCGCGGCGCGCCAGGCGGCTCCGGTGTCGCCGCTGAGTATTTCGAAGAGAGCCTTGAAGTGGTAGGTGTTGGCGAGGGTCGGGCAATGAGCGGATTCGACCGCACGCCCGACCGACTCTTCGATCAACCCGTGCGCCCGTCCGATCTCCCCGAACAGCCAATTTGCGTGGGCAAGGTAGGATGCCGCGACGGCACCGGTATCCCCGCCGAAGCGGAACTTGGCGTCACGATCACGCTCAGGATCGTAAATCCTCAGCGCCTCCTCAAGATACGTTCGCGCTTCGGTGAAATCGCCCTGGCAGAGGCATGTCAGGCCAAGAATGCGGCAGGCGACCGCCGCTTCCGTCATCCATTTCCCGCTCTCCGACTCGCCCCGGAAGGTCTCGGCTGTCTCACGAGCCAACCCAAATTCGCCGCGCAGAAAGCTACCGACCCACAGCCCGTAATAGGTGTTGAAGCGCTCGGCGGCATTGTCGACGCCCGCGGCAAGCTCTTTGGCGCGCGTAAAGGCGGCCTTGGCTTCCTCGGCACCGAAGCCTCGGGACCACATCATTGCCCGGCCGTAGCTGGTCTGCTATTTCAGCCGTTGGCCGCTCTGCGCGGCTGCAATCATACCTTCCGGGGCGCCATCGCCAGCCCTGTCGGCCATTTCGATAGCCTTGCCCAGGTGTGATATCGCCTCCTGAAAAGCGGAACGGCGCAGTGCCTGGTCGCCAGCCTTGCCCCACCATTCGATTGCTGAATCGGTCAGGCCCGCCTGGGTGAAGTGATGCGCGAGCGCTTCCGGCTCGGCTGCGGCCGTATCGGCGAAGCGTTCGCGCAAAATCTCCGCAACGCGGCGGTGCAAAACCTGACGCCGGCTCTTGAGCAAATTTTCATAGGCCGCGTCCTGGATGAGCGCATGCTTGAAACGGTAGTCGCTCTCGGGCGGCAATCCCTGCACCAGCACGATGTCGGCCTCGGCGAGCTTCTCCAGCGCAGCCTGCAGCGGTGCATCTTCCATGCCGGCGAGCGCGCGGAGCAGGCCATAGGGGAAGCCGCGGCCGATCACCGAGCCGATCTGCGCCACCTCACGCGCCGGGCCGAGCCGGTCGAGCCGCGCCATCAGCGATTGTTGCAGCGTCGGCGGGATGGCCTCCATGCCGCCGCCTTGCTCACCGCGCTCCAGCAACAGCCGCGTCACTTCCTCGACGAACAGTGGCACGCCGCCGGTGCGGGCGGCAACATACTCTACCACTTCCTTGGGCAGCGTGTGCCGCGCCGAAAGCTCGGCCACCATGTCGCGCACCTGCGCGCGATCCAGCGGCGCGAGCGAGATCGTGCCGTGATGCGAGCGCATGCTCCAGGGCGGGCGGAACTCCGGCCGCGTCGTCGCCACGACCAGCAAGGGCGCCAGCGCGCCGCGCTCGGCGATGCCGCGTAAGACGTCAAGCGTGGTCGGATCGGCCCAGTGCAGATCCTCGAAAGCGAGCACCACCGGCTGCACCTTTGCGCCCGCCATCACCCAGTTGGTCAGCGCGGCAAGTTGCCGGCGCCGCAACTCCTCCGGCGCCAAGGTCAACGCGCGGTCCTTGGGCAGCGGGATGTCCAGAAGCGGCGCGAGCAAGGGGGCGTTCTCCGCCGGGTCGAGCTTGACCTGCGCCAGCGAACTCTCCAGGTCCGCAAGGCGCCGCTCGGCGGGTACGTCGGCGCCGCCGAAACGTTGGCGGCCCCATTCGGCAATTGGGTGCAGCGGCGTATTCTGCAAAAGCTGCGAGCAGCTCCATTCCCCCCAGGTGTGCGGCACCTCGCGCAGCCGGGCATGGAATTCCTCGATCAGACGGGATTTCCCTAATCCGGGCTCGCCGACGATCATGACCAATTGGCCGTCGCCCTGCCGCGCCCGCTCCCAGCGGCGCATCAGCATGGTCATCTCATCCTCGCGGCCGACGAGCGGCGTGAGCTGGCGCGCGCTGGAGCGGCGTCCGCCGCCGCTCGCCCGGCCGGACGAGCCGAAACAAAGCGGTTGGCTCGGGCACGCCCTTGAGCGCGTGAGAGCCGCGCTCTTCGACGACAAAGAGTCCCGCGACCTGGCGCTGTACTTGCGCGGTGATCAGC
>JBKQTR010000237.1:0-2737 GCA_052143095.1 Allostellaceae bacterium
ATCATAATTGTCGTCGGAATTGAGCAGGGTCGCGCCCGGAATCACGCCGTATTGGTCGCGCGTCTCCGCGGCGTTGGCGTCATAGATGTGGAGCGAATTTTTGTCCGTCTCCATCAGCGTCTTCAGATCGGCGACGTGAATCAGCTTGAAGGTTTCGAGCGTTGGGTCATTATTGCCGTGGCCCATCAGTTGAGAGAGGTCGAAGGCCCGCGCCGGCGAAGTGGCCACGCCGGCGACGGCGGCCAGCAAGGTCGCACCGAGGATAATTCGTCGGATATTCATGGAGCAAAATCCTCCTCTTTCCTTGCTATCACGCGCCGCACGGTCCGCCAATCACGCTAATTATCATGTCTGTAGCCAAGTCTCGCGAGGAAGGCCGTCGATGCGGGCGAACTCGCCTTCATTGTCGGTAACGATGGTGTAGCCCAGTGCGATAGCCTGAGCGGCAATGAGCAGATCGTTGCCGCCGATCGGTCTGCCGGCCTGTTCAAGCCGGGTGCGGATCAGGCCATAGGCGGCATCGGCGGGCGCCTCGAAGGAGAGCACGTCAAGGGCGCCAAGCACCGCTTCAAGCTGAGTAGTGAGCCGTCGCGATCCTTTCTTCGCAGCCCCGTAACGTAATTCCGCCGTCACAATGATACTGGTACAGACTCGGGCTTCGCCAACCTTGCGGATGTGTTCGGCCACACGGCCCTGTGGGTTGCGGATGAGATCGGAGACAACATTGGTATCGAGCAAATAACGCATCAAAGTTCGACGGGCTCAGGGGCCGAGTCGGCGATCGGGGGGAAATCCTCGTCGAGCGGCGTGAGTGTCGCCAGCAGCGCCAGCAGGGATCTCGGCGGGGCGGGCTCGATGATCAGCCTTTCGCCCTCCTTCCTCATGATCGCGTCCTCGCCAGGAAGCTCGAACTCGCGAGGAATCCGCACTGCCTGGTTTCGGCCGTTCTTGAAAAGCTTGACGTGTCGTTCGGGAACCATCGCCGCCTCCGTTAGCATATGCCGTAGCATATGCCTTATGGGTTCATTTGTCTACCGTTTCAAGTCCTGCAAGCGTATGGACGGATGGTCGCTAAGGCCTCTCGATTGAAAGTGTCGAGCGATTCTCGCATCGGCATCAGACCTAGCTTAGCTAAACCGGTCGCGCCGATTTGAGCAAAGCGGAAAGGCATGGCAGAGTTACGGGCGCGGAGGTGACGGCCAAAATGCATGGAGTATCGCGATGAGTGACGACTATCGGGCGCGGGCGCGCAAGCTCCCCAAGGGCAATCTGTTCGACGATTTTCAGGTCGGGCAGGTCTTTCAGCATCATTGGGGGCGGACGCTGAGCGAGAGCGACAACACCCTGTTCTCGACCCTGACGTTGAGCTACAACCCGCTTTACTTCAACGCGCCCTATGCGCGCGCCCATGGCCATCGCCAGCCGGTGGTGAATCCGATGCTGGTCTTCCTGACGGTGTTCGGCCTTTCGGTCGAGGACCTGAGCGAGGCGGGCGGGCTTTTTCTGGGCGTCGATAACCTGACTTTCCAGCGGCGGGTCTATCCGGGCGCGACCCTGATCGCCCGCAGCACGGTGGTCGACAAACGCGAATCGGCCAGCCGGCCCGACTCGGGCATCGTGACCTGGCATACTGAGGGCTTTCTCGCCGACCAACTGCCGGCGGCGGCGGACGAGAGCCAGCGCGTGGTCGATTTTCGCCGTTCCAATCTGATTCCGAAAAGAGGGCCAGCGGCATGAGTTACCTGACTGAAGAACGCACGATGATCCAGAATACGGCGCGCGACTTCGCGATGAAGGAAGTGCTGCCGATCGCCAACAAGCTCGACCCCGTCGAAGGCGACATGCCGATGGAGTTGCGCAACAAGATGGGCGAGCTGGGCTATTTCGGCATCCTGATTCCCGAGGAGTATGGCGGACTCGGCCTCGGCTGCTTCGAGTACGCGCTGGTGGCCGAGGAGCTGGCGCGGGGCTGGATGAGCGTCGCGAGCATCATCGCACGCGGCAACGGCATCTGGGGCGCCACCACCGAGGAGCAGAAACGCAAGTATTATCCCAAGATGGCGCGCGGTGAATTCCTCGGCGCTTTCTCGCTCTCGGAGCCCGACGCCGGCTCCGACCTCGCCGCTGTCTCCTGCCGCGCGACCCGCGACGGCGACGACTACGTGATCAACGGCACCAAGACCTGGTGCACCTTTGCCGACGGCGCGGACTTCATCCACCTGTTCGCGCGCACTTCGCCGCCGGAGGGCAAACGCCGTCACGTCGGAATCACGCAATTCATGATCGAGAAGGAACGCGGCAGCCTGCCGCCCGGCTGCTCCGGCACGCCGATTCGCAAAATCGGCTACTTCGGCTGGCGCACCTGGGAGCTGCACTTCGACAACTGCCGTATCCCCGCCACGACCCTGATCGGCGAAGAGGGGCGCGGCTTCTACACGATGATGGCGTTTCTGGAAGTGGCCCGGGTCCACACCGCCGCGCGCGCGATCGGACTTTCGCGCGGCGCGCTCGAGGATTCGCTGACCTACGCCACGCGCCGCTCGCAGTTCAAGCGGCCGATCGCGGAATTTCAGGCGATCCGTTTCAAGCTGGCCGAGATGGCCGCCAATATCGAAGCCGCCCGCCAGCTGATGTACGCGGTCGCAACCGACGTCGACAGCAAACGGCGCTGCGACAAAGAGGCCTCAATGGTGAAGTGGTTCGCCACCGAGATGGCCGAGCGGGTGACCAGCGACGC
>JBKQTR010000238.1:0-3024 GCA_052143095.1 Allostellaceae bacterium
AGCTGATTCTCGAGCCTGTCGAGCGCGACCGGGCCTTCCAGTATCCAGACCGTGACGATCGTCATCAGGTTGTGCGGCCGGTCCATGCGCAGCCACGTCGTGTCGACCGGCGACATGCGCTCGCTGCGGCTCATTTTCGCCTCCACAGGTTTTCCCAAACATAGTCCCTTCCAACGGGCGTCAGAAGGCCGCCCGGCTGCGTCCCGGCGTCACAGGGGCCTTGCCGCTTCCGGCTTTAGGGAGTTTAGCCTATAGGTGGCGGCTTTACCCCTCCGTACCACAGTGTCCAGATCCCGCGCTCTGTTGGACGAGCGGGCGGGGAGCGCGGACGCCGCCGTGGTGCGATCATGAAGGTCTGCTGTGGGTCGAGACCGGACCGACAATCTCTCAAAACTCCTCGTTTTTTCGCCGAAACCGCACCCAGTGCATGATCCGAACCTTGGCGGTGCGGTCGAGGCCGCGAGGGCGGCCGAGCCCGAACATCTTCTCGCGTGGTCGAGAGGCGCGCCTGGAGGCCCTAGGAGCCCCGAGGGCGGCCTTCGGCTGCGGGTGGGCTGTCCCCCCCTGTACCCACCACGATATCCGAGTAGCCAACTTATCGGTAGGCTTCTGGGTTCGGGTCGGCCCCTTGGGAGCGCCCAAATCCCCCCGCGCTTCGAGCGCCTGGGGGGGACATGCGCCCCTTGGGGTTGACCGCGGCTGAGGTCCGCTAGGAGGTCGCGCCACGAGCGCCAGTACAGGGATCGACAAGAGTCGCGGCGGCCCGTGGCTGACGGAGGCGGGTCATGACAGAGGAAACTGAGGACATCGAATGGTTTGTGGGTTTTGATTGGGCGAGCGAGACCCATGTCGTCTGCCTGTTGGATCGAGACGGGCGGACGATCGGGGAACGCAAGGTTGCTCACGGCGGAGAGGAATTGGGCGCGTGCTGCGATTGGCTCCTCGCCAAGAGCGGCGCCCCGCCGGCCCGGATCGGCGTGGCGATCGAGACGCCGCGCGGACCCATCGTGGAAACGCTGCTCGAGCGCGGTTTCGCGGTCTTCGCGATCAACCCCAAGCAACTCGATCGCTTTCGCGATCGCTTCACGGTGGCCGGCGCCAAGGACGACCGTCGCGACGCGCATGTGCTGGGCGACAGCCTGCGCACCGATCGGCGCGCGTTTCGCCTGCTGGCGGTCGATGATCCCACGATCATCGAATTGCGCGAATGGTCGCGCATCGCCGACGACCTGACCCAGGAGCGCACCCGTCTGGCCAACCGGATTCGCCAACAATTGTGGCGCTATTACCCACAGATGCTGCAAGTGGCCGACGACCTGACGGCCGAGAACTTCCTGGCGCTGTGGGAATGCGCGCCCACGCCCGCCCAGGCCGCTCGGATCGACGAGGCCAGCCTCGCCAAAATCCTGAAGGCGCATCGCGTCCGCCGGATCGGCGCCGCCGAGACCTTGCGCATCCTGCGCCAGAAGCCGCTGCAAGTGACCGCCGGCGCGACCGAGGCGGCGGTGGCTCATATCAAGGTCGCCGCCGAACGCGCGCGGCTGGTCAACCGTCAGCTCAAGGACGCAAAGCAAAAGCTCGAAGCGCTCTGTGCCCGGCTCGAACAACCCGACGACGGCGAACGGGAGAGCGAGCCAGGGCAGAGGTCCGAGCAGCGCGACGTGGCGATCCTGCGCTCCTTGCCGGGGGTGGGAAGGACCGGCCTCGCCACGCTGCTCGTCGAGGCGAGCGAGCCTCTGCGCCACCGAGATTATCAGGTCTTGCGGGTCTTGTCCGGCGTCGCTCCGGTGACGCGCCGCAGCGGCAAGGCGCGTCTCGTCACGCGCCGCATGGCCTGCAACGAGCGTCTGAGCGAAGCCGTCTATCATTGGGCGCGCGTCGCCATGCAGACCGATCCGGTAAGCAAAAGGCGCTACGCCGCCCTGCGCCAGCGCGGCCACAGCCACGGACGCGCGTTGCGAACCCTCGGCGACCGCCTGTTGGCGACGGCCTGCGCCATGCTGCGGAGCCAAACTCTCTATGATCCCGACCGCAAGGCCGTCTCGCCCGCCGCCTGACCATCCCTTGGTTCGACCGCAAACGGCCATCCCTTCGTCCCGACCTGCCGCTCGGCAGTGCGCCGCGCGCAGCGCAAGTCACCCCGACGGGGGCGAAGCGAACCCAAGCACCGCGCCCCGCGCGGTTGACGGAGCGAGCACGGCGCTATCCTGATGGGTCAAAGACGAAACCCAAATCCCGCCCGAGTGGGCTTGAAGACCCGCTCATAACGCTTGACAACCGCTAGGAGGTCCCCCACCTGCGCGCTTTCAAAAAACCGAGTTCCAGGAGGTTGATCGGGAAATTCATCGAACTAGAGACGCAGCCGACGGACGAGCTGGAACAGTCTCTGTGGACCTGACTCGAGACGGATGGCTACCGCGCGATCCGCGAGCGCTCGATCCTGCACTATCCGGCTCTATTGGGGCGTGATCGGATTGGTTTCAGAGTGGCTTGGCTGCGCGGTCGAGGATCTGGCAATCGTGGTGCTCGCGCATGAACTGGCGCACGCCTATACGCAGCTTGGCGCGGATATTGACGGACGGCGCTGGGCAGCGGTGTCTTTTGCGAAAGCCGAAACTGGACTGAAGGAAGGCCTAGCCCAATACTACACGGATCGTGTGCTGCGCCGTCTTGAGCGACGCTACGGCGGCGCGCTCAAGGTTTTCCTCGATCTGGTTCCCCGCCAACCTGAAGCCTATCAAGTCCATCAAAAGTGGGGAAGGCAATCGTCACCGGAAGCAGTTCGGCGAGCAATGCTGGAAGTCCGGCGTTGGAACGAAGGCAAGTTGGCCGATTTCAATCGCCGCCTTGATGCAGCGCAGAAGGAACTCGCTCCTCACGCGTAGCGTCGCCGCGCGCCGCCTGCGCCTCGATACGCTTTTTGCTTCGATAACGCCCCTTCCGCAACAGCCAAACCGCGCGCCGGCCCGCGCAAGGATCGGGAGCCGGCGCCGGTCGGTCCTAGTACGGAAGTAATACGGAGGG
>JBKQTR010000239.1:0-8507 GCA_052143095.1 Allostellaceae bacterium
GGCGCGGCGCTATGTCCGGCGCCGGCCGCGCCGCGCCGGGCGCTTCTTCCGCGCCGGCTTCGGCGGCTCGGCCGTGGTCTTGCCGGGCCAGGCGCAGAGATCGCTGACGACGCAGGCCTCACAGCGCGGCTTGCGCGCGACACAGGTATAGCGGCCATGCAGGATCAGCCAGTGATGCGCGTTGCGCTTCCATTTCTCCGGCACGACGCGCTCGAGCCCCTGCTCGACCAGCAGCGGCGTCTTGCCCGGCGCCAGGCCGGTGCGGTTGGCGACGCGGAAGATATGCGTGTCGACGGCGATCGTGGAGGCGCCGAAGGCGACGTTCATCACCACATTCGCCGTCTTGCGACCGACGCCGGGCAGCGCCTCCAGCGCCTCGCGCGTGCGCGGCACCTCGCCGCCATGCTCGGCAACAAGCTGCCGGCTCAGGCCGATGACGTTCTTGGCCTTGGTGTTGAAGAGGCCGATGGTCTTGATGTGCTCGCGCAAGCCCGCCTCGCCCAGCGCCAGCATCTTCTGCGGCGTGTCCGCCACCTGGAAGAGCTTGGCCGTGGCCTTGTTGACGCCGGCATCGGTCGCCTGCGCCGAGAGCACGACGGCGACCAGCAGGGTGTAGGGGTTGATGTAGGCGAGCTCGCTGCGCGGGTCGGGCCGCTCCTTGGCGAGCCGGCGGAAGAACTCGTCAACGTCCTCGCGGTTCATGGCGGCGATCCTAACCCGGATTGCGCCGATCGGCGGCGGAAAATCCCGTGGCCATCGCGCCGCTTCGGGCGTTTACCGGCGGCAGATCCTGACTTATCGTAAGGCGATGAGCGAGCGAACCACGGAGACCGCGCCCGAGCTTCACTACACGGCCGTGCTCAAGCCGCATCGCAGCCTGCCGCCCAAAGGCTTCGCCGTGCTGATGCTGGGGCTCGCCGGCGTAAGCTTCTGCGTCGCCCTCGCCTTCGTGCTGCTTGGCGCCTGGCCGGTGACGCCGTTTTTCGGCATCGACGTGGCGCTGGTCTATCTCGCCTTCCGCTTCAGCTATCGCCAGGCGCGCCAGCGCGAGGAGCTGCGGCTCAGCGACGACAGCCTCACCGTCGACCGCGTCAGCATCTATGGCGAGCGCCGGCGCTGGCAGTTCCAGCCTTTCTGGCTGCGTGTCCGCTTCGAGGAAAAGGACGAGCACACCAACCGCCTGGTCCTGTCCTCCCATGGCCGCTCGCTGGTGGTGGGCAGCTTCCTCGGCCCGGACGAGCGGCGCGGCGTGGCGCAGGGCCTTACTGACGCGCTGGCGCGCTGGCGCCACCGCCTGTCGCCCTCCTAAGAACCCGCTCAGCCCGAGAGGCCCAGCACGTCCTTCATGCCGTAGAGCCCCGGCTTCCGCTCGGCGACCCAGAGGGCCGCGCGCACGGCGCCGCGGGCGAAGAGGCGCCGGCTGCCGGCGCGGTGGGTGAGCTCGAGCCGCTCGCCCTCGCCGGCAAAGATGACGCTGTGATCGCCGACGACATCGCCGCCGCGCAAGCTGGCGAAGCCGATATCGCCGGGCTTGCGCGGCCCGGTATGGCCGTCGCGCACGCGCTGGCTATGGCCGGCGAGATCGATGCCGCGGCCTTCCGCCGCGGCGCGGCCCAGCGCCAGCGCGGTGCCAGAGGGCGCGTCGACCTTGTGCCGGTGGTGCATCTCGAGCACCTCGATGTCGTAATCCTCGCCCAGGCGCCGCGCCGCCTCGGCGACGAGGCCCAGCAGCAAGGTCACCACCGGGCTCATATTGGGCGCCCAGACGACGGGCACGAGCCGCGCCGCCGCCTCGAGCGTCTTCGCCTGGGCCGCGTCGAGGCCGGTGGTGCCGACGACCAGCGCGGTGCCGCGCTGGCCGCAGAACCGCGCGTGCTCCGCCGCCGCCGCCGGCGCGGTGAAATCGATCACGATATCGACGGCGCCGATCAGCGCCGCGACATCCGCCGTGGCCGCAAGGCCGATCGTGCCGATCCCGGCGAGCTCGCCGATGTCGCGGCCGAGTAGCGCGTTGCCCGGCGCCTCGCTGCCGCCGGCGAGATCCAACCCCGGCGTCGCCCGCACCTCTGCCACCAGCATCCGCCCCATGCGGCCGCCGCACCCGGTGATGCCGACGCGACTGTCAGCCATAGCGGCCTCCTCCCCGACCCCTTGCCCAGCGACCGTTAGCCGCGCAGGGCGCAAAAGACAAGCGCGGCCGCTCCCCTTTCGCCTGCGGGTGAATTCCTCTACACCCTTCGCCCCATGGCTCTGTTGCGCTCCGTCGCCACGGTCGGCGGCTATACGATGGTGAGCCGGGTCTTGGGCTTCGTGCGCGAGATGCTGGTCGCGGCCTTCCTCGGAGCGAGCCCGGTCTCCGACGCTTTTTTCGTCGCGCTGCGGCTGCCCAACATGTTCCGCAGCCTGTTCGCCGAAGGCGCCTTCAGCGCCGCCTTCGTGCCGCTCTTCGCCGGCAAGGTCGCGCAGGAGGGACGCGACGCGGCGCGCCGCTTCGCCGAGGACGCGCTCGCGGTGCTGCTGCTGGTGCTGCTGCTGTTCCTGCTCGCGGGCGAGATGCTGGCGCCGTGGATCCTCGACGTCATCGCCCCGGGCTTCCGCGCCGATCCCCGGAAATTCACGCTGGCGGTCGAGCTGACCCGGATCATGTTCCCCTATCTCGTCTTCATCTCGCTGACGGCGCTGCAGGGCGGCGTGCTCAACTCGCTCGAGCGCTTCGCCGCCACCGCGGTCACGCCGGTGCTGCTCAACCTCTTCCTCATCGCGGTCTTGCTGGCGGTGCGGCCGCTCACCGGCGCGGCGCTCGCCTGGGCGGTAGCGGCGGCGGGGCTGGCGCAGTTCCTCTGGCTGATGTTCTCCTGCCGGCAGGCGGGGCTGCCACTGGCCTTGCCGCTGCCGCGGCTCACCCCCGAGGTGAGGCGGCTGCTGCGCATCATGCTGCCGGGCGTGTTCGGCGCCGGCGTGCTGCAGATCAACCTCGTGGTCTCGACCGCGATGGCCTCGCTGCTGCCGACCGGCGCCGTCTCCTATCTCAATTACGCCGACCGGCTGAACCAGCTGCCGCTCGCGGTCCTCGGCATCGCCGTCGGCACGGCGATCCTGCCGCCGCTGTCGCGCCAGGTGCGGCTGGGCGAGGACGCCGCCGCCAACACGACGCAGAATCGCGGCCTCGAGCTGGCGCTGCTGCTGACCGTGCCGGCGGCAATGGGGCTTGCCATCGCCGCCCAGCCGATCCTGGCGGTGCTGTTCCAGCACGGCAAGTTCACCGCCTTCGACACCGCCGCCACCGCGCCGGCGCTCGGCGCCTATGCCGCGGGCCTGCCGGCGTTCGTCATCGTCAAGGTGATGGCGCCGGGCTATTTCGCGCGCCACGACACCACGACGCCGGTCAAGATCGCCGCCCTCACCATGGCGGTGAACGTGGCGTTGACGCTGGCGCTGGGCTGGCTCCTGGCGCAGACCGGCATCGCCATGGCGCTCTCGATTGCCGGCTGGGTCAATGCGCTGCTGCTCATCGCGGGGCTCAGACGGCGCGGCCATTTCGCGCTCGATGCGCGCTCGCGCCGCGCGCTGCCGCGCATCCTGCTGGCGGCGCTCGGCATGGGGGCGCTGCTGCTGCTGCTGGAGTCGCTGCTGGCGGGCGCGCTCGCCGGGCCGCTGCCGGTGAAGCTCGCGGCGCTGACGGCGCTGATCGGCGGCGGGCTTACCGGATTCGCGCTGCTGGCGCTGCTCCTCGGCATCGCCGACCTTAGGGAGCTGCGCCGGCGCCTCACCCGTC
This sequence comes from Allostellaceae bacterium, assembly GCA_052143095.1. GTDB lineage: Bacteria > Pseudomonadota > Alphaproteobacteria > ATCC43930 > CGMCC-115725 > DAHUYF01. Next base: position 3,776 of record JBKQTR010000239.1, read on the forward strand.
GGGCGGCTTGACCGGCAGCATCCGCGCGGCGATAACGCGCGCATGAACCGCATCTTCTCGGGCGTCCAGCCCACCGGCAATCTGCATCTCGGCAACTATCTCGGCGCCATCCGCAACTGGGTCGCCTTGCAGCGGGAATACGACTGCATCTTCTGCATCGTCGACCTGCACGCGCTCACCCTGCCGCAGGATCCGGACCAGCTGCGCGCCCAGACGCGCGAGGTGACCGCGGCCTATATCGCCGCCGGCATCGATCCCGAGCGCTGCATCATCTTCAACCAGAGCACGGTGCCGGCCCATAGCGAGCTTGCCTGGCTGCTCGGCACCTTGACGCCGCTGGGCTGGCTCAACCGCATGACGCAGTTCAAGGAGAAGGCCGGCAAGCACCGCGACAATGCCGGGCTCGGGCTTTACGGCTACCCCGTGCTGATGGCCGCCGACATCCTGCTCTACAAGGCGACGCATGTGCCGGTCGGCGAGGACCAGAAGCAGCATCTGGAGCTGGCGCGCGACATCGCCGGCGCCTTCAACCGGCGCTACGGCACCGAGTTCTTTCCGCTGCCGGAGCCGCAGATCCTCGGCACGGCGACGCGCGTCATGAGCCTGCGCGACGGCACCAAGAAGATGTCGAAATCCGACACCTCGGATTATTCGCGCATCAACATGACCGACGATGCCGACACCATCGCGCTCAAGATCCGCAAGGCCAAGACCGACCCGCTGCCGCTGCCGGCCAGCATCGCCGAGGCCGAGGCGCGGCCGGAAGCGGACAACCTGCTCGGCATCTATGCGGCGCTTGCCGGTCTCAGCCGCGAGCAGGTGGTGGCCCAGTTCGCCGGCAAGAACTTCTCCGAGTTCAAGCAGCTTCTCGCCGATCTCGCCGCCGAGATCCTCGGCCGCATCGGCGGCGAGATGCGCCGCCTCGTCGCGGACGCCGGCTATATCGACGCGGTGCTGCGCCGCGGCGCCGAGCGCGCCAAGGCGCTCGCCGAGCCCAATCTGCGCCAGGTGTTCGACATCATGGGGCTGCTCAGGCCCTAGCCGGCCCTACGTCATTGGTGTACACCGGCGACGAAAAATCAGCGTGCGCCGATGACGCAGGCATCGCCGAAGACCTGCTGCGCCAAGGCTCGGGCATTCCGCGCAGCGTTCGCGCTTGCTGTGAGGCATCGGCCGATCACCGCTAACCCTCCTGCTCGTCATGCCCGGGCCTGCCTGCGCGAAGCCGAAGCGGCTTCGCTTCGGCGAAGGCAGGCCGGCCGCAGGCCGAGACCCGGGCATCCACGTCTTGCAACGAGCGGGCTGCGCGACGTGGATGCGCGGGTCAAGCGCATGACGATGAAGGGAGGTTGAGCACTGCGCCTACCTCGCCGCCGCCGCTCCCGCCTCGAGCGCCATCTGCGTCGAGGAGAGGCCGCCGCCATAGAGCGACCAGCCGCCGTCGACCGGAATCAGCGCGCCGGTGATCCAGGAGGCGAGCGGCGAGGCCAGGAACATGGCCAAGGCGGCGCAATCCGCGAGCGTGCCGACGCGGCGCAAGGGGATGCGGCTCGCCATCTTCTGCCGCACCTCGTCGCTGCCGGAGAGGCGCTGGAAGCCCTCGGTGCCCTCGATCGGCCCCGGCGCGATCGAGTTGACGCGGATGCCGTCGGGCCCCCATTCCATCGCCAGGACGCGCATCACCTGGTCGACCCCGGCCTTGGCGGCGCAGGCATGCACTTGCAGCGGCATCGGGTTGAAGGATTGCGGCGCCGAGATGTTGATGATCGAGGCGCCGGGCTTCGTCAGATGCTGATGCGCGGCGCGCAGCACGTTGAAGCTGCCCAAGAGGTCGATGTCGACCACTACCTTGAAGGCGTTCGACGACATGCCGAGCGCCGGCGCCGGGAAGTTGCCGGCGGCGCCGGAGACCAACACGTCAATCTCGCCGAAGGCGTCATGCGCGGCGGCGAGCGCCGCCGAAATCGCGGTGAAATCCCGGACATCGGCGCTCCTGCCCAGCACCTTGCCGCCATGGGCGCTGAGCCGGTCGCAGGCCTTGTCGACGCGCTCCTGCGAGCGGCTGGCGATGGCGAGGCTGGCGCCGGCGGCGGCAAACGCCTCGGCGATGCCGAGATTGATGCCGCTGCTGCCGCCGGCGACGAAGACCGACTTGCCGGTGAAGTCGAAGGGGCTGGGCATGGGGCCTCCAGGGAGTCGTCAGTTGTCAGTGGTCAGTTATCAGTATGCGGCCGCACCCAGGAACTGAGAACTGACAACTGAGGACTGACAACGCCGCGCCTCGGCGGTAAGGTGGACCCCCAACGAGAAGAACCCGTCCGGAATGGACATTTACCTGCCCATCGCCGCCATCTCGCAAGACGTTTTCGTCCTGCTGGCGCTTGGCGGCGCCGTGGGCTTCCTGTCGGGCGTGTTCGGCGTCGGCGGCGGCTTCCTGCTGACGCCGCTGCTCATCTTCATCGGCGTGCCGCAGGGGATCGCGGTGGCGTCCTCGGCGAACCAGCTGGTGGGCGCCTCGGTCTCGGGCGCGCTCGCTCACTGGCGGCGCGGCAACATCGATTTCCACATGGGCATCGTGCTGCTGGCGGGCGGCTTCGCCGGCTCGGCGGTGGGGGTGTGGTTCTTCGCGCTGCTGCGCCGGATGGGGCAGATCGACATCGCCATCAGCCTCTCCTACACGATACTGCTGGGCACGCTCGGCACCTTGATGATGGTGGAGAGCACGCGCGCCGCGCTGCGCCTGCGCCGACCCGGCGCCGGGCGGCGCAAGCTCCACCAGCACATCTGGCTGCACGGCCTGCCCTTCAAGATGCGCTTCCGCCGCTCGAAGCTCTATATCAGCGCGCTGCTGCCGCTGTCGCTGGGGTTCTTCGTCGGCGTGCTGTCGGCGGTCATGGGGGTGGGCGGCGGCTTCGTCATGGTGCCGGCGATGATCTACATCCTCGGCATGCCGACCGCGGTGGTGCCGGGCACGTCGCTCTTCCAGATCATCTTCGTCGCCGCCAGCGTCACCATCCTGCAGGCGGTGGAGAACGGCACGGTCGATGCGGTGCTGGCGCTGGTGCTGCTGGTCGGCGGCGTCATCGGCGCGCAGCTCGGCACGCGCTTCGGCACGCATCTGCGCGGCGAGCAGCTGCGCGCGCTGCTGGCCATCCTGGTGCTGGCGGTGGCGGCGAAGCTCGCCTTCGACCTGACGGTGCGGCCGGTCGATCCCTACAGCCTGGAGATGCCCGGCGAATGAGACGCGCCCTGCCGCTCCTGGTGCTGCTGTGGCTGTCGCCGGCGCACGCCGCCGAGCCGCTCATCGCCGACCTCACCAGCCACTTCGTCGCCATCACCACCGGCTTCACCGGCGCCAATGTCGTGCTGTTCGGCGCCACCGACGGCCCCGGCGACGTCATCGTCGTCGTGCGCGGCCCCAACCGCGATGCCGTGGTGCGCCGCAAGAGCCGGGTCGCCGGCATCTGGATCAACACGCGGCAGATGACCTTCACCGGCGTCCCCAGCTATTACGCCGTCTACAGCACGCGCCCGCTCGACGAGATCATGCCGCCGGCGATGCGCGCGCTGCACGATATCGGCCTCGCCAACCTGCCCCTCGCCGTGGCGCAAAAGGGGCGCTCGCCGCAGGAGATCGCCGATTTCCGCGCCGCGCTCATCCGCGAGCGCCGGCAGGGGGCGCTCTACGCCGATGCGGTGGGCGGCTTCAACTTTCTCGGCAGCGAGCTCTTCCACCTCGCCCTGAGCTTTCCCGCCAATGTGCCGACCGGCAATTACACCGTGCAGATCTTCCTGGTGCGGGACAAGCGGGTGGTGGGCGGCCAGACCTCGCCGCTCTACATCTCACAGGCCGGGCTCGATGCCGAGGTCAATGATTTCGCCCAGCGCCGCGCGTTGATCTACGGCGTGATGGCGGTGGTCGGCGCAGCGCTGGCGGGGTGGCTCTCCAGCCTGCCGTTCCGCCATGCTTAGGAGCCTGAGGGGAGGCTTGCCATGAGCGATCCAGCCAGCCAGCCACGCATCTTTCTGGTCGTCGTCGACGACAGCGAGGAGATGCGCGTCGCGCTCCGCTATGCCGCGCTGCGCGCGCGCCGTACCGGCGGCAAGGTGGCGCTGCTCTATGTCATCGAGCCGTCGGACCTGCAGCAATGGATGGCGGTCGAAAACCTGATGCGCGAGGAGCGCCGCGAGGCGGCCGAGGCGCTGCTGCAGAAGCTCTCGGGCGAGGTCGCCGATCTCTGCGGCGGCCTGCCCATGGTGCATATCCGCGAGGGACGGCGGCGCGACGAGCTGCTGGCGCTGCTCGACGAGGAGCCGAGCATCTCGATCCTGGTGCTGGCCGCCGGCACCGGCCCCGAGGGGCCGGGACCGCTGGTGACGCATCTCGTCGGCAAGATGTCGGGCAAGATGCGCGTGCCCATCACCGTCGTCCCCGGCAGCCTTACCGACGCGCAGATCGCGGTGCTGACCTAGGGCAACGCGAAGCGTTGTCCCTGGCGGGCGGCAGCGGTTGCTCTTGCAACCGCGAGAGCCCGCGCTGTTCCAGCTAGCCCGCACGGTGCGGCTCTCGCGCTTGCTGCGCAAGCGCTGACGCCGCCACGGACGAACACGCAGAGCGCGGTCGCCTGGGGCTCCCGCGCTTGTTGCGCAAGCGCTGGCGCCGCCACGGACGAACACGCAGAGCGCGGTCGCCTGGGGCTCCCGCGCTTGTTGCGCAAGCGCTGGCGCCGCC
>JBKQTR010000240.1:0-13579 GCA_052143095.1 Allostellaceae bacterium
CGACCGCCCGAACGGCGACAGGTCATGGCCGATTTGGCAGTCCACCCTACCGTCTGCGAATTATACAGCGCGACGACGGCCAATACCCGCGAAAAAGCAAGCGCCACCCTCAAATGAGGGGGCCGCGTCGGTGCCAGAAGAGTAGTTTGGGAATTCGCCTGAGAGTGGCTTCCCTGCAGAGCGCGCATTTTCTTTCGCGGGTCCCTGCAGCAAGCGCCAGAACAGCCGGCAGGCCTTCGCGCACCGCGCGCAAACGCTTGCGCCGAATGACGCGTCCTATCGTTGCGCGTGAGTTCTTCTCCGCCAGCAAGCCCATTTCGACAATCCGCCTAAAGCTCGACGCTGAGAAGTGCACCTGCCCCGGAAAGGGCGTGGCGACTTCAAACATCGCTATACGGCTGCAGCAAACCACAAGCCGATCAGGGAGATAAACATGGACGCTCGAAGAGTGTTTCCGGCGCTCGCCACGCCGTCCTCGTCTGGGTCGGAATCCCACAACTTTCACTTCGCATCTGCACAAGGGAGGACTACATGAATACGCGACATCTTGGCGGTGTGTCTGCTGTCGCTCTGATGGCGATCGCCTCAACGGGCGTATTGTGGGCGGCTGCGCCGAACCTACAGGGATTGAAGCCCTGGGGGGTAGTCAACTCCGTTGGCGCGAACCACGTCGTCGCTGCTGCCGTTGTGAAGACCAAATTGTCGGCGGCGGATCAAGCGCGTCTCTTCAGTCTGTCGACTGTGCCGAAGATCGGTGGCACAGCCTCCGGCTCTTCGACACCCCCGCTACCCAGCAACGTATCGTTCACCTACCCGTCGACCATCGAGCAGCCGGTACCGAACCAGCCGGTGTTCATCGGAGCTGCCGGGCCGAATGGCACGGTCACGGTCGGCATCATCGGGTTCCCCATTAAAGTACCGAGCACGTCAAACTGCGTCGGTCGTGGCGCGGCGAATGGCTGCTACAACGTCTCGACCAACAACATGCAGATCAACAATACCGGCGCGGTCACCGGCGTCACTACCGTCGACTCCAGCGACTCGTTGTCGGGCTTCCAGGGCAACGTCGCCTTCCAGCTCTACAACGAATCCGGCAATGATGTTGGTGCCGGCATAGTGCACGTCGGTTGCTGGGGCGTGAATGGCAAGGCCGAGGGCGGCTCAAGTCGGACGCAGCCTTGGACGATGCAGTTGAATCAGGCACAGGTCGCCCAGACCGTTTCCTACGCGCTCTGGCAGTTCAATTCTGGCTGCGGCGACGACAAGGCGGCGGCCTTTTTCCAAGAGGCGTCCGCTGCGATCACCGCTGCCGGACCGATCATCACCGCATTGGCCGGCACCGGCGGTAGCAGCACAGGCACAGGCGCCGGTGGTGCAGGGGCAGCAGGGGCAGCAGGGGCGGCAGGGGCAGCAGCAGCGCCGCCGCGTGCGGCAACGCCGCAGAAGACTTTAAAATGAGGTCGCTTGCGGGCGCACTGTTATTGATCTGTAGCGGTGCGCCCGCATTCGCTCAGCAGCAGTACCCGCAGCAGCAGTACCAAAGTCCGGGCCAGTATCAGGGGCAAGGCCAATACCAAGTTCCGGGCCAGATGCAGGGCACTGTTCCCGCACCGGCAAGCCCGCTTCAGGGTGATGCGCCCTGGTACCAGCAGCAGTTCGGCGCCGCTCCGGCAGTTCCGGAGTCGACTGCCGCTCCGGCCCCGGCTCCATCAGCAACGACAAGTAGCGGCAGCAGCGGCGCCGGTGTCGTGCACAGACCGCCCGCGGCGAACATATCGCCCGCACCTCCACCGACCAATACGACCAAATAGGTGATCGCCATGACCCGTGCGTTGACAGCGCTGATGGTCCTCCTGCTTACGGCATGCAATGCGTCAAGCCAGCAGCTTCCGTCTCAACAGCAAGCGGCCCCACAACCCCAATCCGGGACGAGTGCGCCACCGATGGCTCAATCGGGACCGAGCATCGGGCAGGCCCGCGCCGAAGCCTACAACGGTCCCAAGGCGCGCGTGGCCGTGTCCGAGTTCGAGGACAAGATGTCCAGCGCGGGCCAGTATCGCGCCGAATATGGTCGCGGCATGGCCGACATGCTGTCGGACTCGCTGTTCCACAGCGGCCGCTACATCGTGTTGGAGCGCCAAAAACTGCAAGCCGTGATGGCCGAGCAAAATCTCGGTGCCTCGGGGCGGGTGAAGAAAGAAACCGCCGCGCAGGTCGGGGAATTGGAAGGCGCCGAGTTGCTCGTCACCGCCGCGATCACCGGCTTTGATCCCGGTTCTTCGGGCGGGAATGTTTCCGGCTCGCCGCTCAGCAGTGTGCTCAAGGGCTCGGCCGGGAACCTCATCTCGCAATTGTCCGGTGGGGTCAACACCGCGCGGATCGCTGCCGATATTCGGCTGATCGACACCAACACCGGCCGGGTCGTCGCCAGCACCAACGTCAATGCTACGGCCACCAGCTACACCGGCATGATAGGCAGCAGCATGGGAAGCGGATTGGGCGCGTACAGCAACACGCCGATGGAGACGGCGATCCGAGAGATGATCCAACGGGCCGTCGATTTCGTCGTGACGCAGACGCCGGCCAACTACTACCACGGTGTATCGCAGTGACAGGGGGAGGAAATTATGAAGAATTTGCTTCTTGCCGCAGCTACCAGTGCCTTGCTTCTTTCTCCGGCTCTGGGCGCCGAACCGATCGCCCAAACTGATGCCGAATCATCGGGCGTGTCGCTTCAGGTGACCGAATTCAAGGTCAGCAATGGCACGGTGATGATGAAATTTGCCATCGCCAATGATACCGCTGGCGCATACGAGGTCTATCAGTTGAGAGACGAGAGCATTGCCAAAGACGTTAACGCCGTGAGCGGTATCTTTCTCGTCGATGTCCCGAACAAGAAAAAATACTTCCCCGTGATCGATACTGATGGCCACTGCATCTGTAGCCGCGACGTGCCTAACCTAGCTTCAAAGCAGAGCGTCAATCTGTGGGTGAGATTCCCGGCACCGCCCGATAACGTCACGAAGATCGGGGTGGTGGTGCCGCATTTCTTGCCCATGGATGACGTGCCGCTGACACGTTAGGCTGGAGGCTGCGATGTGGCTCTGTCTCCTGACCGCGCTGCTGCTATGTGCATCGCCTGCACAGGCGCAGACAAAGCTGGAAGGGGGCTCCGCCGGTCTCGCCGGTCACTCCATCGACCTGCAAAGCCGCTCCGCCGATCTCGTCTTTCCCGCCGCGAAGGATTTGAAATTCGCCGTCGTCGACATGGCGGGATCGGCTGTCGATGTGGCGGGCAAGGCTCAGAACCTTCAGGTGAAGGAGACGGCGACCGAGATTCGCATCGAACTCAACGCGGACGTGCTGTTCGATTTCGACAAGGCGACGATCAAGCCCGAGGCGGCAAGCGCCCTCCATAACGTGGCCGAGATCATCAAGGAGAAGGGCAAGGGACGCGCCGTCAAGATCGACGGCTACACCGACAGCAAGGGCAGCGACGCCTATAATCAGAAACTCTCGGAGCACCGCGCCGATTCGGTGAAACAGTGGTTGGCGCAGAAAGAGGGTCTGAGCCAAGCCAAGATGACGACGGAAGGTTTCGGCGCCAAAAAGCCGGTCGCATCCAATACGAAGCCCGACGGCTCGGATGATCCAGATGGCCGGCAGAAGAACCGGCGCGTGGAGATCGTGCTCGCGAAATGAGGTGAAGGGAGGCGGAGATGAAACTGACGATTATCGGATTGGCGATCATCGCAGCGCTTACGACCGTGCAGGCGAAGGCGGCGGACTGCGTCGTCATGATCGTGGACGGACAGACGGGGATTGTCACCGTCGTCGACAAGGCGACCGGCAAGATGATCCAGTTCAAGGCCAGCGATGCCCCGATCCTGCAAGGACTGCACGTCGGTCAAAGTGTGAATATCGACTCGGCCGGGCAGGTGACCACCGTTTCGGCCAACAAGTGACCACCGTTTCGGCCAAGTGAGGCCGCCATGGATCGGCGCTGGTATCTCGTCGCACTGGCCTTGGCGCTGGTGGGCGCGGGCGGCGCATACCTTTTCTTTTCGATGCGGCTGCAATCAGTCGACGCGGCGTTGACGCGGATGATCGCTCCGGGCGAGGTCGAGATCACCTTGCAGCCCGGCAGCTATACCCTTTTCCACGAATTTCGCAGCGTCCTCAACGGCCGGTACTACGAGTCTGATGACGTTTCTGGGCTGAACCTGCACATAAACTCGTCCAACGGCGAGCCGATCGCTCTCAGGGGCGGTGCCAACGCCAATTATGAGATTGCTGGACATGCGGGCGTCTCGGTGGCGGATTTCGACATTGACGAGCCCGGCACCTACACGTTTGTCAGCGCCTATAACCGACGGAATGGGCCGGAAGCGGTCCTGGCAGTGGGACAAGGCGTCATTGGCAGGATTTTCGCGCTGGTCCTGGGCACCATCGCGATCGCCTTTGCCGGCGTCGGCAGCGGCATCGCCATCGCATCCATCACCTATGTGAAACGCCGGAGAGCGACGGAGGCAAAGTCATGACCAGTGCGGGTTTGGGCGTGCGGTCGCTCGAGGGGCTGATCGATCTGCTGGTGTGCTTCGCGATCCTCTATGGGGTGGCGGCGATCACGGGACACACGACTTCGGACGACGGCAGCATCGGCTTCGAGATGTGGGGAGTGCCTGCCGTGGCGGGATACGTTCTCTGCTTCGCCTATTACGTCGTGCTCGAAGCCATGCTGGGCGCAACCATCGGTAAGCTCGTGACCAAGCTCCGGGTGGTGCGAGAGCGCGACGGGGCGCCGATCGACTGGCGCGCCGCGGTGATCCGCAACCTCTTCCGGCTGATCGACGGATTCCTGCTCTATCTCGTGGGCTTCCTGACCATCTGCTTCTCGAGCAAGCGTCAGCGGTTCGGCGACATGGTCGCCGGCACCATCGTGGTGCGTCGCGCCGCTCAGGCGGCCCCGCTCGCGCAGACGCATGCTTAGCTAAGGGAGGTCGACATGCGCGCGTGGTTGCTCGCGATCCCGCCGGCGATGATGCTGGTCCAGGGGGCCTGCGCCGAGGGCGTCCAACTCGCGCTCGACGGCGCGGCCGATCTCAGCCCGGTCTATCCGACCGTCACGATTCCGGCGAACGAGCACGATTTCGCCGTGATCTTCAGCTGCGGCGACCAGAAGCACCATCAAATCGCCACCAAATTCACGCCAATCGACGCCACAGGCCCTTATCGGATCAATCCGCAACCGCCGGCCGACGCGGTTGGAGCGGTTGGGGTGGGCGAGGGCACCCGCTTCCTCATGCGGCAGCCCTTCCTGACCGATCTGCCGGTCGGCCGCTGGACCATGACCGCCGAAATCGATGACCAGGCGGTGGGCAGCGTCGAGTTCAAGGTCGTGCCGCCGCTGCCACCGCTGAAACTTTCGGGCGCGTTCGAGCTCGCGGGATCGCTGGCCAAGGGAACCGAGTGGAATTATGAGTTCCGCTTCCTGCAGCAGCCGCGTCCCGGGCTGAAGCTGACCCTTGACGGCATCAAGGACGCCGACGCCCAGGGCTGGATCAGAACCACGCTCTTGCACCGCATCGTCTCGCACGATCCCGAGGGCGCGCGCCGGGATGAGCTGCGCGGCAGCAACCCGGCCTCATCGTCATGGCTGGCGCCGACCGATCGGGGGCTCGCCGTCGTCAAGCTCGGATCCGGCGGTGATGTGGATCCGGTCGAGCCGCCCCAGCTGATCGCCCTCTTGCCCAACGAGCAGTTTCACCGCGCCTGGCAATGGCACGCGAAGGGCGACAGCCCCGAGCAGGCTGAGAAATTCCAGATGTGGGGTCCGCTGCCGGTCAAGACGCCGCAGGGCGAACATCCGGGCTACATCGTGCTGCGGCAGATACCGGATGCCGACGACCCCTCGAAGATCGGCAGCTCCGTCGAGTACGACATCGCGCCCGGTCTCGGGGCGGTCCATCAGGTCATCGTCCAGTCAATCCCCGGGGCCAACGCAGCAACGCGTGTCGAGCTCGACCTGACCGCGATGACCCGCGGTTCGGGGCCGGAGCCGGACCTGCGCAAATACCCGGAAGGCTCCGCTCCGTAGGATAGGGCGAACGCCCAGGAGCGCCGCGCGTCGAACGTTGGTCGCCGGAAAGCTAGCCGCTATTGCGCAGGCCGGCGGCAATACCGTTGATCGTGAGGTGGATGCCCTGCACGACCCGCTCGTCGGTTGCGCCCGCGCGATGGCGCTGGAGCAGCTCGATCTGAATATGATTGAGCGGGTCGATATAGGGAAAGCGGTTGCGTATAGAGCGCGCGAGGAGCGGGTTGCGCTCGAGCAGCGTCTGTTGTTCCGTGATGGCGAGGAGCGCGCGCACGGACTCGCCCCATTCGGCACGAAGGCGGCCGAAGATCGCCTCGCGCAGCGCCGCATCCGGCACCAGCTCGGCATAGCGCGACGCAATGGCGATATCGCTTTTGGCCAAGACCATGTCCATGTTCGACAACATGGTCGTGAAGAACGGCCAGTCCTGGTACATGGCTTGGAGCGTCGCCATGCCGTCCTCCGGGTGCTCGCCTACCCAAGTCTTCACCGCGGTCCCGAAGCCATACCACCCCGGCAGCATCAGGCGGCATTGCGACCAGCTGAAGACCCAGGGGATCGCCCGCAGATCCTCGATGCGCGCGGAGCCCGTGCGCGACGCCGGCCGGCTGCCGATATTGAGACTGGCGATCTCGCCAATGACGGTTGAGTCGCGGAAATAGCGGTCGAAGCCCTCGGTTTCATAGACCAAGCCGCGGTATTCCCGACAGGCATGGCTCGAGAGCTCATCCATTGCCGTCAGATATTCGGCTCCGGGGCCGGGCCGGCGTGAGTCCAGCACCGTCGCTTCGAGCGTCGCCGCGGCCAGCGTCTCCAGATTGCGTCGACCGACCTCGGCATTTGAATATTTGGCGGCGATCACCTCGCCCTGCTCCGTGATGCGGATGGCGCCCTGCATGGCGCCCGCCGGCTGAGCGAGGATCGCCTGGTAGCTCGGGCCCCCGCCGCGCCCCACCGAGCCGCCGCGACCGTGGAACAGGCGGAGCGCGATGTCGTGACGCTGAAACACATCGATCAGGGCGAGCTCGGCCTTGTACAGCTCCCAGGTCGACGTCAGATAGCCGCCGTCCTTGTTGCTGTCGGAATATCCCAGCATGACCTCTTGGACGGTGCCGCGCGACGCCAGCAGGCGGCGATACTCCGGAAGGGCGAAGAGCTTGTCCATGGTATCGCCGCACCCCTGGAGATCCTCGATGGTTTCGAAGAGCGGGACGATATCGACATCGAGCCGGCCGTCCTGCGGACGCAACAGCCCCACCTCCTTCAGCAGAACCGCCACTTCGAGAATGTCCGAGACGCCATTCGCCTTGGAGATGACGTAATGCGGCACGCACGCCTTGCCGTAGTGCCGATGCGCTTCGGCCGCCGCCCGGAGGATCGCGAGCTCGGCCACTGTCTCTTCCGGATAGGACAGATTGAGCGACGCCAACGGACGGGGCGACCTGATCTCGGCCAGCAGCAGCGCGACGCGGGCGTCCTCGTCGAACGCCCGGTAGTCGGCGCTTACTCCCACCGTCGCGAAGAGCGCCGCGATCACGCGCTCGTGCACGTCCGAGTTCTGGCGCAAATCGACGGGCGCCAGATGAAAGCCAAAGGCGTCGACGGCGCGACGCAACAGGCGCAGCCGGCCCTGCGCCAAGCTCGAGGAGCCGTTCGTCATGAGTGACTCGGAGAGAACGCCGAGATCATCAAGCAGCTCGTTCACTTCAGCATAGGCCGGCGCCGCGCCGATAGCGGGCCGGGGCGCGTCAATCCCCGGAAGCGCCCGGGCCGTCGCGGCCAAGCGGGCATAGACGCCGGCGATGGCGCGCCGGTACGGCTCCTCCTGACGCTGCCGCGATCGATCGGGAGACTGCTCGGCCAATCGATGCACCGCGTCCGAGACCTGCACCATCCGCCCGTCGAGCGAGAGTTCGCCGCCCAAGCGGTGGACTTCCTCGAGATAGAAGCGGAACGCCCGTTCGCTCTGCAGGCGGAGCGCCTGGCTCAGGACATCGGCCGTCACGAACGGGTTCCCGTCGCGATCGCCGCCGATCCAGCTGCCGATGCGCAGGAACGACGGCACGGTCATCCCCTCCCATTGCGGATCGATCGCCCCCAACTGGTCTTCGAGATCGGCGTAGAAGCGCGGCAGCTCCCGCAGGAAGGTGTGATCGTAATAGGCGAGGCCGTTTGCCACCTCGTCGAGGATCCGCAGCCGCGTCCCCCGCAGGATGCTGGTCTGCCAGAGGGTAAGGACCGCCCGGCGGAGCGCGCTGCGGTTCGCCGCCAGCTCCTCCGGCGTAAGCTGCACCCGGTCGCGCTCGTCGAGCAGCCGCGCGATCTCCATTTCGCGCTCGATCGAGCTTTGGCGGCGGATTTCCGTCGGATGGGCCGTCAGGACCGGGATGCACAAGGCACTGTCGAGAAATGCCTGCAAGGACGTCCGCGACAGGCCTGCGTCCTTGGCGCGGGCCAGCGCGTGCGCCATCGTCCCCTCGCGCGGCGCCGCGTTGGCGATCGCGTAGGCCCGGCTCCGGCGGATGTGGTGCTGGTCCTCGGCGATGTTGGCCAGATGCGAGAAATAGCCGAACGCGCGGATGATCCGGATGGCCTGGTCGTCCGGAAGGCTGCTGATGATCGTCTGGAGCAGCTGGCGCGCCGCCTCGTCGGCATCGCGATGGAACCGCAGCGCGGTCTGGCGGATGCGCTCGATGACGTCGAAGGCTTGATCGCCTTCCTGCGCGCGCACGGTGTCGCCGAGGATACGGCCGAGGAGCCGTATGTCGTAGCGCAGCGGCGCGTCCTTGTCCGCAGCCTGGGTCGACGTCTCCATGGTATTGGAGTTCTAGCGCGGCGCTCCGCGCCCGTCGATCAGGTCCCTATCGGCCAAGCGGCGGCCGCGCCGGCAACACGCCGCAGCGGGCTCTGCGATCATCGCGCGCTCTTGCGCCGCGTCACTCTGTGATCTCTTCCAGCGTCGGGCTGCGCAACTCCAGCGCCGGCGCGGCCGCTTGCAAGCTCAGCACCAGCTCCTCGCTCGCCGCACGCAGCTTGCCGGGGTCGAGCCGCGTCAAATCGGGAACCGCGACCAACGTCTTCAAACCGTCGATCTTCGCCTCCACGGCGGCCGCGAGCTGCGGGTCGCGCGCGGTCAGCGCCGGCGCGAAGCTGGTCCGGAAGGCCTGCTCGATCCCGGCGACGTTGTTGCGCATGTCGTCAAGGGAGGTGCCGCTGTAGCGCGATTCGCCGCCGTCCGCCTTGCTTTCGCCGAGCTCGTAGGCGAGCCGCGCGGTGCCGTTGAGCAGGCGCTGGGGCAAAAGGTCGACGTGGTGCACTTTCACCGCGAGATCCGCGAGGTGAAAGATCAGCGCCTTGGTCTCGTCCCGGACGTCGGCCGCATTGGCGCCGAACAGCCTCGCTTCGATCGCGTGAAAACCCATGAGCGCGTTCGGCCAGGCGTCGATCTCCTGATCGAGATCGGGGACGAAGCCGCTGGTGAACACCTCGGCGCGCTCCCAACCGATGCGCGCATCGATCCAGGCCTTCTTCGCCCCCGCGACATCGCCGGCGGCGATGCGGTCGTCGAGGTCGCGCGCGCCGGCGAGCGACCGATCGATGGCCTCGATCAGGTAAGGGCGGTAACGCTCGGCCGCGGCGTCGAGCGTCTCGGCACGTGCCGGCGCGACGCAACTTGCCGCCAGCAGCACCGCCATGAGCACGGCGGCCGAGGCCCGGCCGATCGACGCACGCGACGGCGGCTCTGCGATATCCGGCATGGACTCCCTCGATAGGGATCGACGAGGACGACGAGCGACGCGGTAGATCGCTTCGATTAAACCCACGGCGCTTTGCGCTTTTATGACGTCAGGGAAGGACGTATTGCGTCGACCCCGAACGTGCACATTTCCGACCAGAAATCGTAACCCGCCGCGATTACAGTCGCGCCACACGAACATTCCGAAAATTTTTGTCCGCAGGTGCGGGAGATTGACGGCGAGGGGGGAGTCGCTCGGCGATCCTCCGACGCTTCAGGACGCGCGCATTGCCGCATGGGGTCACGCAGATCGCAGCAATCAAGGGTAAGGGGAAAGACGATGAAAGTGAGGGAACGAGTTTGGAGCGGAAAGCTCGCGGCGCTCGCCGCGGGCGCAATCCTCAGCGGTGCCGTGGCGATGCCGAGCATTGCCGCCGATCCGCCGACGCAGACGCCGATCAAGCATGTCGTCGTGATCTTCTTCGAGAATATCAGCTTCGATCATTATTTCGCGACCTACCCGGTGGCGACGAATCCGGCGGGCGAGCCGAAATTCGTCGCGCGCGACGATACGCCTTCGGCGAACACGCTGGCTGCCGCCGGCCTGCTGACCAACAATCCGAATCTGGCGCAGCCCTTCCGCCTCGATCGGGCGGAGGCCTACACCTGCGACATGGATCATGACTACACCGACGAGCAGAAGGCCGTCGATGGCGGCCTCATGGACAAGTTCGTCCAATCCACCGCGGTGATCGGGCTCGGCTGCAGAAGCGACGGCTCGACCGTGATGGGCTATTTCGACGGCAACACCGTCACCGCACTGTGGAACTACGCTCAGAACTTCGCCATCAACGACAACTCCTTCGGCACGATGTTCGGCCCCTCGACCGTGGGCGCCGTCAATCTGGTCTCGGGCCAGACCGGGCATGCGGTGATCGCGCTGAGCTTTGCCGCCGGCGGCGTCGCGACATCGACCAGCTCCGTCACCATCACCGGCGATCCCGATCCCGCGCTCGATGATTGCGGCGCCGACCTCGGCGGCACCAAGACCGGCCAGGGAACGGTCGAGATCACGTCCGGCAAGAATATCGGCGATCTGCTGAATGCGGGCGGCGTCACCTGGGGCTGGTTCCAGGGCGGCTTCGCTCCGACCGCGCCGGCCGTGCTCAACGGCGACGGGTCGACGAAGACGCCGGCCGTCTGCGGCTCTGCCCATTTGGAGCATGAATACACGCCGCCGGGCGCATCGACGCCGCTCTTCGTCGTGCCGAACCCGACCGCCGAGGACGGGCAGACCACGCCGCCCACGGACATCCACACCTCGACCGCCGACTACGTGCCGCACCACGCAGCCTTCCAATACTATCCCTCGACGCGCAACCCGCACCATCTGCGGCCGTCGCCGGACACCTGGCAGGAAATCGGCAAGAGCGATCAGGCGAACCACCAATACGACATCAGCGACTTCTTCAACGCGCTCAGCCACGGCACTCTGCCGGCCGTCTCCTATCTGAAGCCGCCGAAATATCAGAACGCGCATCCCGGAAACTCCGATCCCTTGACGGAACAGACCTTCGTGGTGACGGTGCTCAACGCCTTGCAGCAATCGCCCTTGTGGGGCGAGACGGCGGTGATCATCAACTACGATGATTCCGATGGCTGGTACGACCACCTCAGCGGCCCCATCGTCAACCATTCGGCCAATCTGGCGGCGACGAGCTCGTCAAACCCCAATATCGGCGGCGACAACAATAGCACCGACGCCAATGATTCGTTCATTCCCGTGCTGCCGATCTCGACCTCGACGACGCCTTCGAAACCCGGCAACATCACGAGCTCCGGCGTCTGCGGGCCGGCTCCGACCGGTGCTCCTCCGGGCGCGGGCCGTTGCGGCTACGGCCCGCGGCTGCCATTCCTCGTCATCTCGCCCTGGGCGAAGCAGAACTATGTCGATCACAGCCTGACCGACCAGACCTCGAGCCTGCGCTTCATCGAGACCAACTGGAATCTCGGCTTCATCGACGGCTCGACCCTGCCGGCGGGCCAGCCCTTGGGTGCCGATTCCTTCGACCAGCTGTCGGGATCGATTACCGCCATGTTCGACTTCGACGACCGGCCGAATCTGCGGCCGCTCATCCTCGACCCGGTTCAGGGCACGATCGTCGGCGGTCATTAGCCTGGCCGGCGACGCCGCCGGACGCTCGGCCGGCTGAAACAAATCCCCGCTGCCGGCGCCGCCGCGCCGGCAGCGGGTTCTTGCGTATGACCCCTGGCGGTCGCGCGCGCCCCTTATCGCGGCGTCCCCGGGCTCGCCGCAACCGCGGCGGCGATCGCGCGCACCAGCGGCTTCATGAAAAAGGCATCGCGGGATTCGATCGCGACGGTCATGCCGCGCCCGCGCAGCTCGGCGGCCACCACCGGGCCGACGGCGGCGACCTTGGTGCGTGCCAGCGCCGTGCCGAGCTTGGCGTCGCACGCCGCGGCCTTCGCCACCTCGAAGAGACGCCGGACCTGGGGCGAGCTGGTGAAGGCGATGACATCGATGCCGCCGCCTGCCATCAGCTCGATCACCTCGATCACCCGTCTCGCCTCGGCTTTCGCCGCATAGGCATAGGGCAGCACCGGATCCGGCGTGGCGCCGGCAGCGGCAAGGAAATCCACCAGCCTGCTGTCGGGGGTGTCGGGATAAAGCTGAACCCCGATGCGGCGGCCGTGGAGATCAGCCTGCCCAAGCGTCGCGATCACGCCGTCGGTGGTCGGCTCCTCGGCGCGCAAATGGGGTTCGAGCCCGAGCTCACGCAGCGCCTTCGCCGGCTTGGGGCCGCGGGTGATCGTGCGCGCGGCGGCGAGCGCCCGAAGGAAGCCTGCTTCCACGCCGGCGCCGCGGGCGAGCGCATGGAGCCGCCGCAGCCCTTCCCCGGTCAGCAGGATGAGGTCGTCGCAAGGCGTCTCCTCGAAGCGGCGCAGCCAGGCCAGGACCGGCGCCGGGTCCGGCGCATCGACGATGGCGACCAGCGGGCAGCGGATGGCTTCGCCGCCTTCGGCTTCGATCATCCGCGCGAGAAGCTCGAGCTCGCGCGTCTCGGGGACGACGATCCGCCGACCGTCCAATGCTCCACCCATGGTGTCTCCGCCGATCCCGACTGTACGCAGACGCTGCTTGCGCCGCGTGCGGCCAAGGACGATCCTAACAGGCTCGACGCGGCTCCGGCCATCGTCTCGGCGCCGGCGGGGCTAGGTCCGGCGCCGCCGCCGCGGGCTCGCCGCTCAAGGCCTTCACTTGGATTTGACGGCGCGGTAGCCGGCGGCGTCCGCTTGCTTGCGGCAGTTATATCCGCCGCGTTTCGTCTTGCCGTAGAGCGCGTCGCCCTTGAGATGGTAGACGTGCGTCTCCGGGTCGACCCAGACCGGCGCGTCGCCCGAGCAGGCCGCCGAGTCCGCGGTCTTGTAGAGCGTGAGCTTCGCCGGCGCCTGCTGCGCCAGCGCGACGCTCGACGTCAGGACGATGAGGGTCGCGATCAGCGTTCTCATCTGGGCCAACTCCCCGTCTACGCTCTCTCGAGACGCCATCCTGAGCCATAGCGGCAATTTCGACCACGGGGTCCCTGGGGCTCGTCTGCCGCCGCCGCACCGCAGGAGCGGTCTTGTGCTAGTACCTCTGCACAGGGATTATGACTCTTTGTCGTGTGGGTAAGCGCGAGCCAATTTGGCTCGGGCGCGGTCGGTAGTGAACATCCATTTGATGC
>JBKQTR010000241.1:0-33129 GCA_052143095.1 Allostellaceae bacterium
GCCTCGCCTTTGTGTTCAATTTCTCCGGCATGGCCGGCTCGCTGGCCAAGGCCTTCTCCGAGCTCGGGCCATACTTCATCGTCGTTGCGCCGCTCTTGGGCTTCATCGGCGTCGCTTTGTCGGGCAGCAACACCTCGACCAACGCCATGTTCGGCGTCTTCCAGACGCTGGTCGGCAAGACCCTGGGCTTCCCACTGCTGCTGCTTCCCACCCTCAACTCGGTGGGCGCGGAGATCGGCAAGCCGGTGGCGCCGCAGACCGCCAGCGTCGGCGTCTCCACCTCGCGCTTCGTGCGCAATGAGGGCGCGGTGATCCGCCACAATATGGGCTGGACCTTCGTGCTGCTGATCTATCTCATCGTCATCGGCGTCGCTTGCTACCTGTTCTTCCCCGGCATCGCCGAATTGCACAAGTGAACCTCGCCGCTGCGACGCTTTGCCCAGGAAGAAGCGCCGCGGCGTACTGGTTTTTAACCTCTATCCCGTAAGTGATGAACGGCCGGCCCTGGTGCTGGCCGTTTCGTCTTTAGCGATCGGGCGATGCGTCGCCTTCTTCTGCCGTTGGCTATGCTCCTGCTCCTCGGCGCCCGCGCTTTGTCGATGCCGCCTTCGCTGTGCCCGATGGCGATACATGTGACGCTGCACATCAAGTATTGAGCGGTTGACCGTGGCCGCGGCCGCGCGCCAGCATTCCCCGGCACTGCTCGCAAGGGGAAGCCATGGCGAAATCGGTTCAATACCTCAATCCCGAGACCGCGGCTCCGGCACAGGGGCTCTACTCGCATGTGGCGCGGGTCGAGCCGGGCGCGCTTTACTTCATCGCCGGCCAGCTTGCTGTTGGCGCCGACGGCGCGGTGGTCGGCAAGGGTGATTTCGACCGGCAATGCCACCAGGTGTTCGACAATCTCGGCGCCGTGCTGCACGGCCTCGGCCTGGGCTTCGACGACGTCGCCAAATTCACGACATATGTTGTTCACGCGCAGGATATCGAGCGATTCATGCGCCTGCGCGCCGCGCTCTTTCCCGGTCTCTTTGCCGAGGCGCTCTACCCGCCCAACACGCTGCTCGTCGTCGACCGGCTGGTGAAGGAGGAGTTCCTGGTCGAAATCGAGGCGGTGGCGCGGGCGCGATAGCCGCCCAGGCGGGCTACGGCTTCTTCGTGATCGCGCAGTCCTCGTCCTCGAGCCGCGGAAAGGCCTGGTCGCCGGGGATGGTCTGCAGCACCTTGTAATAGTCCCAGGGCTGCTTCGATTCCTCGGGCTTCTTGACCTCGACGAGATAGAGGTCGTGCACCATCAGTCCGTCCTCGCGCAGCCGGCCGTGGCGCGCGAAGAAATCCTCGATCGGCATCTCGCGCATCTTGGCAGCCACCTTGAGCGGCTCGTCTGTACCGGTCGCCTTGATCGCGGCGAGGTAATGCGCGACCGCGGAATAGGTCCCGGCCTGCCACATCGTCGGCATCTTGTGCAGCTTGTCGAAGAAGCGCTTGGACCAGGCGCGCGTCTTGTCGTCCATGTCCCAGTAGAAGCTGGTGGTGAGCAGCAGCCCCTGCGCCGCCTTGAGCCCGAGCCCGTGCACGTCGGTGATGAGGATGAGCAGTCCCGCCATCTGCTGGCCGGCTTGGAAAAGGCCGAACTCGCCGCCGATCTTGATGGCATTGGTGTTGTCCGGCGGCCCGGCGGCGATGCCGATGATCTTCGCCTTCGACGCCTGCGCCTGCAGCACGAAGGAGGTGAGGTCGGGCGAGTTGAAGGGGAAATTGACCGCGCCCACCACCTGCGCGCCGTTCGCCTGCGCCACCTTGCTGGCATCGGCCTCGAGCGAATGGCCGAAAGCGTAGTCGGCGGTGAGGAAGAACCAGCTCGAGCCGCCGCGCTGGGTCACCGCCTTGGCGGTGCCGGTGGCCAGCGCATGGGTGTCGAAGGCCCATTGCATGCCGTAGGGCGAGCAGTTCTTGCTGGTGAAGAGATCGGTGCCGGTCGATTCCGTGATGAACAGCTTCTGCTTCTGGCGCGAGACCTCCTGCACCGCGAGCCCGACCGCCGAGACCGGCACGTCGACGATGAGATCGACCTGCTCGTCGTCGTACCATTGCCGCGCGATTGCGGCGCCGACATCGGCTTTGAGCTGGTGATTGGCGGAGATGACCTTGATCGGCTTGCCCGCGACCGTGCCGCCGAAATCCTCGACCGCCATCTCCGCCGCGGTCACCGAGCCCTGGCCGGTGGCGTCGGAGGCCGGCCCCGAAAGATCGGTGAGCACGCCGATCTTGACGATGTCGTCGGAGATCTGCGCGCGGGCGCTGGCGGCAGGGACAAGGGCGGCGGCGACCGCGGCAATGACGGCGACGAGACGATGGCTGGTCATGGATCCTCCCCAAGGCGCTTTTTCGTTGGCGCCAGCCTAGGCCAGAGGCATGCCGGTGCAAAGCGCCCGCACCCGGACAGGGTAAGGCGGGCGGCCGCGATCGCTTGCGGGCCGGTGGCGCATCGGCCAGAGTCGCCGCCTGTCGGCCGCCTCTCACCTCAGGACCTTGCCCATGCATGACGACGCCCACGACCCCGGCCCGGCTCAGCGCTCCGAGCGCGGCCGCTATGCCGATTTTGTCGATGAGCTGTTCCGCCTGCAGCTGATCGATCGCGAGAAGCGCGACTTCCTGCGCGACGGGCTACGTCTCGCCGAGGGTGCCGCGGCGCCGCCCCTCATGCAGCCCGCCTCCGCCGCGTGCCGCGTCTCGGAAGCCGGGCTGAAGCGCGCCGCCGACGCCAAGCTGGTCGAGAGCCTCGGACGCGGGCGCCATCGCGTGCGGTGCGGGCCCGAGACGGTGCATTGGGGCTATCTCTGGGGCGCGGCGGAGCCGGTGCTGCGCATCGCTCCCGGCGAGACCGTCACCATCGACACGGTCTCGCATGAAGGCCTCCTCGCCGATCAAGGCGATCCCGAGACGTTCTTCGCGCGCTTCGGCATCGCCAAGGAAGCGGTGCTCGCCGATCTCGTCGGCGTCTACACCAAGGTGCAGCACAGCGGCATCGGCCCGCATGTGGTGAGCGGCCCCATCGCCATCGCCGGCGCCGAGCCCGGCGACGTGCTCGCCGTCCATGTGCTCGAAGCGACGCCGCGCGTGCCTTACGGCGTCAACAGCATGCGTCTCAATCGCGGCGGGCTGCCCGACGAGTTCACCTTGAACCGCAGCATCGTCATCCCCTTCGACATGACCCGCCAGGTCGCCAAATTCTCCGCGCGCATCGAGGTGCCGCTGGCGCCGTTCTTCGGCATCATGGCGACCGGGCCGGCGCGCAGCCTCGGCCGCGTCAGCTCCGGTCCGCCCGGCGCCTTCGGCGGCAATATCGATCTGAAGGAGTTGACCGCCGGCTCGATCCTCTATCTGCCGGTCCATGTGCCGGAGGCGCTGTTCATGGTCGGCGACGGCCATGCGGCGCAAGGCGATGGCGAAGTCGACCTCACCGCCATCGAGACCTCGCTTACCGGCACCTTCCGCTTCGAGCTGATCAAGGGCAAGCCGCTCGCCTGGCCGCGCGCCGAGACGCCGACGCACTGGATCACGCTGGGGCTGCACGAGAACCTCGAGGAGGCGATGAAGCTGGCGCTGCGCGAATGCATCAAGTTCCTCAGCGAGGAGAAAGGGCTGACGCGCGTCGATGCCTATGCGCTCGCCTCGATCGCGGTCGATTTCGAGGTGACGCAGGTGGTCGACGGCGTCAAAGGCATCCACGCGATGATCCCCAAGGCGATCTTCAGGGATTAATTCGGCAGGACGGTGATCGTGCCGCTCATGCCGATGCCCTCATGCGGCGTGCAGAAATAACGGTACTTGCCGGGCACCGTCAGCACCCGGCGGAAGCTCTCGCCGGGTTGCAGCTCGCCCGAGGCAAAAGGCTCCGCCCCGGCCGGAAGCGCGGCGCTGCCGAGCTTGGGATCGGCAGTGACGCTGTGCTTGAAGCGCGATGCGTTGTGCCATTCGACGGCTTCGCCAGCGTGGATCGTCACGGCGTGGGGGTCGAACTCGAAGGTGTCCATCATCTTCACCACCGCGCCGGTCGCGGCTTGCTGCGCCGCCGCCGGCGGCGCGGCGGCGAGGACCGCCAGCACGAGGCTCGTGGCAAGGACGCGCAAATGCGGCAGGGATCGCAGCATCATGATCTCACGCGGGGAAAATCGTTGCGACGAGGCGCGAGGCGCCGGCACACGGCCGGCGCCTCGGCCGCTCATCATCAGGCGATGAAGGACATCGGGACGGGGTTCTCGCCCAGCGCATTGCGCAGGATCGCCCAATGCATGGTCTCGTCGCCGAGGATGCTGGCGGCGGCCTTGGCGAGATCCTTGTTGGCGAAGAGCGGCACGGCGCCCAGATAGGCGGATGCCGCACCCTTCTCGAGGCCGGCGGCGAAGCGCAGCACATCGGCCTGGGTCTTGAGCGTCTCGACCGGGAAATGATAGTCGGCCGGGGCCTTGGCCAGGACCGCCGTGCCGCCGAGCTTGGCGACGGTGCTGGAGAGCAGCGCCGCATGCTGCTTGTGATCGCCCTGGAACTGCACGGCGAGGTCGAGCACCGGCTTCTGCAGCAAGCCGCTCTCGGCGCCGACCTGATAGGCGGCGATCGCCTGGTATTCGAGGCCGAGCGCGGAGTTCAGGATGGCGACGTCATCCGGAGGGTTGGCGGCCATCTGCTTGTCGGCGGCCATGCTCTCGCAACCCGCGAGCAGGCTGATCGCCACCGCGGAGAGCGTGACGCTCCCGGCGCCTTTGATCAGGTTGCGTCGCGAGGCGAGGCGGTGCGCCGGCGCAATCAGAGAAGAGGGCATCATGAGTTTCTCCCGATATGTATCGCGTTGTGAGGGCCAGGGCGCGGGATGATCACCCGCCCCATCATCATCCCTACGCAGCGCCGCGGGCGCCGGATGCAGGATGCGGAAAAAAACCTGGCGGGTTGCGGCCGCTATTGCGCGGCTACCAGCGTGCCGACGAAGACCACGGGGCCGGTCGGCTGGCCGGTGGGCGAGCCGGTCTTGGGCTCGATGCTGATGGCGAGCGTCATGCCTTCGTTGACCGTCACCGGCAAGCGACCGAGCTCGACGCGGCCGTCGGGGGGGATGACGCCGAGCGATTGCGGCTTGGCGCCGGCCGGGATCGCCCAGAGCTCGAAGCCGCGGTCGCCGGGCGGATTCTGCTGTGCCACCGCGTGGAGCAGCAGCCCGTTGCGCCCGCTGGTCGCGACGAACGCCGCATCCGCCTGCTGCGGCGCGTGCAGCACCGCGACATAGCTCGGCCCGGTGGCGGGCGGCGCCAGCGCGATATAGAGCGCGAGGCCGGCAGCGACCGCAGACGCCGCCGCCGTCGACCAGCGCCACAGCACGATCGAGTTCCACGGCCGCGGCTGCGCCGGCGATGCCGTGCCGGCGATGCCGCTCTCGATCCGCTGCCACAGCCCCGGCGGCGGCTCGCTCGGCGCGGCGAGGCCGGAGAGCGGATGAAGCCGCTCCTGCCAGAAGGCGACCGCGCCGGCGAGCGCGCTGTTCCCGGCCAAGGCAGCCTCGATCTCGCGCGCCACCTCGGGCTCGGTCACGCCGAGCACGTACTCGCCGGCGAGAATGTTCAGCTCTTCGGGGTTGTCGGGGATCATGGCTCGAGACAACGTCGCAGCGACTGGAGACCGCGCCTGACCCAGCTCTTGACGCTGCCCAGCGGCGCCGGCAGCCGCGTGGCGATCTCGGCATGGGAGAGCCCGTCGACGAAGGCGAGCACGACGCAATGCCGCTGCTTCTCCTCAAGCGCGCCGAGGCAGCGCTGCAACGCGCCTTGCAGCACCTTCAAATCGATCTCGGCCGCCATGTCGGGCTCGTGGACCGCGTCGCCCAGCGCGGGATCGTCGCTCAGCACTTCGCGGCCGAGCTTGCGCACCGCGTCGAGCGTGCGAAAGCGCACGATGCCGGTAAGCCAAGCCGCGGCACTGCCGCGCGCGGGCGAGAAGCTCGCCGCGTTCTGCCAGACTTGGATGAAAGCGTCCTGCAGCGCATCGGCAGCCACCTCCGGCCGGCGCGCGATGCGCAGCGCGACGCCGTAGAGCCGGCGCGACTCCAGCTCGTAGAGCCGCCTCAGCGCGGCACGGCTGCCGCGCTGCACGGCGGCGATGAGCTCGTCCGGCGACGAGAGCGTGGCGACGTTCTGTTCCATGAGCGCCCGAGATACCGCGCCACCGTGCATCGAAACCATCGGTTTGTCCACCACACGGCGGCGTCCTGCGGCGCGGCACGACGGCACCGGCCTGCCGCCGCCGACGGCCGGCGTCGCCATGGTTGCCGGGAGGTTTCGCCCACGGGGTCCGGCTGCCTCGCCCCGGTGCCGGCGGCGTGCCACAGTGGTGGTGGGCGCTTCCCGGCGCGGCGACGACATGATCGAGCTCTCCTGGCGGGCGCGGCGAGCGGCCCGGTGGCCGTCCTCGGGGAACGCCGCTGGAGAGATTACGGCCGGGTGGGGCGGACGGATGCGGCGCCGGGGCCCGCGCACCCGACGAGAGGCAGGGCGCCACCGGCTTGCCGTCACGGGTCAGGCCGCGAACCGCCGCAGCAGGCGGCCGGGCGGCCGCTGCTGCGCCAGCGCGCCGGTGGCGTCGGCCACCCTGACACCGTTGATCCAAACGCCCTCGAGCCCGAGTGCCCCGGTGGTGAGGCGCGGCGCGCCGCCGGGGAGATCGAACACGCGCCGCTTTGCGCCGCGCCCGACGGTGGCGGGATCGAACAGCAGGAGATCGGCGGCGAGGCCGGGCGCGATGCGCCCGCGATCGGCGATGCCGAAGATCTCGGCCGGCCGGCCGGAGAGCTGCCAGACCGCCTCTTCCAGCGTCAGCACCCGGCGCTCGCGCACCCAATGGCCGAGGAGATGCAGGCCGTAGCCGGCATCGCAGAAGAAGGTGAGATGCGCGCCGGCGTCCGACAGCGAGATGGTCGCGTTGGGGTCGCGCAGCATGCGGCCGACCGCCGCCTCGTCGCTGTTGAGCAGCAGCGCGGTATAGACCGTGTCGAGATTCTCCGACAGGCTGAAATCGAGCAGCCAGTCGAGCGGCGCCTCCCCGGCATCGGCGGCGAGCGCGGCGACGCTGCGCCCTTCATAGCAGCGGTGGTCGGCGCGCGCCGCTTCGATCAGCTCGAGCTTCTCCCACTCGCCGTTGAAGAGGCGCACCGCCGCCGGCCGCGACAGCTCCTCGGCGACGCGCCGCCGGAAATCGCGATCGGCGTAGACGCGCTTGAGATCGTCGCCCGTGGCCTGCATCGCCGGCAGCCACGCGGCGAGGCTCTCGAAGGGGTAGGGCGAGCGAAAGGTGAAATCGTTGGTCAACGGGCAGCACGAGACCTGGCCATAGAGCCGCCGCCCGCGCGCCTGCGCCGCGGCGATGAGGCGGAGCTCGTCGAACGTGCCCTCGGGCTGCGTCGGATTGTGCAGCAGCGCCGCCACCACCACCGGCCGTCCAGTCTCGGCGGCGAGCGTCTCGAGGAACGGCACGCCGGTGTCGCCGCCCTTGGTCAGCATGAAGACGCCGTGCCCGGCCTCGCCCAGCGCGCCCACCAGCGCCGTGAGCTCGGCCTCGTCGGCGAGCCGCGACGGCATCGGCGTGCCGCCCTCGCCATTGTGCTGCGGTGCCGTCGAGGTGGCGAAGCCGATGGCGCCGGCGCGCATCGCCTCGAGCACCAGGCGGCGCATCTCGGCGATCTCCGCCGGCCGGCCCGCGCGCCGCGTGGCGTCCTCGCCCATAACCCAGGTGCGCAGCGAGGAGTGACCGATGAAGGCCGCGACATTGGGCACATGGCCCAGCCGCTCGATCAGCGCGAGATACTCGGCGAAGGTCTCGAACTCCCAGCGGATGCCGCGGCGCAACACCTCGAGCGACATGCCCTCGACATGCGTCAGATGGCGCATGGTGAGGTCGCGGTGCTGCGGCCGGCAGGGGGCGATGGTGAAGCCGCAATTGCCGATCACCACCGTGCTGACGCCGAGCTCGGGCGACGGATGGACACCGGCATCCCAGGTGATCTGCGCGTCGTAATGCGTGTGGGTGTCGATGATGCCCGGCGCCAGCGCCAGCCCGTCGGCGTCGATGACCTGCCGCGCGTCGCCGAGGTCCCGGCCGAGCGCCGCGATCTTGCCGTCGCTCACCGCGACCGAGGCGTGGCGCGCCGGTGCCTTGGTGCCGTCGACGACCAGGGCATTGCGGATCACGAGATCATGCATGGGACGCATGATAATCGCCGGCAGGCCTTGAGCAATGGGCCGCGGCAGGGGAAAGTGGCGCCCATCCTGCCCCTGCCGAGCGAGGCTTTTCCGTGGCGGTCTTCGTGCTCGACCCGATCAGCCCGCGCGCGCTCGCGCGCCTCGGCCAGACTGTCGTCGACTGGCGCGATCCCGCCGTTGCCGCCTGGCCCGACCATGCCGAGGCGATCATCACCCGCACCAGCCCGGTCGCCGCCGCGGACATCGCCCGCGCGCGCCGGCTTAGGGTCATCGGCAAGCATGGCGTCGGCGTCGACAACATCGCGCTCGACGCCGCCCGTGCCCGCGGCATCCCCGTCGTCAACACGCCGGGCGCCAATGCCGAGGGCGTGGCGGAGCTGGTGCTGGCCATGGCGCTGGCGGCGGCGCGGCATCTGGTCGCCGCCGATCGTGCGCTGCGCGCCGGCACGCTGGCTGAGGCGGGCTTATCGGGCGGGCACGAGCTCGCCGGCTGCCGCCTAGGCGTCGCCGGCTTCGGCGAGGTCGGCCGCCGCGTCGCCGATCTCTTCGCCCGCGCCCTGCGCTCGCCGGTCGCGGCCTACGATCCCGCCCTTTCGGCCGAGGCGATCCGCGCCGCCGGCGCCGCGCCCGCCGCCTCCGTCGACGCGCTTCTCGCCGGCAGCGACGTGCTGAGCCTGCATCTGCCGCTCACGCCTGAGACGCGCGGCCTCATCGGCGCGCGCGAGCTCGCGCTGATGCCCGAGGGCAGCATCCTCATCAACACCGCGCGCGGCGGCATCGTCGACGAGGCGGCGCTCGCCGCCGCGCTCGAGCGCGGCCGTCCGGCGGCGGCGGCGAGCGATGTCTTCGTCACGGAGCCGCCGACGCCCGATCATCCGCTGCTGCGTCTGCCGAATTTCATCGCCACGCCGCATATCGGCGGCGCCACCGCGGAGGCGCTCGACCGCGTCGGCCTCTCCGTCGTCGAGCAGGTGTTGGAGGTGCTCGCGGGCAAGCCGCCGCGGCACCCGGTGGGATGATAGGCGGCTAAACCAGCGCCGCGTCGGGTCCGAGCAACGCCGCGCGGAAGCGGGTCTTGAGCAGCCCGCCGTCGCGTGGCGGCAGCACCAGCGGCAGCGTGTCGGCGGCGATCTTCACCTGGGCGAAGAGCGGGCCTTGCCGCGCCTTGAGCCGCGCGCGCAGCGCCTCGATGCCGGCCATCTCGCGGATCGTCCCGCTCTCGGCGAAGCCGCAGCCGGCGGCGATGGCGGCGAGATCGACGCCGTGCGCCGTATGCGTCTCCTGCATGCCGGTCTCGCCGTAGCGCTCGTTGTCGAGCACCGCCAGCGCGAAATTGGCCGGGCGCTGCACGCCGATGGTGGCGAGGCTGCCCAGCCCCATCAGCATCTCGCCGTCGCCGGTCAGCACCAGCACCGCGCGCCCGGGCTGAGCGAGCGCGAGGCCGAGCCCGATCATCGCCGCGCTGCCCATGGCGCCCCAGAGCGGAAAGGTGAGGGGGCTGTCGCCGGCCGCGGTGGCGTCCCAAGCGGGCGCGCCGAGCCCGGTGACGACCAGCAGATCGCCGCGCTCGGCGAGCAGCGAGCGGACGACGGCGCGGCGGTCGAGCGTGTTGGCGCGGCTCATGGCAGGCTCATTTCTGGAAGGATTTGGTGCCGATGAGCTGCTGCGACAGCAGCACGGCGACGGCGCGGTAGCTGGCGAAGGCGAGCTGTGCCGCTGCGGCGACGACGGCGCCGACCTTGTCCGCTTCGTTCACGCGCTGGACGACGACATCGGCGAGCGCGAGCGCCTGCGGCGTCGCGCGGCCCATCGGCACCTGCCACGGGTTGAACTCGCCGAACTCGCCGCGCATGGTGACCAGCGTCAGCAGCGGCAAGCGGCAGGTCTCGATCAGCGCCAGCGCGTTGATGCAATTGCCGACGCCGCTCGACTGCATCAGCAGCACCGAGCGCTGGCCGCCGAGCCAGGCGCCGGCGGCAAGGCCGACGCCTTCCTCCTCGGTGGTGAGCGGCACCATGCGCATCTTGGGATCGGCGGCGCAGAGCGTGATCAGCCGCGCATGCCCGGCATCGGGGACATAGGCGACCTGGCGGATGTCGGCCGCCTTGAGCGCGGCGTAGCTGTCGGCCGGCCAGTCGGCCGCGGCGACGGCGCTCACGCCCAGGGCTCCAGCGCATAGCGCTCGACCGCCTCGGCGAGGAAGTCGCAGCCGAGGCCCGGCCGGCCGGGCAGCTCGATCATGCCGTTGGCGAACGCCAGCTGCGGCGCGACGAGGCGGCGGAAGTTGAGCACCTTGTCGTCGGGGAAGAGCTCGACATAGCGCGCGTTCGGCGTCGCCGCCACGAGATGCGCGTGCACATCGTGGAACCAGTGCGGGCAGAGTGTCACGCCATAGCTCGCCGCCGTGGCGGCGATGCGGCGGAACTCGCTGATGCCGCCGCAGACGCAGGCATCGGTCTGCAGGATCATCGCGGCGTTCTTGTCGAGCAGCTCCTTGAAGCGCCAGCGGCCGCCCTCGATCTCCCCCGTGGCCACCGGCACCGGCGTCCGCCGCGCGAGCCGCGCATGGTTGTCGATGTCGTCGGGGCCGAACGGCTCCTCGATCCAATAGGGATCGGACGGCTCGTAGGCGCGCATGAAGCGCAGCGCCGTCGGCAGGTCCGACCAGGCGTTGTTGGCGTCGAGCATGAGCAATACGTCGGTGCCGATGGCCGCCCGCGCGGCCTCGACGCGCGCGCGCTCGAGGCCGAGATCGCGCTCGCGCCCGACCTTGATCTTGACCGCGCCGAAGCCCTGGCGGACGTAGCCCGCCACCTCCTCGCCCAGCATCTCCGGCGTCTTGCCCTCGAGGTAATAGCCGCCGCTGGCATAGGCCGGCACGCGATCGGTGACCGCGGCGCCGAGATATTTGTAAAGCGGCAGGCCAGCCGCGCGCGCGTTCCGGTCCCAGAGCGCTATGTCGAGCGCGCTGATCGCGCGCAACACCGCGCCGAGCCGGCCGGCGAGCAGCGCCTCCTGGTACATCTCCTCCCACAGCCCCTCGACGCGATGCGCGTCCTCGCCGATGAGCTTGCGTGCCAGGAGGCCGTGCACCGCCTTGGTGACCAGCGTGCCGCCGGCATGGCCGGCATAGGAGAAGCCGATGCCTTTGACGCCGTCATCGCCCTCGATCTCGACGAGTGCATAATGCCGCTCGCTCACCGAGCGGCTCGAGAACGCCGTCACCGCCGCGAGCGGCACGGCGACGGCGCGGGCGCGGATCCTGGCGATACGGGTCATGGGCGCGACGCTTTCTCCTCCCGGGGCTTTGGGCAGATCCTAGGGGGAGCGCGCCGCGTCGGGCAACCCGCTCTCAGGCGGGAACGGGCGCGACCCTGCCGGCGCGGCCCCGGCCGATGCGCAGCACCAGCAGCGCGGCGACGAGGCAGAGCGCGCCGGAGATCAGCACCGGCACGAAATAGGCGCCGAGCAGCGTGCGCAGCACGCCCGCCTCGAAGGCGGTGACGCCGGCCCCGAGCTGGTGGCCGGCCAGCAGCCAGCCGAAGATGATCGGCGCATCCTGCTTGCCGAAGAGATCGGTGGTGAGCCGCACCGTCGGCGGCACGGTGGCGATCCAGTCGAGGCCGTAGAAGACGGCGAAGATCGAGAGGCCGTAGAGCGAGAAGCCGGAATAGGGCAGGTAGAGCAGCGACAAGCCGCGCAGCCCGTAATACCAGAACAGCAGCTTGCGGTTGTCGAAGCGATCGGAGAGCCAGCCCGACACCGTCGTGCCGATGAGATCGAAGACGCCCATCACCGCCAGCAGGCTGGCACCTTGCACCTCGGGGATGCCGTGATCGAAGCAATAGGAGATGAGATGCGTGCCGATGAGGCCGTTGGTGCTGGCGCCGCAGACGAAGAAGCTGGCAAACAGCAGCCAGAACCCGCCCGAGCGAGCGCCGCGCCCCAGCGCCGCGAGCGCGACGCCGACCGGGTTCGCCCGCACCGTCACTGTGGCGACGGCACCGTCCGGCGCGCCATAAGGCGTAAGACCGATCGCGGCCGGGTTCTCGGGCATGAGGAGCGCCACGAGCGGGATCATGGCGGCGGCCGCGATCGCGGTGATCCATACCACCGGCCGCCAGCCCGCGCTTTGCGCCACTGCCGCCAGCATCGGCAGGAAGACGAGCTGGCCGGTGGCGGTGCTGGCGGTGATGATGCCCATCACCAGCCCCTGCTGCCTGGCGAACCAGCGGTTGACGATGGTGGCGCCGAGCACCAGCGCGGTGACGCCGCTGCCGAGGCCGACCGCGAGCCCCCAACTCAGCACGAGTTGCCAGGGTGCGGTCATCAGCGAGCTCGCCGCGACGCTGGCGCTGATCAGCGTCAGCGCGAGCAGCACGGTGCGGCGGATGCCGAGCTGCTGCATCAGCGCCCCGGCGAAGGGGCCGACCAGCCCGTAGAGCACGATGTTGAGCGAGATGGCGAAGGAGATGGTGCCGCGGCTCCAGCCGAAATCCTGCTCGAGCGGCACGATCAGCACGCTCGGCGCGGCGCGGATGCCGACCGCGGCGAGGAGGACGAGAAACGTGACCGCGGCGACGATCCAGGCGTAATGCACGCGTCCCGCCAGCGCTCGAGCGAGCGTCCTCATCCTCGAGTCTCCTTGCATTATGAGACAGAACGGTCTACCTCTTTACACGATACCGATCGGTATCTATCGTGTAAAGTCGAGCTTGCGAGGACGGGCCATGCGGCGGCGGAAGGCGGTCCCGGCAAAAACGCGGGGAGGCGAGGGCGGCGCCGATGCGCTCTCGGCGCGCGAGCGGTTGCTCGAGGCGGCAGGCGAGCTCTTCTACCACCAGGGCATCCGCTCGGTCGGCGTCGACGAGATCGTCGCCAAGGCCGATGTCGCCAAGATGAGCCTTTATCGCAGCTTCCTCTCCAAGGACGAGCTCGCCGCCGCCTATCTCGAGGCGAACGATGCCTGGTATTGGGCCTGGTGGGACGGGATCGTGGCGCGGCATCCCGGCGATCCCCGCCAGCAGCTGCGGGCGCTGTTCCGCGGCCTCGCCAAGCGTGCGACGCGCGCCGGCTGGCGCGGCTGCCCCTTCACCAACGCCGCCACCGAGTTTCCCGAGCCCGGCCATCCCGCGCGCAAGGTCGCCGAGCAGCACAAGCACGAGTTGCGCCGGCGCCTGCTCGATCTCGCCCGCGCCGTGGGGTCGCGGCGTCCGGCGCAGCTTGCCGACCAGCTCGTGCTGTTGTTCGAAGGCGCCTATGCCAGCGCCCAGACGTTCGGCGCCGAGGGCCCCGCCGCCGCCGTCGTCGAGGCGGCCGACGCGCTGGTCGCGGCGGCGCTCGCCTGAGGCGACCGCTCTATTGCAGCCGCGGCGTCTTGAGGAAGGAGGCGCGGTCGGCGGATTTGACCCGCACCCAGACGGTGCGCCCCTCGCGCACCACCTCGATCGGGATCTCGGTGCCGGCCGGCCCGCTCGCCCAGACCTTGCGGTAGAAATCGGCGAGGCTGGTGACGCTTTCATCGCGCACCGCCCAGAGCACGTCGCCTTCCCTGAGGCCGGCCGCGGCGGCGGGGCCGCGCGGGCTGACATCGGCGACGACCACCCGCCCGTCGCGCTCTGCCGAGAAGACGCCGAGCCACGGCCGCGCCGGCTTGTTCTGCCGGCCGTAGGTCACGAGGTCGTGCAGGATCGGCTTCAGGCGGTCGATCGGCACGATCATGTTGATGTCGCGCACGCTGTCGCGCTCGGTCATCTGCTGCACCATCAGCGAGCCGATGCCGAGCAGCTTGCCGTCGCGCCCGATAAGGCCGGTGCCGCCCCAGAAGGGATGCGCCGGTGCGGTGAAGATCGCATCGCCGAGCAGATACTCCCAATAGCCGGCGAATTCCTGCCTGCCGATGATGCTGGCGCGCACCGATTGGCGCCTGCCGCCGCCGGCGAGGATGACGGGATCGCCGGGCTCGATGTCGCTCGAGCGTCCGAGCTCGAGCGACGGCAGGCCGAGCCGACCCAGCGCCTGCACCAGGCCGAAGCCGGTCTCCTGGTCATAGGCGAGCGCGTGGCCGGGCGTCGCGCGGCCGTCGGCGGTGCTGAGCCAGACGCTCTCCGCCTCGGTGATGAGATAGCCGATGGTGAGGATGAGGCCGCTGTCGCGGATCAGCACGCCGCTGCCGGCACGCTCGGTGCCGAGCGTCTGCGCGGTGAAGGCGTCCTCGGGGATATGCGCCTGCAGCCCCACCACCGATTGGAGCGCACCGTCGAGATCGAAGTCGAACTCCTCGGGCTTGGGCTGCGCCAGGAGCGGAATTTCCCAGTCGGGCTTTTTGGCCATCGCTATCCCCGTCGGCTGCTCACACGCCTACTATCGCCAATCGCGCGCCGCAACGCCAGAGTTCCAGCATCTCGTGTCAGTGATGTGAATACATCGGCCGTCCCGCCACCGGGAGCTCGGCGCGCAACACGCTGCCGCTGGAAGATTCCGTGATGAACAGCGACTTCCGATCCTTGCCGCCATAAGCGCAGTTGGTGGTGGCGAGCCCGGCGCAGGATTTGATGCGATAGAGCGGCTCGCCGAGAGCGCTGAAGAGCCAGACCGTGCCGAAGCCGACATGGCACACGGCAAGATTGTCCTGCTCGTCCATCGCCATGCCGTCCGGGCCGGTGCCGCCCGACATCTGGATGAAGATGCCGACCCGGCCGACGCCGCCCTCCCTCAGCAGCGGCACGCGCCAGATGGCATTGTTGCGGGTGACGCAGAGATAGAGAATGGTCTCGGGCTTGTTGAGGGCGAGCCCGTTGGGGCTGGGCACGTTCTGGAGCAGGCAGTCGAGCGTGCCGTCGCGCCGGAGCTGCCAGACCCGGCCGGAGGGATCGTGCAGCCCGGTCATGCCCTGATCGGTGAAATAGAGATCGCCGTTGCTGGCAAAGACGAGATCGTTGACGCCCTTGAAGCGCTCGAACCGGGCCCGCTCGAGGCAGGGCTCGATCTTGCCGCTGCGGGGATCGAACACCATGATGCCGTGCTTGTGGTCGGTGATGAAGGCGCGGCCGTCCCGGTGGAACTTGAGCCCGTTGGGCTCGCCGTCATACTCGAGCGCGAGCGACAGCGTGCCGTCGGGCGTGATCTTGAAGAGCCGCCCCCAGGGAATATCGGTCACCCAGAGATTGCCCTCGCGGTCGAAGGACGGGCCTTCGAGGAAGGACGGCGTCGGCGCGCCGTCGCGCAGCATGTCGACCCATGGCGATGCGCTCCCGGCGCGGGAAAGCGTGTCCGGCACGCGGGCGAAGATCGTGGTCTCGATGACGGGCGGCGCGGCGAACATCGGCGGGCTTCCTCCGGCGCTATGAGCTTCGCTCTTCGGGCCTGCGGTCGCCGTCGGCAAGCTCGCCGGCGCGGCTCGTCAGATCCTGCACATCGCTGCGCAGCTGCTCGAGCGCGAAACCCAGGGCGAAGATGCGCCCGGCCTCCTCGCCCGGCAAGCCCTGCGTCAGCTGCGCGCGGCGCAGCTCGGCCATCGCCGCGGCATAGCCGTCGAGCGCGCCGAGCACGGCTGCCGGCGCCGGCGGATCGCGCCCCGTGGCGAGGGCGTCACCGGCGGCGCGCAGGAACTCGCCGGTCGTCGCGGTGATCTCCGCCAGCGGCGCCTCGAGCAGCCTGCGGCACGGCTCGGCCATCGGCGCCGCCGCGGCGCGGGCGATGATGACGAGATCGCTGCGCAGGCGGCGCACGGTGCGGATCACCGGCTCCGGATCGGGCGCCTCGGTGAGGCGGCTCTTGCGCTCGCGCTCGGCCTCCTTGCCGACGGCGTCGAGCTGGCGCAAGGCGGCGCGCAGCCGGTCGTTGAGCCGCCCGACATCGCCGCCGGCCGCGCTCCCCGCGGCGCCGAGCGACAGCGCCGCCAGCAGATCGGCGAGCAGAGCGAGAGTGCGCCCGGCCGTCTCGACCACGAGCCCGTGCGCTCGTGCCGGCAGGACGATTAGAGAGACGCCGAACCCGACGATGCAGCCGAGGCCGATCTCCGCCACGCGGCCGATCGCCGAGGCGAGCGGGCCGCCTTGCTGGCCGGCGCTGCCCAGCAGGACGATGACCGCGGTGACCGGCGCGACGCGGAAGCTCGCCTTGAACGCCGCCAGCAGCGCCAGCGGCGCCACCGCCGCGACCAGCGCCGCGCCGCGCGCGACCGGTTCGACATGCGGCACCAGCAGCGCGACCAGCGCGCCGTAGGCCGCGCCGCAGAGCGTGCCGAGCAGGCGGTCGACCCCGGCCTTGAGCGAGCCGCCGACGCTTGCCTGGATGACGATGACGGCGGTCAGCACCGCCCAATAGCCCTGGGCGAGGCCGAACAGCTCCGCCAGCGCAAATGCGAGCAGCCCGGCCACGGTCACTCTCAGGCTGAGGCGAAGCTCGGCGCTGCGGCGCCCGAGCCAGGCGCGGATCCCTCGTGCCGCCGCCGACGGTGTCAAATCCGTCTCCTGGTCTATGGCGCGAGGCCGATCTCGCGGAGATAGCGCTGCACGCCGGGATGGATGAGGTCGACGCGCGGCGCCGCGGCGACGGTGTTTGCCGCCGTCGTCTCACGCGCCTGCGCCAGGCGTTGCGCCAGCGCCGCCTCGCCCGTATGGAGGTCGCGGGCGAGGCGGTAGGCGAGATCGTCCGCCAGGCTGGCGCGCGCCAGGATGAAGCTCCAGGATCCCACCGACGGGATCGCCGCGCTCTGCCCGGGATAACTGCCGGCGGGAATGGTCAGCGGCTTGAGAAAGGCGTGCTTGGCGAGGATGCGTGCTGCCTCTTCGGCATCGGGCGCGATGAAGCGCGCGCCGCCGGGGCTTGCCGCAAGCGCGGCAAAGCCGGGCCAGCCGATGCCGCCGCCCCACAGCGCCGCGGCGCGCCCGTCGAGCACCATGGGCGGGCCGTCGCCGGCATGCTCGAGATAGATCGCCTGAAAATCCTTGTCCTGGTCGAGGCCGATGCCGTCCAGCACGTAGCGGGCGAGGACGACCAGGCCGGAGCCGCGGGCGCCGAAGGCGACGGGCTTGCCGCGGAGATCGGCGATGCCCCGATAAGGACTGTCGGCGCGCACCACGAACATGCCGGGGGTCGAGTACATCGCGGCGATGATGCGCACCGGCGAGGGCGGCCGGCCGATGCCAGCCAGCGCCTCGTACGCGACCTCGCCCTGCACCAGCGCGATGTCGAGCATCTCGGCCTCGAGCAGCGGCAGGTTCTCGGTGCTGCCCTTGGTGTTGCGCGGCTCGATGGCGAGGTCGGGGTCGATCTGCTCGAGCGTCTCGACCACGGCCGCGCCATAGAGCGGAAAGCCGCCGCCCGGCGTGGCAGTGCCGAGCACGAGGCGCGCGTTCGCCGCGCTCTCCGCGCCGCTTCCGGCCAAGCCGAGCCCGCCGATGAGCGCGAGCGTGCCGAGCGCGCGCCGCCGCGTGATCGTCATCGCGCTGCTTCCTGCGGCTCCCAGAGCGTGGCGAAGGCGGGCCGCGCCAGCGAGCGTCTTGCGGACGAAAGGCGAGAGCCTGCTGCCGAAGACGATCACGAAATGCCCCTTCGCTTCGCTGACGTGGATCGGCGCCGCAACCGCGTGCGGCCCGGCGCTTGATAGCGGCTCGCGTGGCGGATTGGAAAGCCGGGCGCGGCGGCAGGCTTTCAGCCGGTCGGGCTTACCTGCGGTTGATCGACGGCGGCGAGCGGTGCCGGCAGGGGCGGCGTCGCGGTGCTCAGCATCTCGCGCAGCGTGCGCGCCAGCTCGTCGCGCCGGTAGGGCTTGGCGAGGAGCCGGAAGCCGTCGACCGGACCCTGTTCGTCGCGCCGGCTCTGCGGAAATCCCGAGGTCAGCAGGATCTTGACCGCCGGCCAGCGGGCGGCGGCGGTGCGCGCGAGCGCCATGCCGTCGATGCTGCCCGGCGTGACGATGTCGGTGAACAGCAGCGCGACCTTCTCCGTCTCGAGCACGCGCAGCGCCGCCGTCGCATGTTCGGCCTCGAGCACGTGATAGCCGAGCTCGTAAAGCTGCCGGCGGACGACGCAACGCATTGTCGCATCATCCTCCACCACCAGCACCGTCTCGTTGTCGCCCCTGACCGCGCTCGCCGGCGGAACCGCTTCGGCTTTCCTCGCCTCCGCGCCGAGGCGCGGCAGATAGAGGCGCACCGTGGTGCCGATCCCGAGCTCGCTCGCGATCTCGACATGGCCGCCGGATTGCGCGACGAAGCCCTGCACCATGCTGAGGCCGAGGCCGCTGCCGCGACCGGGCTCCTTGGTGGTGAAGAACGGCTCGAAGATGCGGTTCGCCACCGCGCGCGGCATGCCGGCGCCGCTGTCGCTCACTTCGATGATGACGTAGTCGCCGGGCTTCACCTCGGGGTGCTCACCGATGTAATCCGCCTCGAGATGGCCATTGCGCGTGCCGATGATCAGTCGTCCGCCGCCGCCCATCGCCGCCCGCGCATTGGCGACGAGGCCGGCGATGCTGGCCTCGAGCTGCGCGGGGTCGGCCATCACCGGCCAGAGCGTGGGCGCGAGGTCGAGCGTGACCTCGACCGTCTCGCCGAGCTCGCGCCCCAGGCGCCTGGCCAGGCCGCCGACCAGCTCGTTGATGTCGAGCCGCGCCGGCTCCAGTGTCTGGCGCCGCGCGAAGGCGAGCAGCCGCTGCCCCAGTTCCACGCCGCGCGACGCTGCGTTCAGCGCCTCGCCGAGCAGCTCGGGCGCGCCGGCATCACCGGTGTCGCCCTCGCGGAGCAGGTCGAGATTGCCGATGACGGCGCCGAGCAGGTTGTTGAAGTCGTGCGCGATGGTGCCGGCGAGAGCGCCCATCGCCGCCGTCCGCTCGGCGGCCGCCCGCTGCTCGCTCTCGCCGTGCGCGCTCGTCAGCTCGTCGATGCGGCATGCCAGCGCACGCTGGGCGGCGCGGAGCTGCTCCATCGTGCGCAGCTGGTCTTGCAGCTGCGCATCGCGCGCCGCCACATCGGCGCGCAGGTGCATGAGCTCGGTCACGTCCTCGACGCGATGGATGATCCAGCGCAGCTCGCCGTCGCCGTCGAGCACCGGCATGTTGAGCGCGCGCCAATAGCGCTCCTCGAAGCCGCCGCCGGCGGTGATCGGCCGCGGCGCCGCGTATTTCTGCGCCGCCACCGCGTCCGGGCGCTTCAGCTCGCAGACGCGCTGCAGCGACTGGCGCAGCGCGCTCGCCGCTTCGGCCGCGGGATCGTCCGGCAGCACCTCGAAGATGGAGCGGCCGATGAGACCGGCGCGCGTCGTCATCATCGCCCGCGTATAGGCGTCGCTCACGGCGATGATGGTCATATCCGGCGCTAGCACCAGGTAAAGCCCGGGCGCGCGCTCGAACAAGGCGCGGAAATCGGTAAAGCTACTCACCTGTTCCTGCATCAAGCCGGGCTCCCCGCGCAAACCTGGGTTTCGCCCTATCGAGATGTCTCCTCCCGGCGCGCTGGCGCGCGACCGATCTCCTCGTCACCTACAACTTTGAAGAGATACGATAGAGACTTTCTCGTTAATGATCACCAGGAAAATCGCGGGGCCGCGCTGCCGGGATCGTCAAGGAGCGTTAATGCCGAGATAGATCCGCTGCACCTGCGGGTCGTCGGCAAGCGCCTTGGCCGGGCCTTCGAGCACGGTGCGCCCGGTCTGCAGCACATAGGCATAATCGGCAATCTCCAGCGCCAGCGGCACCGACTGCTCGGCCAGCAGCAAGGTGAGCCCCTCGCCATGGAGCCGGCGCAGGGTGTCGTAGAGCGCATCGACGATGGCGGGCGCGAGGCCGAGCGAGGGCTCGTCCAGCATCAGCAGCTTGGGCTCGCTCATCAGCGCCCGGCCCAGGGCCAGCATCTGCCGCTCGCCGCCGGACAAGGTGCCGGCACGCTGGCGGCGGCGTTCGGCGAGGCGCGGGAAGACAGCAAAAACGCGCTCCAGCAGCGCCGGGATGCGGCGCTTGTCGCTAAGCGCGGTCGCTCCCAGGCGCAAATTCTGCTCGACCGTCTGGCCGACGAACAGGCGCCAGCCTTCCGGCGACAGCGCCAGCCCCTTGGGCACAATGGCGAAGGCGGGCAAGTTCGCGATCGCCTCCTCCTGCCAGTCGATGCTGCCGCCGCTCGCCCGCACCAGCCCGGCGATGGCGTTGAGCGTCGTCGTCTTGCCGGCGCCGTTCGAGCCCAGCAGCGCCACCACGCTGCCCTCGGCCACCTCGAGCGACACATCAGCGACGCCGACGAGGTCGCCATAGCGCACTTCGAGATGCCTCACCGCCAGGCGGGCCGTTCGCCGCGCAGCTTGAGCGGGAAGGTCGGCCGGAGGGGGCGGCATCGGCATCGCCATTATCGCCGCGCGAGCCTATGGCCGCGGCCGAGATAGGCTTCGATCACCGCGGGGTCGTTGACGACGTCCTGCGGCTTGCCGCTGGCGATGACATGGCCCTGGTTGAACACCAGCACGCGCCGGGTCAGGCTCAAGATCACCTCCATGATGTGCTCGACGATGACCAGCGTGATGCCGAGCGCGTGGATGGCGCGGACCAGCTCGATCGCGCGCTGGATCTCGCTCGGCGTCAAGCCGGCCAATGCCTCGTCGAGCAGCATCAGGCGCGGGCCGGCGGCGAGCACCCGCGCGATCTCGAGCCGCTTGCGGCCGGGTGTGCCCAGGCTTCGGGCGCGTGCTCCGGCCTGCTCCTTGAGCCCGGTCATCTCGATCACCTCGAGCGCGCGGTCGCGCGCCTCGCCGCGCCGCTTATGGCGCAGGAAGGCGCCGACCATGACGTTGTCGAGGATGGTCATGTCCTCGAAGGTCGTCGGCACCTGGAAGGTGCGGCCGATGCCGAGCCGCGCATGCGTCTCGGCCGACACGCCGGTAACGTCGACGCCGGCGAAGACGATGCGGCCGGAGGTCGGCGCGACATCGCCGGCGATGCAGTTGAAGAAGGTGGATTTGCCGGCGCCGTTGGGGCCGATGAGACCGACGATCTCGCCTTCCTCGACGCCGAGGTCAGCGCCGGCCACGGCGCGGAAGCTGCCGAAATGCTTGGCGACCTTCTCGGCGCTAAGCAGCATGGCGGATCCCGCTGCGGCGCGCGAGCCGCGCCGTCACCTGCCGGTGCCAGAGCTCGAGCAGGCCGCCGGGCTCGAAGCGGGCGATGAGCACGATGACGCCGCCATAGACGATGTAGGTGAGGCCGGAGCCGCTCCCGCCGAGCCAGGTGTTGGTCGCGGTCTGCAACGGCACCAGGATCACCGCGCCGAGCAGCGGCCCCAGCAGCGTACCGGCGCCGCCCAGCGCCGCGGTGATGATCATCTGGACCGAGACGAGGATGCCGAGGCCGCTGTCGGGATCGATGAAGCCGGTCTTGAGCGCGTAGAGCGAGCCCGCCAGCGAGGTAAAGGCGGCACTCAGCATCAGCGCGTAGAGCTTGTAGCGCCGCACCGGCACGCCGAGGCTCCTGGCCGCGCGCTCGCCGGCGCGGACGGCGCGCAGATAATAGCCGAGGCGGCTCCTCTGCATCTGCCAGGTGACCAGCAACAGCAACGCCAGCACGCCCAGAAACATGTAGTAATAGGGCACGGCGCTGCGGAAGATCAGATCGTACCAGCCGCGCGCGGTCGCCGGCCCCTGGAGCCCGATCGCGGCGCCGAGAAAGTCCCAATTGCCGACGACGATGCGCACCAGCTCGGCGACGGCGATCGTCGCCATGCTGAAATAGTGGCCGCTGAGGCGGAAGGTCGGGAAGCCCACGATGAGCGCGATGACCAGGCTCGCCGCGATGCCGAGCGGCACGCCCAGCAGCGGCGGCATCTGCCACTGCTGGTAGACGAGCAGCGGCATATAGGCGCCGGCGCCGAAGAACATGGCGTGACCGACCGAGATCTGCCCGGCATAGCCGCCGACGATGTTCCAGGCCGAGGCGCTGATCGCCGCCAGCAGCACCAGCGCGCCCATGTCCTGCAGGAAGGCGGCGCTGTCGCTGCCGGCGACCAGCCCGGGATAGGCCAAGAGCGCCGCGGCGAGCGCGAGCCAGCCCCAGCGCATCACGCCGTCCCCAGCAGGCCCTGCGGCCTGAGCCAGAGCAAGGCGACGAAGAGGCCGTAGACGACGACGTCCTTGTAGATCGGGCCGAACCAATAGGCCGAGAGCGCCTGGATCAGCCCGACGATGAGCCCGGCCAGCATGGCGCCGGGCACGCTGCCGAAGCCGCCGAGCGTGACGACGACGAAAGCGGTGAGCGCGAAGGTCTCGCCGACCGCGGGCGAGAAGGGAAAGGAGATCGCCATCAGCGCGCCGGCGA
The DNA here is from genome assembly GCA_052143095.1 of Allostellaceae bacterium. Lineage (GTDB taxonomy): Bacteria > Pseudomonadota > Alphaproteobacteria > ATCC43930 > CGMCC-115725 > DAHUYF01. Next base: position 22,543 of record JBKQTR010000241.1, read on the forward strand.
CGCCGGCGCTCGCCGCGGCAAGGCCCCAGGCGAGCGCCTGCATGCGGTCGGGTCGGATCCCCATCAGCATCGCCGCGTTGCGGTCCTCGGCGACGGCGAGGAGCTGGCTGCCCACCGCGGTGCGCGTCAGCACGACATGCATGCCGAGAGTGAGCGCCGCCGCCACCAGCCCCGCGACCAGCTGCGGGATGCTGAGCAGGATGCCGGCAAGGTTGATGGTGCCGGCGAGCGCCGTGCGCGGCAACGTGACGAAATTGGGCGAGAAGATCCAGAAGGCGGCGTAGCGCAACAGCAGGGCGAGGCCGAAGGTGGAGAGGATCTGCGCCAGCATCGGCCCGCGCATCACCGCGCGGATCAAGGCGAAGTAGATGACGACGCCGAGGAGGAACAGGCCGAGCGCGGCGGCCAGCGCGAACAGGACGGGGCCGCCGCCGATCCACACCACGGCGAGCAGCGCCGCATACATGCCGAGCATGACGAACTCGCCATGGGCGAAGTTGATGAAATTCATCATGCCCCAGATCAGCGTCAGGCCGGACGAGAACAGCGCATAGACCGCGCCCAGCAGCAGCCCGCCGACGACGACCTGCAGCAGGATCATGACGCTGCTCCCTCGCTCCCTTGTCAGCGCGCGGGCCGAAGGCCCATTGCGGCGCAATGGGAGGGTGAGGGCCGGGAGCGCGACGTCACGGGGTCGCTTACTTCCAGCCCGTCATCGGCCATTGCAACTGCGCGGTGGCGCGCGCCTCGGGCCACACCGCCTTGTACTCCCTGCCTTGGAGCTGGATGAGGTAGGTGGAGGCCAGCACATTCTGCCCGGTGGCATCGAACTTGACGCCGCGATAGCCCATCATCAGCTGCGCAGGCTGGAGATCGGTCTCCTGCAACGCTTTCTGGATCTTTGCCGGATCGGTCGAGCCGGCGCGGTTGATGGCATCGGCCAGCACCAGCAAGCCCTGCATCCAGCGGCCGCTGGTGTCGTCCATGTCGCGGCCCGTCCTGGCCTTGTACATCTCGTTGATGGCGTAGGTGACGCTGCCCGGCGCGCCCACCGCCCAGGCGCTGCGGTCGAGCACGCCCTGGGCGAGGTCGCCCACCGCGGGGATGAAGGACGGGTCGGAGAAGCCGGCATCGTCGCCGATGATCATCGTCGGCATGTAGTCGAGGTCGCGCAGCGTCTTCATGTAGAGGATCTCATCGGCGGTGTAGCCGACGAAGATCGCCACGTCGGGCTTCTGCTCCTTGAGCTGCAGCACTTGCGCCGAGACGTCGGTGGATTTGGCGTTGTAGACGATCTGCTGCACCGCGAAGCCGCCTTTCTTCGCGGCTTCGACGATGCTGCCGCCGACCGAGGTGCCGTAATCCGTGTTCTCGTTGAGGACGATGATGCTGTTGACCTGCTTGCCGCCCGTCTTCATCTCCTTCAGGAAGTCGGTGTAGGCGGCGGCAAAGTCGGTGGCGATCGGTGTCACGCGGAAGGTCCATTTGAAGCCGCGCTGGGTGATGTTGACGGCGACGCTGTCGCCGATGACGAACGGCACGCCGTAGCGCTCCGCCACCGCCGTTGCCGTCAGCGCCACGGAGGAGTGGTAGACGCCGAGCAGCGCCGCCACATGCTCCTGGGTGATCAGCCGCAGGGTCTGCTGCTGTCCGACCGAGGGGTCGCCTTGGTGATCGACATGGATGACCTCGATCTTGGCGCCGCCGAGATTGGGCAGGCCGGCGCTTTCGGCGAGCGCCAGGCCCTTGAGCTCGGGATGCGCCGTGTTGACGATGTCGACGCCGAGCTCGATCGCCGCCTTGGCCGCCTGTCCGGCCGGCGCGGAATTGCCGGTCAGCGGATAGAGCGCGCCGATCTTGACGGTGTCGGCGGCGAAAGCCGACGCGCCGAGCGCCGCGGCAAACGCGACAGCGGCGACGAGGGCGATCGTCTGCTTCATCTTGGCCTCCCTGTCCTTGCGGGCGGCTTTGTTGCCCCGCCTCGCTGGCGCCAGATACTAGCCTCGGCCGGCGCGCCAAGTCGCGCCGAAAATTCTGGCGGCGCCGCGCTTTTCGCGCTACCGGTTCGCTCATCGGCCGCCGCAGGCGTGGTGGTCTCGGCGCCGCGACCGGCCAAAGCGAGGGGCAGGGACCGCGCTGCCGACCCGCTCCCCGGCAGTCTCTCGGGGAATTTGGCGGGCTATGACGCGTTAACCGAGCAGGATAAAACCGCCAACGCGCCGTCGCGCGCCGGGTCAAGGGAGGCCAGACCATGAAGAAGCTGCTGATCGGGGTGGCGATCCTCATCGTGCTGGTGATCGCCGTGGCGGTTGCGGCACCCTTCTTCATCCCGCTCGACACCTACAAGGGCGAGCTGATCGCGGCGGTCAAGCAGTCCACCGGCCGCGATCTCGCAATCAACGGCAAGATGTCGTTCTCGCTGCTGCCGAGCCTGGCGCTCGAAGCCGATGACGTCGCCTTCGCCAACCCGCCCGGCGCCAGCAGCCCGCAGATGGCGACGCTGACCAAGCTCGAGGTGCAGCTGAAGCTCCTGCCGCTGCTGAGCCGGCGCGTCGAGGTGGACAAGCTGGTGCTGGTCGATCCCGTCATCGCGCTCGAGGTCGACAAGCAAGGAAAACCCAACTGGCAGTTCGCCCAGGCCGCGCCCACGGCCGCGAAAACGCCGGGCGCGGCTCAGCCGCAGCCGGCGCCGGCCGCGTCTGGCGGCGGCGCCACGCTGTCCGGCCTCAGCCTCGATGATGTGCGCCTCGAGAACGGCCAGATCAGCTATGTCGATCAGCGCAGCGGCGAGAAGGTGCAGCTCGAGCAGATCGCCATGACGCTGTCGCTCCCTGATCTCGACAGCCCGTTCAAGGCCGACGGCTCGGCCGTCTATCGCGGCGAGAAGCTGTCGCTGTCGATCGCGCTCGCCAACCCGCGTGCCTTCCTCGAGGGCAAAAGCAGCGCCGCGCAGCTCGGCCTCGATTCCAAGCCGATCGCCTTCGCCTTCACGGGCAATGCCGCGGGCTCGACGCCGGCGAAGCTCGACGGTGCGGTCGAGCTCAAGATCCCGTCGTTGCGCGGCCTCGCGCAATGGGCGGGCAGCCCGTTGAACGCTCCCGGCACCGGCTTCGGGCCGTTCACGCTGTCGGGCAAGGTGAGCTATGCCGGCCCCAAGATCGGCTTCACCGAGGCCAGCCTGTCGCTCGACCAGATCAACGCCAAGGGCGAGCTCGCGCTCGACACCGGCGGCGCGCGGCCGGTGGTCAAGGGCAGGCTCGACGTCGACAAGCTCGACGCCAACCCGTACCTGCCGCCGGAGACGCCAAGCAAACCCGCGGCCCCGAGCAGCGGCGGCGGCGGCGTGAGCGGGAGTGGCGCCGGCGCCCGAGCCGCGGGGTGGAGCGATCAGCCGATCGACGTCTCGGCGCTGAAAACCGCCGATGTCGATTTCTCCTTGAGTGCCAACAGCCTGCTCTACCGCAAGATCCAGATCGGCAAGAGCGCGCTCGGCCTGCATCTGAAGGACGGCCGGTTCGAGGCGGACCTGACCGAGCTCGCGCTCTATCAAGGCACCGGCAAAGGCAAGGTGGCGGTCGATGGCAGCGGCGCGGTGCCGGCGATCGAGGCGGAGTTCAATCTCAGCAAAGTGCAGATGGAGCCGCTGCTCAAGGACGCCATGGATCTCGACCGGCTGAGCGGTTCCGGCGCCTTCGACATGGCAGTGACCGGCCGCGGCCGCAGCGAGCGCGAGATCATCGGCGCGCTCAACGGCAAAGGTGATCTCAACCTCGCCAACGGCAAGATCAAGGGCGTCAACCTCGCGGCGATGGTCAAGAACGTCGCCTCCGCCTTCCAGGGCGACCACGACACGCAGGAGACCGATTTCGCCTCGCTCTCCGGCACCTACACGATCCAGAACGGTATCCTGCACAACACCGATCTGCAGCTCAAATCGGCCGATCTGCCCATGACCGGCGCCGGCACGGTCGACCTGCCGCAGCGCAGCGCCGACTACAAGATCACGCCGCGGATTGCCGGCGCCATCGCCGTGCCGGTGATCGTCAAGGGTCCGTGGGATAATCTCTCTTACGAGCCCGATCTCGCCGGTCTCGTCGGCGATCCCGCGAAGCTGCTGAAGAGCGGCGCCGGCGACATCGGCAACACGCTCAAATCGGCGCCCGGCGGCGCCGGCAACGTGCTCAAGGGCCTGCTCGGCGGCAGCAAGAACTAGGAGCTTGTCTGGGACGCGCGGCAAGGGCCGATGCATCGCGCGCCGGGCCTTGCTAAACTGCTCTCGACTTGCCGGAGATCGACTCCGGGCAACAAGGCCGCGCCGGCCGACGGGCCGTGGGCGGGGAGAGCAGAAGATGATGGCATCGCCGCTGCTCGAGCAGATCGCGACGCTCTATCGCGCCGGACGCCGCCGCGAGGCGCTCGATGCCTGTCGCCGCCTGCTCGCCTTCGAGCGCGGTCGTGCCGATGTGATGGCGCTGGCCGGCAAGATCGCCATGGAGCTGGGCGACGTCGCGGAAGCGGCGGCGCAGTACGCCGCTGCCGTGGCGCGCAAGCCGGATTTCGCCGAGGCCCAGTACAATCTCGGCAACGCGCTGGTGAAGCTCGGGCGCGGCGAGGAGGCGGTTGCGGCCTATCGCCAGGCGGCGCGGCTGCGGCGCGATCTCCTTCCCGCCCATGCCAATCTCGGCAACGCGCTTTACGCGCTCGGCCGCTATGATGAGGCGGTTGCGAGCTATCGCCGGGCGGTGACGCTCGCGCCCACTGCGGCGGAGACGCACCGCAACCTCGGCATCGCGCTGCACGAGGCCGGCGACCTCGACGGCTCGATCGCGAGCTTCCGGCGTGCGGTCGCGCTTAAGCCGGACTGGACGCAAGCGCTGCAGAGCCTGGCAAACAGCCTCATGGAGCGCGGCGAATGGCAGGCGGCGGTCGAGGCCTGCGACGCCTGGCTGCGGCTGAGCCCGGCCAATGTCGAGGCGCTGGGGCTGAAGGCGGTGGCGCTGGTGGAGCTCGGCGACCGCGCCGGGGCGCGCCATCTCGTCGATTTCGAGCGCTTCGTTCAGGTGCTGGAGTTCGCCACGCCGCCCGATGGCTATGACGACATGGCGGCTTTCAACGCGGCGCTGGCGCGTCACGCCCTGGAGCATCCGACCTTGAGCGTGCCGCCCGAGGCCGATCCGCACTATCACTGCGCAACCTTGCGCATCACCGCCGAGTTCCTTGCCGAGCCCAAGGGACCCGCGGCGGCGTTCGAGCGGATGATCGAGACCGCCGCCGACGGCTACATCCGCAGCTTCGCGCGCCGCGACCCCTCGCATCCTTTCCTGGTCAATCCGCCGCGGCGCTGGCAGCTGACCTCCTGGGCCGCCGTGCTCGACGGCGAGGGCAATCTCAACCCGCATGTGCATTACGCCGGCTATATCAGCGGCGTCTACTATCCCAAGATCCCTCGGCCGATCGGTGCGCCCGGCCACGGCGAGGCCGGCTGGTTCGAGCTGGGCGGCAATCCCGCGCGCTTCCCCTGCAAGACGGCGCCGGAAACACGCGCCATCCAACCGCGCGAGGGCATGATGCTGCTCTTCCCCTCCTATTTCTACCACCGCACCGTGCCGTTCAGCTCGGCCGAGCCGCGCGTCTCCATCGCCTTCGACGCGATCCCGGTCGCGTGATCCCGGCTAATCTAGACTTTGGAGCTGGTGGAGCGCGGTTGCGACCTGCGCGAGGACGCTCGCCCAGTCGCTGGTCGCGGGTTGCCGGAACAGTCGGGCCGAGGGATACCACGGGCTGTCCTCGCGCGCGAGAAGCCAGCGCCAATCGGGCGAGAAGGGCAGCAGGACCCACACCTTCTTGCCCAACGCCCCGGCGAGATGCGCCACCGCGGTGTCCACCGTGATCACGAGGTCGAGCAGTGAGACCACCGCCGCCGTTTCGGTGAAATCTTCGAGTTCCTCGCCCAGCAGCCGCACCTCGGGAAAGGCCTGCAACAGCTCGAGATCGCCGGGGCGCAGATCCTTCTGCAGCGCGAAGAACTTCACTCCCGGCGTCCTGAGCAGCGGCAGCAGATGCCGCAGCGGCAGGGTGCGGCGGTGGTCGAAGACGTTGGCCGGGTTGCCCGCCCAGACCACGCCGATCCGCGGCGCCGCCGCTTCCTCGATGGTGGAGCGCCAGCGCGCGATCCGCTCGGGCGCGGCGGCAAGGTAGGGCACGTTACGCGGGATGGTGTCGAAGGTCGTGCCGAAGGCGAGCGGCAGGCTCAGCAGCGGGCAGTGGCAGTCGAAGGTCGGCAGCGCCTCGCCCTGCGCCCGGATGCTCGCCACGCCCGGCAGGCCGGCGAGCAGCGGCACCAGCGGATTCTGCGCCTCGAGCACGATGCCGGCGCCCAGCGCCGCCACCATCGGCACGTAGCGCGCGAAATGCAGCGTGTCGCCGAGCCCCTGCTCGGCATGGAGCAGGATGGTCCTGCCGGCGAGCGCAAACTCGCCGCGCCACTGCGGCTGCGCGAATTCGCGCCGGCGCTGGCCCAGCCCCGCGACCGCCCAGCGCCCCTCATATTGCTTCCAGCCGGCCTTGAAGTCGCCGATAACGAGGCGCGCCAGCCCCTCGTTCCACTGCGCCGCGATGCAATCCGGCTGCAGCGCGAGGGCCCGGGCGTGGCGCGCGATCGCCTGCTCGTGGCGATTGAGCGCTTGCAGCGAGTTGCCGAGGTTGTTGTGCGCCTCGGCGTAGTCCGGCATCACCGCCAACGCCTGCTCGAAGCGCACGATGGCTTCTTCGTGCCGGTTGAGCGCTTGCAGCGCGTTGCCGAGATTGTTCAGCGCCTCGGCATAGTCCGGCTTGATCGCCGCGGCCTTTTCATAGGCTGCGATCGCCTCGTCGTAGCGGCCGAGCGCCTGCAGCGCGTTGCCGATGTTGTAATGCGCTTCGGCGTAACCCGGCCGCAACGCCAGCGCCGTCGCGTAGTGCCGGATAGCGTCCTCATGCCGCTGCTGCGCCCGCATCGCGTTGCCGAGATTGTTGTGCGCCTGGGCGAAGCCGGGCTCGAGCGCGATGGCCTGGTCGAAATGCGTCACCGCTTCTGCGTGGCGGCCCAGCGCATGGAGCGCCACGCCGAGATTGTTGTGCGCATCGGCGAAATCGGGCTTGAGCACCAGCGCCTGCGCGTGATGCGCCGTCGCCTCTTCATAGCGACCCAGCGCGTGCAGCGCGCGGCCAAGATTGGTCTCGGCCGCAGCGAGGCTCGGATCGAGCGCCAGCGCGCGCTCGTAGCGCTCGATCGCCTCCTCGTGGCGACCCGCCGCATCGAGCATGCTGCCGAGATCGCTATGGGCGCCGGCGAGCCGCGGCTTCTGGTTGAGCGCCCGGCGCATCAGCCGCACGGCCTCCTCGAGATCGCCGCGCTGGCTGCGGATGACGGCGAGGCCGTAGAGCGCGAAGAAATGGTTGCGGTCCTTGTCGAGCACCGCGCGAAAGAGCCGCTCCGCTTCGCCGAGGCGCCCCTGCTGCTGCAGCGCCGTCGCCTGCTGCAACAGCTGCGCCAGCGGGAGGCCGGCCGGGGCGTGGGGAGATGGCTTTTGCCGGGTCACGGGCGACGCGGGCGGCGCTCGTCAGCGCTTGGCTTGGCGGTACCAGGCGAGGATCTCCTCGCCGGTCCAGAAAGCGACGCCCTGATGGCCCCTGGCATAGTCGAGGAAGGCCTCGAGATATTTGATCCGGTGCGGCACGCCGCTGATATAGGGATGGATGGCGATCGACAGGAACTTGGCGCGCTCGGCGCTTTCGAGATAGAGCCGGTCGAACTGGTCGGTCGCCCGCCGCAGGAACTCTTCGGCGCGGTGGTGCTGCACGATCATCATCGGGATGTCGTTGAGCTCGACCGTGTAGGGCAAGGTGACCAGCGGCCCTTTTGCCGTATGGATCTCGGTTGGCTCGTCGTCATAGACCCAGTCGCCGATATAGTGGACGCCGGCTTCGGCCAGCAGCTCCGGCGTCTCGTAGGTCTGCGTCAAGCCGGGGCCGAGCCAGCCCACCGGGCGCCTGCCGGTGAATTTCTGCAGCAGGTCGAGCGACTGGCGGATCGTGGCGCGCTGGTCCTCGAGCTTGTGGATCGGCCCCTGCACCAGGCTGTGCCCCATGAATTCCCAGCCGCGCTCCAGCGCGGCCTGCGCGACGCGCGGATAGCTCTCCACCACTTTCGCGTTGATCGACAGCGTGCCTTTGGCGCCGATGCGATCGAAGGCGGCGAGGAAGCGCCAGACGCCGACGCGCATGCCGTATTCGTGCCAGCTCCAGTTCGGCACGTCTGGCAACAGCGGCACGCCGGTCGGCGCCGGCAGCACCTGGCGCGCCATCGGCCGCTCGATCTCCCATTCCTCGAGATTGATGATGGGCCAGACGACGAGGCGCACGCCGGCGGGCAGGCGCAGCGGCGGGCGATCGACGATGGCGGAAAAGGCGACGCGCTCGCGCGGCTTCATGGGCAGGCCCGCTGGCTGGGGTGGAAAAGGTCAGCTCCGGAGCATATCCCGTCCGGCCCTTGCGGCAAGCCCGGCGACGGCGACGACGGCTCGCCGGCGGCCGCCGCCCGCAGGCCGATCCGAAGCGCCGATTCGTCGAGAGACCGGAGAGATCGAGCGGCTCCTCGCCGGTGGTCGTCGCGCCGCGGGGAGTGGACGACAGGTGCAACACTGCCGCCTGCGCGGCCGGCTCGGCCGTTTCCGCCGGCGGATTTCGACAGGTATTGACACACAAGTGTCATGTTGCGGCGCAACATCGCCAGCTCCGTCAAGTTATGGCGTGACGTGCTGGCAACAGAACCGGATGTTGGTGTCTTTAGCTCGCGGTCTTTGCCGAGGAAAATGTCGATACCGCATTGCAAGAGAGTTGCCCGCATCTTTGGAAACTTTGGCCCTGCAGGCCTCGCGACGAAGTGTTGCCCAACAGACACACGCGCCATCAATCGACCGCGGTTTCGCCCTCTTCACTTGTCTTTTCGGGCCGTTCCGGCGGATTTTACCGATGTCGGAAGGAGTTCCAGCCTTCCAAACCATGGAACTGCATGTGTGGGGGTCAAATGAAAAAGGTCACTAGGTTCAACGCCGCGATTGCGCTGGGGAGCCTGACGGCTGCCGTGGCGTTGCTCGCCGGCGCGCCCGCGAGCGCCCAACAGGCGCCCGGCAGCGACAGCAACGTGGCGGCCGGTCAAGCCGCGGCGCCGGGCGGCGGCTCGTTCCCGGGATCTTTCCTGATCCCCGGCACGAACACCTCGCTGAAGATCGGCGGCTTCGCGAAGTGGGACGGCATCTACGATATGAGCTCGGGTATATCGCCGCAGAGCTCACAGGTCCTGATCCCGTTCGCCATCCCGCTCAACGGCACGGCCGGCCACCAAAACCACGGCTCGTTCTTGAACGATGTGCGTCAGTCGAACCTCAACGTCGATGTCCGCACGCCGACTTCCTACGGCGAAATGGAAGTCTTTGCGTTGATCGACGGATTCGGCCAACAGACGACGCAGAACGTGAGCCTGAACGGCGTCGACTCCTGGAACGAGCGGATCGTGCTGTTCTATGGCAGCTTGGGCCCGCTGCTGGCCGGCCAAACGCTGTCGCTGTGGTTCGACGGTGATGCCCTCGGCGAGTCCGTCGATCCCACGCCTGCCGTCGGCGCCATGGACGGTCTCAGCAACCGCCACACGACGATCCGCTATACCTATGCCGGCGCCCAAGGGTTGAGCTTCGCCGTCGCCGCCGAGCAGCCGAATCCGGAAGGCTTCACCAATGCCGGCCTGCCGGCGTCTGCGGCAGGTGCTAGCGGCGTCGAACAGAGCCTCAACACCGCCGCGACTGCCGGCGGCGCCGGGACCTTCCAGAACCTCGGCCTGTCCGGCGGTTGGGTGCAAGTGCCCGACTTCATCGCTCGCGCCCGGATCGATCAGGCCTGGGGCCATCTCGCGGCGACTGCCTTGCTTCGCGATCAGACCGTGCATGCCACGGGCAACCGCTTCGACAAGACGACCTACGGCTTCGAGCTCAGCGGTCACTTGAACACCTTCGGCAAGGATACGCTGAGGGGCGATGTCATGGCCGGTACCGGCCTCGGCAGCTTCCTCTCCGACATGGGCAGCGCTGCCGGCATGCAGGTCAGTTCGGTTGCCAACCCCGCTGGCTTGAACCCGACAATCGGTGCGCCATGGGCTTACGGCGCCTACTTGTCCTACACCCATTGGTGGACCGACGAGTTGCGCTCGAGCCTCGCGCCCGGCTACTCCCAGACCCATCTCGACAGCTCGATCATCTCGAGCACCACGGCGCAGAACGTCCTCGACAAGCGCCACATGGGCCTGACGGCGAACCTGATCTGGAGCCCGATACCGCAGGTCGATCTCGGCATCGAGTATGACATCGTGAAGCGGTTCACCTATTCCGACCTTGTGAATACCGACAACACCGCCCACGGCCAGCTGCAGCGCATCGAGGCCGAGACGGTGTTCAAGTTCTAAGCGTCTTTCCGAACCTTGCTGCGACCCGCCGGCCGGAGGGCCGGCGGGTTTTTGTTGCCGGGGGCGCGGAGCGCGCGGGGGCGGCGGCGCCA
>JBKQTR010000242.1:0-10817 GCA_052143095.1 Allostellaceae bacterium
GTTCACCAGCTCGCGGTCGACCGAGCGCACCCCCATGAAGACGTTGTAGAACACCAGGAAGAACACCATGGTCGCGGCCAGCGCCACCTTCGACCACAGCCCGATGCCGAACCAGATGATGAAAAGCGGCGCCAGCGCGATCTTCGGGATGCCGTAGAACGCCATGACATAGGGCTCGAAGATCGCTGCCAGCCGCGGTGCGCGACCAAGCCAATAGCCGACGGCCATGCCGGACGCGACGCCGATCAGATAGCCCAGCACCAGCTCCTCGGCGGTGGTCGCGAGATCCGGCAGGATCTCGCCGCTGGCGAAGGCCTGATAGAGGCGAACCGCGATGTCGCTCGGCCGGCTGACATAGATGGTGCGGATGAGCCGGCCGGATGCCCATTGCCAGAACCCCAGCAGCGCGACGCCCGGGAGCAGGCCGAGGAGCCGCGCGGTCACGCCGTGCCGCTCGCGATCTCGGCCCGGAACACCTCCCAGACCCGGTCGTAGAGCTCGCCGAAGCCGGCGGTGTGGAAGGGCTGGAAGACGTTGCGCGGCCGTTCCAGCGGGATCGCGATGTCGGCTTTGAGCAAGGTGGGCTGGCGGCTCAGCAGCACCAAATTGTCCGCCAGCAGGATCGCCTCGGTCAGGTCATGGGTGACGAACAGGATAGTGGTGCGCTGGCGCTCCCGCAGCGCCTGGAGGTCATGCTGCATCACCATGCGGGTCTGCGCGTCGAGCGCGCCGAACGGCTCGTCCATCAGCACGACCTCGGGCGCATAGACCAGGGTGCGGGCGATCGATGCGCGCTTCTGCATGCCGCCCGACAGCTGATGCGGGTAATGCGCCTCGAAGCCGGCCAGCCCCACCGCGGCGATGATCTCCTCGACCCGCCGGCCCCGCTCGACCGGCGCCACCCGGCGCAGCAGCAGCGGCAGCTCGACGTTCTCGCGCAGCGTCTTCCACGGCAGCAGCTGCGCCTGCTGCGGCACAAAGCCCACCGAGCGGTTGACTGCGACCACAGGCGTCCCGTTGTGGCGCACCACGCCGCCGGTCGGCCGCAACAGCCCGGCGGCCATGTGGAGCAGCGTGCTCTTGCCGCAGCCGCTCGGTCCGACCACCGCGGTGAACTGTCCTGGCGCCACGCGAAAGGAGATGCCGTCGAGCACGCGCCGGCTGTCGCCTCCCTGCGGCGCGCGGAAGTCCTGGACGACGCGGTCGAAGTCGAGCACCGGCGCGAGGACGGTCATCGCCCTCTATATGCACGTCTCGATGGGAGCCGGCAAGCCGGCGCGGGCGTCAGGCGAAGGCTGGGTGCATGGTGACGGCGAGCGGCCGGCGGCGCCAATGCGCGCGGGCCGCCGCGAGGCGCCCCGGCAACGGGTCGTAATCCGCGGCCTCCGGCCGCACGAAGCGCGTGAGCAGCAGATCGGCCATGATCGGCCGCAGCGCGGCATCCTCGTGCGCGGCGAGGAAGGCGGCGGCGAGCGGCGCCACCTCGCCGTGCGAGGCGACCAGGGGCGGGATCGGCGTCTGCACCGTGCGGGCGATGACACGAACCTGCGCGGTCAGCTCCGTTGCGTGGCGCGCCAGTAGATCGAGGGCATAGCTGTCGATCGGCGCCACCTCGGCCGCACCCGAGATCACGGCCATCAGCGCGCCGCGCGGCGTGATCACCGGCGCGACCACCTCGCGGTAGAGCGGCCCGGTGCGAGCGAACTTGGCGAAATAACGCAGCGCGGCCGCATAGCCCGATTGGGAATCCGGCGTGGTGAGGGCAAGGCGTTCACCGAACGTGTCCTCGACGGTGCGGAAGCGGCTATCGGCGCGCACCACCAGCGAGCTCCAATAGATCGGCCGATCGCCGTAGGCAGAAGGCGACGGCACCGGCGCCGCGACCAAGACCGGGCGGGGGTCGGCGAGCCCGTAGGGCAGTCCACACATGAACACCGCCGCCTTGTCCGGCCGGCGCCAGAGATCGGCTATCGGCGCCGGCGGCGCGTGCTCGATCACCTCGACGTCCATCCCGGCGCGGGCGGCGATGCCGTCGAGCAGCCGCCGCCACAGCGCGCCGACCGCCGGCGTCACCGCATACATGCGGGCGTTGGCGATCATCACTAAGAGCGTCGGATAAGCGCGGATCGTCGTGCCACAACACGACGCTCACGACCGCCTACAGCGAGAAGAACATCCGTCATCGGCTCGCGTCCATTGGCATGCCTCAGGGAAGCGTGGGCCGCGCCACCACCGTCGGCACGCCTATCCCTGCGATCGCCCGCATGAGCGCGCCCGAGCGGATCAGCATATCCGCGATGTCGATATCGCGGCTGAGCATGCGATCCTGTTCCAGGAACGGCACATCCCGGCGCAGCCGCGCGAGAGCGCCCTCGAGCGGCGGCGAGGTTGCCAGCGGCCGGTGGAACTCGATTCCCTGCGCCGCGGCCAGATATTCAATGGCAATGATCGTCCGGCTGTTCGCCGCCATCGCGCCGAGGCGGCGCGCGGCGAAAGTTGCCATGCTGACATGGTCCTCCTGATTGGCCGAGGTGGGGAGGCTGTCGACGCTGGCAGGATGAGCCAGGCTCTTGTTCTCCGATGCCAGCGCCGCGGCGGTCACCTGGGCAATCATGAATCCGGAATTGAGCCCGCTCTCCCGCACCAGGAACGGCGGCAACGTGCTCACGCTGGCATCGACCAGAAGCGCGATGCGCCGCTCGGCGATCGCGCCGATCTCGGCGATTGCGACCGCGATCGAATCGGCCGCGAGCGCCACGGGCTCCGCATGAAAATTGCCGCCCGACAGCAGCTCGTCCGTCTCCGGAAAATGCACGGGATTGTCGGAAACGGCATTGGCTTCGATCTCCAGGATTCGTGCGGCATGGCGCAGCTGATCGAGGCAGGAACCCATGACCTGTGGCTGACAGCGCAAGCTATAGGGATCTTGCACTCGGTCATCGCCGGTGAGGTGGGAGGCGCGAATCGCCGATCCCGCGAGCAGGGCCCTGTACGCGGCCGCGCATTCGATCTGTCCGAGCTGGCCGCGCAGCAGATGCAGACGAGGATCGAACGGCCCGTCCGACCCCTTTGCCGCGTCCAGCGACATCGCACCGGTCACCACCGCCGCACGGAAGACATCTTCAGCGTCCAGCAGGTTGACGAGCGCGAGCGCGGTAGAGACTTGCGTGCCGTTGAGCAGCGCCAAGCCTTCCTTGGGCGCGAGTTGCACGGCGTCAACCCCGGCACGGTCCAGCGCCTCACGCGCGGGCAGCACAACCCCGTCGATCCTGGCCGACCCCTCGCCCATCAGCGCTGCCGCGAGGTGCGCCAGCGGCGCTAGATCGCCGGAAGCCCCGACCGAGCCCTTGGCGGGAATGACCGGATGGAGGCCGCGGTTGGCCAGGCGCAAAAGCGCGTCGACGATTTCCGGGCGCACCCCCGAATGACCTCGCGCCAGGCAGTTTGCTTTGAGGATCAGGATAAGGCGAACCGTCCGATCGTCGAGTGCCTCGCCGACCCCGGCGGCGTGGCTCAGCACAAGGTTGCGCTGCAGTGCCCGCAACTCCCCGTCCGGAATGCGCCGCTTTGCGAGCTTGCCGAAGCCCGTGTTGAGGCCGTACACGGCGTCGCCCCGGGCGATGATCCGATTGATGGAGTTTGCGCCCTCGGCGAGCCGATCCCGCGTCTCCTCTGCCAGCACGATCGAGCGGGGCTCGGCAAGAAGCGCCCGGATAGCGCCGAGAGTGAGCTTCCCAGGCTCGAGAAGGAAGACCGGCGGCTCGGCCACTGAGATGACCCCGCAACGCATGCAGGTCGACGACATGAGGGCCTGCGCCTCTGTAAGGCTATAGCTGGTCGTCGCCGATGGCAAACGATAGCTCCGGGATGTGCCCCGCAGGTTCCTCCAGCGTGACCGTCACTGCGCGATCGCGAACGTGAAGCCGCCCTCGGACCGATGGGCGTCCAGCGTGACGGCTCGCCACGTCACCCGGTATGTGCCTGGGGCAAGCGGCAAGAGGACGACCTCAAGCAGCGTTGGATCCTTGGCATCTACCGTGGCCTTCCCTTGCTCAACCTGCCGGCCTGCCCCATCGGTCACGGTCATCAAGCTCAAGGCCGAGTCCAGCGCCTCGGTGAACCAAATCCGTATCTGCTTCGGCGGCACGGTGTGCGTGCTGCCGACGCCGGGATCGGAATGGTCGAGAAAGGCGTGGGCGAGACCGGTCGAGACGCTTGCGAGAAAAATCGAGCACGCCAGAACGATGCGCGTCAGGGGGCTTGATCGCACGGGATCACCTCGCGAACAGGGGACTGCCGATCGAGTTTGGAAAGGCATCGTCGAGATAGACGTGGAACTGGACGACGCCACCGAGACCGTGACCCTGGCCTTCGCCATGGGGTATGATCGCTTCCGCGCCGATCTGAAAATATCGTCCCGCCCAGATCAGGCCCGGCGCGATCACGCCCGTGGTCGCGTTGCCGGTGCGGTTCGTCACGCCTCCATCGACGTTGAAGCCGCGGTTGAGCGGCGTCGCCGTCGTGATCTCGACGAGCGGGATCAGCCGATCGAACGGCGCGTGAAGCCCGATGTCTCGGACATCATGCTGGAGAAATTCCAGGCTGTATTCGATGGCGAAGCCGGCGTTGAAGACATTCTGATTGACGTTGCCCGCGCTATTGATCCTCGTGGGAACGTCGACACTGAGATTGCCGGTGATGGCAAACGGTCGCAGCCACGGCAGCGACTCCGGCACATCGCCGAAGCCTTTTCCGAGATCCAGGGTCGGCGAGAGCGTGGTATGGTCGTCCGCGCCGCCGGCATTGACCGCTCCGGTATGCGCCCAAGTGACGTTGATGCCAACCAGCGCCATGAACTCATGCGCGGCATCGATGAAAAGCTGATCCTGCGCTCCGGTGGTGAGGCTGCCGAAACCATGTGTCGCAGGCATCCCCTTCGGTTGAAAGTAGTTCCACTCATAAGCGGCAGTAACTCCGATATCGCGGGTCATCCGCTTCGCGAAGTCGAACGCGACCGAGTAGGACTGGCCACTTGCGGGATCGGTCGGGTTCTTCGTGGGCGTGGGCAACGACAGCTCATCGGCCACGAAGGGGGCATCGGTCTGAATGGTCGCGGGAAAGAAACGGTCGCCGGCAAATCCATGGGCGTGCGCCTCATGGCCAAGCGCGGCCAGAAGGGCGCCCAACGGCGCCGCCCGACGAAAGACGGAGGTCATGGCGGTGCTCTGTCGCTCGGCTAAGCCATCTTGGCCGACGCCGTTCCGCCCAGGCACAGCGGGATGAATTGAAGAACTGCTGGTGAAACTTCGCCCATTGGACCCTCCGGGAGGGCGTGACGCCGATGGGCTCGTCGCGCGGAAAGAAAGGCGCCTAAGCGCCGGCTATGGCCGGAGCCGCCTCCGCCATCGACGAGCGTGATCGATCCCGCCCCACCGGGGGACGGGATGGCTTCAGGCGCTGAGTCTGGGAGGGTCGTAATCGGCGCGAGGCAACCATCCGCCGATCGACGCTATACGCTTGGGCTCGAAAACGGACGCGCCCCGAAACGGTGACAAGTCCGACGTGTCGCAAAGAGCAACGACAGAAGCGCACATCGCGAGGCAATCGGCGCCGCAGGAACAGCGTCCGCCAGGGCAATCGCATGGCGCCCCTGCTTCAGAGGTGCAGTGAACGATCGAGCGATCGGTCATCGCAAATGCAATCGACGTTCCCGCATGAACTGGGCCGGCTTGCGCCCCAGCCACCTGAGCGTGCTCCGGATGTGCCGAGGCAACGGGGCTCCAGCCCACAAGAACCAGGAACACGAGGACCGGGACCAGCCGGAGTATTTGCCGATGCATGCAGATTCTTATAGCGGGTCAGTGCCTCATTGGAAAGCGCTACCCGCCCCGGTAACGGACCTTCGGCTTCGATTGCAGCAGCCAAACCTCCCGCTCAGCCGCCCGAGGGGTTGGGGTCGCGCCAGGCGCGCTCGAAGGGCAGCCGCCAGGCATGGGGGGCGACCAGCTGATGGATCGATTTCGGCCCCCACCCGCCGGGGGGATAAAGGCGAACTGGCGGCGGTGCTTCGAGCAAGGGTATCGATACCTGCCACAGCCGCTCGATACCCTCGGCGGTCGTAAACAGGGTATGGTCGCCGCGCATCGCGTCGAGGATCAAGCGCTCATAGGCCTCGAGCACATCGCCGATCATGCCCGTGTCATGCATCGCGAACTGCAAGCTCAGCTTGTCCAGCCGCATGCCCGGGCCGGGGCGCTTGCCGTAGAAGGACAGCGACATCTTCGCGGCGTCCGCCAGATCGAACGTCAAATGGTCCGGGCCTTGCGCGCCGACACCCGACCCCGTGGGAAACATGCTCTTGGGCGGCTCCCGGAAGGCGATGGAGATGATCCGTTGGCCCTCCGCGAGCCGCTTGCCCGTGCGCAGGAAGAACGGCACGCCGGCCCAGCGCCAATTGTCGATCGAGCATTTCAACGCGATGAAGGTTTCGGTATCGGACTCCGGGTCGACACCGTCCTCGGACCGATATCCCGTGTATTGCCCGCGGACGACATCCTTCGGATCGATCGGCAACATGCTGCGAAAGACCTTGTTCTTTTCCTCGCTGATGGGCGCCGGCTCCAAGGCTGTCGGTGGCTCCATTGCCATGAAGGCGAGGATCTGGAACAGGTGGGTCACCACCATGTCGCGATAGGCTCCGGTGGCCTCGTAGAACCCGGCACGTTTGCCGAGCCCGATCGTCTCGGGAACGTCGATCTGCACATGGTCGATGAAGTTTCGGTTCCAGATCGGCTCGAACAACCCGTTGGCGAAGCGGAAGGCGAGGATGTTTTGCGCCGGCTCCTTGCCCAGGAAGTGGTCTATCCGGAAGATCTGATCTTCGGAAAAAACCTCGTGCAGCTTGGCATTGAGCGACACCGCACTTGCCAGATCCGTGCCGAACGGCTTTTCCATGATGATCCGGGACCGGTCGACGAGATCGGCTTCCGCCAGCAAGCGTACGGCCGACAAGGCGGCATTGGGCGGCACGCTCAGATAGTGCACACGACGGCCGTCGCCGCCCAATTTCTGCTCTGCCTCTTCTACCGCCGCTTTGAGGATGCGAGCGCCCGCGGCCATCGGCACGTAGTCCAGGGTCTCGGCGAAGGCGGCCCAGTCGGCCTCCTTCACTGTTCGAGTGGAGAATTGATCGAGTGCCTCTCGCGCGAGTTTGCGGAAACCATCGGGGTCGATATGGTCCAGCGAGACGCCGATGATTCGGCAACCAGGGATAAACCCGTTGCTCGACAAATGGAACAGGCCGGGCAACAGCCTCCGTCGAGACAGGTCGCCGGTGGCGCCCACAAGGACAACGACCTGCGAATGTTTCGGACCAACGCCAGGAGGAATCCTTCCCACCTTACCCACTCCGTCATAGTGATGCCCGAGCGGGCCGGTGACCGCGTTTAGCCCCTATCCATTCTGGAATGCCGGCGCCAACGTGCAAGATATTTCGGCTGGCCACGTTTTGCGCGGGCCGCTCGCAATCACCTACGCAGACACCTTGACCATCAATTTCCCGAGATTGTCGCCGTCGAACAGGCGGTTGAGCGCGGCGGGCGCCTGCTCGAGCCCGTCGACGATGGTCTCGCGATGCTTGATCCGGCCGTCCCGCACCCAGCCGACAAGCTCGCGCCCGGCGTCGGGCCAGCGCGGCAGGAAATCGGTGACGATGAAGCCGCGGACGGCAAGGCGCTTCATCAGGATCGGCGTGAAGTCGCCGACCGCGCTGCCCTCGCTGTTATAGCCGGAGATCAGCCCGCAGAGCGGCATGCGCCCGCCGAGCTTCATGCGCGCCATGACCGCCGCCATGATCTCGCCGCCGACATTCTCGAAATTGATGTCGACGCCGTCGGGGGTGGCCGCCGCCAGCGCCTCGCGCCAGCCCGGCGCCTTGTAATCGACCGCCGCGTCGAAGCCGAGCTCGGCGGTGAGCCAGCGGCATTTCTCCGCGCCCCCGGCGATGCCGACCGCGCGGCAGCCCCTCATCTTGGCGATCTGACCGACCACCGATCCCACCGCACCGGCCGCGGCCGAGACCACCACGGTCTCGCCGGGCTTGGGCTCGCCCAGCTCCAACAGCCCGAAATAGGCGGTGAGGCCGGTGGTGCCGCAGGCCCCGAGCATGGCCGGTAGCGGCACCGGCAGATCCTTCGGCAACGGGCTCAGCATCGCCGGCGCGCCGTCGACCGCGAGATAGTAGTCCTGCCAGCCGAGCTGGCCGCGCAGGAGATCGCCGATGTTCCAACGCTCGGAGGCAGAGGCCACCACCCGGCCGATGGCACCGCCGCGCATGACCTCGCCGATCGCCACCGGCGGCATGTATTGCTCGCGGTCGCTCATCCAGATGCGGTGCGTGGGGTCGAGCGAGAGATAGAGGATTTGGATCAAGGCCTGGCCCGGTCCGGGCTCGGCCACCAGCGTCTCGACGAAGTCGAAATCGGCCGGCGTCACCCGGCCCTGCGGCCGGCGTGTCAGGCGAAACTGTCGATTGATGCGTTGTGCCACGCTCGTCGTCTCCTGTCGCTGCGGCGCCTGCCTACTCGGCCGGCGGCGGATCCGCCAGCGGCCGCGAGCGCGGCGCCGGCTCGCCTGCGGGGCTGCGGAACTCGGCCGCATAAGCGCGCGACAGCAGGTGGCAGGCGACGGCGCCGATCAGGAAAGGCAGCGCTGCCGCGACATAGAGCGTCGCGATCGGGATGTGGAGCGCGATCAGCCGGCCGCCGACGAAGAGGCCGGCGATCGAGCCGACGCGGCCGGCGGCGAAGGCCCAGCCCGAGCCGTTGGAGCGGAAGGAGGTGGGATAGATCATGCCGGAAAGCGCGTTGATGCCGAACTGGATGCCGAGCACGCAGAATCCCGCCAGCAGCACGAAGAGCAGCATCAGGCTCGCGGACGCCGCACTGAGATAGCCGATGACGCCGATGATCGGCACGGCGAGCGCGAACAACAGGGTGAGCGGCGCCGCGCCAAAGCGGTCCATCGGCCGGCACACGGCCCAGCCGCCGAGAATCCCGCCGAGCTGGAAGGCGGTGTTGGCGAAGGCGACCTGCGCCGGCGGCAGATGGGCGCTGGCCAGCAGCGTCGGCGTCCAGCTGATGAGAAAGAAATAGCCCATGAGATTGATGATGAAGAGCAGCCAGAGCAGCGGCGTGATCAGCGCGAGACGGCCGGCGAAAAGCAGCTTCGGCGAGAAGCGCTGCGCCTGCTGCTCGTCCTCGATGACGAAGCGCGTCTCGGCGGTGAAGCGGAGATCGCTGCGCATCGCCGCGAGCAGGCGCACGACCCGGTCGCGCTTGCCCTTCACCGTCAGGTATTTCACCGATTCCGGCAGGCCGAAGACGCAAGCCGCGGCGACCAGGATCGGGAAGACGCCGCCGATGGTGAAGAGGATCTGCCAGCCCTGCACCGGCACCAGCCAGGCCGAGATCGGCCCGGGGCCGGCCCCGCCGAAGGAGACGCCGGTGAACATCAGGATGATCATGGTGCCGCGAAGCCGCCGCGGTGCGAACTCGGCGACGAGCGCGATGATGTTGGGGAAGAGCGCGCCGAGGCCGATGCCGGTAACGAAGCGGACGGCGGTAAGCTCCGGCACCGAGCGGCACAGCACCGCGGCCCAGGTGAAGACGCCATAGACCAGCAGCGCCAGGATGATGGTCAGCTTGCGCCCGTGGCGGTCGCCGACATAGCCGAAGACGGGTGCCCCGAAGAGAATGCCGACCAGGCTGGCGATGAAGGGCTGGGTCAGCTCGGAGGGCGCGATGTGCCAGTCTCTGATGAGCTGCGGCCCGACATAGGCGACGGTGTTGATGTCGAAGCCGTCGCTCACGACGATCAGGAAGGCAAAGATCACCAGCCGAATGCTGAACCAGTTGAGCCGCCGCTCATCCACCAGCGCCGCGACATCGACGACCCGCTCTGCGGCCATGATCGTCTGCCCTACCGCCGCGTCTTGCGGCGATCCCCGGAGCGCTTAACCATGATGCCTCCCTGTCCGCGCTCGCTGGCGCCGTTTGTCGTGGCCGATACGCTGGCATTTTGGTCAAACCGGGTCAAGCAAGCCGGCGGGGGCAGCGCCGAAGGATAGAGCAATGCAAGCGCCGCACACCTCCCCCTCGGCCGCGTCGATCACCTTCCGCACCGTGGCGAATTCTGATTAGATGCCGCAAAAGCCAGTGGCCCTGGCCAGGGAGGCAGGATGGGCGGCATCAAAGTCACCGACATCGCTTTTGGACGCATGCGCGCCCCCGATCTCGACCGGGCGGAGCTGTTCCTCACCGATTTCAGCATGGCGCGCTCCGACCGCACGC
The DNA here is from genome assembly GCA_052143095.1 of Allostellaceae bacterium. GTDB lineage: Bacteria > Pseudomonadota > Alphaproteobacteria > ATCC43930 > CGMCC-115725 > DAHUYF01. Next base: position 10,350 of record JBKQTR010000242.1, read on the forward strand.
GCACCGCGCTCTATATGCGCGGCACCGACCCTGCGCATCATCTCTATGTCGTCGAGCTCGGCGAGCCCGTTTTCGTCGGCTGCGGCTTCTATGCCGCGAGCGAGGAGGATTTGCACCGGCTCGCGCGTGAAGCGGGCGCCTCGGCGGTCGAGAGCATCGACGAGCCCGGCGGCGGCAAGCGCGTCCGGCTGCGCGATCCCTTGGGCTACCAGATCGAGGTCGTGCACGGCATCGAGCGCGTGGCGCCGCTGCCGTTGCGGCGCCAGCTGCTCAACTACGGCAGCGAGCGCTACCGCCGCGCCGGCGAGCTGATGCGGCTCGGCAAAGGGCCGGCGCATGTCCGGCGCAACGGGCACATGGTGCTGATGTCGACCAATCTCCCCAAGACCGTGCAATGGTATCGCAGCACGCTGGGCTTTCTCTGCTCGGATGATGTCTATGCCGAGCGCGAGGACAATCTCGTCGGGT
>JBKQTR010000243.1:0-4621 GCA_052143095.1 Allostellaceae bacterium
CCGAACGCGAAGCGAAAGACGACCCCCGTGATCGAGACCAAGGGCGAGCTCGCCTCGCGCACCTTGGCAATGCCCGCGGATACCAATCCGCGCGGCGACATGTTCGGCGGCTGGATCATGTCGCTGATGGACAACGCCGGAGCCATGACGGCGATCCAGCATGCGAAGGGGCGCGTCGTCACCGTCGCCGTCTCCAACATTGCCTTCCGGCAGCCGGTCAATGTCGGCGACGTCGTCTGCTGCTACACCGCGGCGACGCGGATCGGACGCAGCTCGATCACGCTCCAAGTGGAAGTCTGGGTTCTCCGGCAGGGTCAGGGCGATCGGGTCAAGGTGACCGATGCCGAATTCACCTTCGTCGCGGTCAACGAGGACGGTCGTCCCCGCCCGCTGCCGCAGACAGACGCCGCCTAGATCTTACGCCTCGCTCAACCGAGCGAGCCGGTGCGGTCGCAGTAGAAGTGCGGCGCCGGGTTTGCGTCCTCCGCGCGGCGCGGCGACAGCCCGAGGATGCGGATGCCGACGGCCACCGGAAGAAGCCGCCGGCGGGTGATCGCCTCGATCAGCTCCGGCCGGTCGGAGAAGCGGTCGAGCAGCGCGTGCAGGCTCTGCTCGGTGATCGCCGCGCCGTCATTGGCGAGGAGGCGCAGGATCACCGCACGCTCGCCGTTGCGGCAGAGCGCCGCAGCGATGCGCGCGGAGACCGACCGCCGCCCGGCGATGGCGTAGCGATGCGCTGGCGAATGACGCAGCACGATCGCCAGCAGATCGTCCTCGTCGAGCAGGCGCTGGTGCTCGAGGATGGGCGTCGCCACCATCGCCGTGTCGCGCGCCAGCGCCAGCAATATGTCGCGCGGCAGGTCGGCGGCGAATTTCACGGTCTCGGCAAGCACCAGCCGCACCAGCGGCTCGGCGTCGTACAGCACGATGCGGAACGCGTCGACGGCGCCATGCCATTCGGCCTCGTCGAGGCTGCCTGCGGCGAAACGCGCCGCAAGACGCTCGAGCGATTTGGCGCGCTCCGTCCACGACGCCTCCTCGATCAATTGGGCTATCACCTCGCGCGTCACCGTCGCCATGAGTCGAAACCTGCTTGCTGCACCCGTCGCGCACGACGCGCGTCGTGGGATCAAAATGCTCGCCCGCAGGTTAAGTGATGCTTAAGCCGTGGCGATCAGCGCGTGAAAAAATTAGAACGACTCGTGCCCGCGACGCCGTCTGCGCTGCCGCATCCGACGCCGAATCGTGCGGCTGTCTCGCATCAACGGCGCTTTTCGCGAGTCGCACCGATCATGTGGCGAAGTTGTGGCAAAAAACAGGCAGTAAATGGCACGTGCCGCGATCATGCATCCGCATGGTGACGCTTCACTCCTCGCTGCGCTCGACCGCTTCGGCGGCGGCGAGCCAGGCGGCCTCCGCCTCGGCCAGCGATTGCGCGGTTTCCGCCTGCGTGCGCAGCAGATCCGTCAGCGGCGCGCCGCTCTCTGCATAGGTCGCGGGGTCGGCGAGTTGCCGATCGAGCGCCGCCTTGCGCGCGGTGATCGCGGCCAGGCGCTGCTCCGCCGCGCGCAACGCCCGCTTCAGCGGCGCCACCGCCTGGCGGCGCTCGGCGGCGGCGCGGCGCGCCTCGCGCTTGGCGGCGCCCGGCACGCGCGTTTCCTCCGCCGCGGCGGGTGCGGCATCGCGCTGCTGCAGCAGATAGCGGCGATAGTCGTCGAGATCGCCGTCCCACGGCTTGGCGCCGCCGTCGGCGACGAGCCAGAGCCGATCGGCGATGAGCGACAGCAGATGCCAGTCATGGCTGATGATCACCACCGCGCCGGCGAAATCGCCGAGCGCCGTCACCAGCGCCTCGCGCGCCTCGATGTCGAGATGGTTGGTGGGCTCGTCGAGGATGAGCAGCGGCGGCGCCTCGTGGCTGATCAGCGCGAAGTTGAGCCGCGCCTTCTCGCCGCCGGAGAGCTCGCGCGCCCGGACGAAGACCAGGTCGACGCCGAAGCCGAAGCGCGCGAGCCTGGCGCGCACCTGCTCCGTGCTCGCCTTGGGCATCCGCCGCGCGAGGTGATCGAAGGCGCTCGCCTCGGGATCGAGCTCTTCGATCTGGTGCTGCGCGAAATAGCCGCAGCGCAGCCGCGGCGCGCGGCGCACCTCGCCGGCCATCGGCCGCAGCCGCCCGGCGATCAGCCGCGCCAGCGTCGATTTGCCGTTGCCGTTGGCGCCGAGCAGCGCGATGCGGTCGTCGGGATCGAGCCGCAGATCGAGATGGCGCAACACCGGCTTCTCCGGCGTATATCCGACGGCGACGTCGTCGAGGCTGAGCAGCGGCGGCGCCAGCGCGCCGGTCTCGGGAAACTCGAAGCGCACCGGCGCCTCGGCCTCGGCGAGCGCCACCGGCTGGAGCCGCGCCAGCATCTTGACCCGGCTCTGCGCCTGGCTCGCCTTGCTCGCCTTGGCGCGGAAGCGGTCGACGAAGGCCTGAAGATGCTTGCGCTCCGCCTCCTGCCGTTGCGCCAGCGCCTGCTGGCGCGCCAGGCCCTCGCGGCGCGTGCGCAGGAACGTCTCGTAGCCGCCGCTGTAGAGCGTCAGCCGCCGCTCCGAGAGATGCAGGATGTGATCGGCGACGTCGTCGATGAACTGCCGGTCGTGGCTCACCAGGATCAGCGTGCGGCGGTAGCGCTGCAGGAACTCGCCGAGCCAGAGCGCCGCCTCGAGATCGAGATGGTTGGTCGGCTCGTCCAGCAGCAGCAGATCGGGCTCGGCGAAAAGCGCCGCCGCCAACGCCACGCGCATGCGCCAACCGCCGGAGAAGGACGACAGCGACCGCTGCTGCTCGCCATGGTCGAAGCCGAGCCCGGCGAGGATGCCGGCGGCGCGCGCTGGTGCTGCATGCGCGTCGATGGCGAGGAGCCGGTCGTGGATCTCGGCGGCTTCGGCGCCGTCCGCCTCGGTCTCCGCCGCGGCGAACAGGCGCGCGCGCTCCTCATCGGCGGCGAGCACCGCCTCGAGCGGCGTGCGATCGCCGCCCGGCGCCTCCTGCGCCAGGAAGCCGATGCGCACGCTCTTCTGGAGCTGGATCTCGCCGCCATCGGGCTGCAGCTCGCCGCGGATGAGATCGAGCAGGGTCGACTTCCCGGCGCCGTTGCGGCCGATCAGCCCGACCTTCCAGCCGGCATTGATCTGCGCCGACGCATCTTCGAGCAGCGCGCGCCCGCCGACGCGGTAGGTGAGGTCGGAGAAGGTGAGCATGAGGGCGGGTTCATAGCACAGTGGGGGCGTGGACGCAGCCTCGCCGGAACGTGCGGCCGCTGCATGTGCGCTCGCGCGCGTGAGGCAGATCCTCAACGGACGCCCCGAGTCGATCCAGCAACCGCCCCGCCCATGTCCGATCTGGACGGAGCGTCGAGCCTGGAATAGCCTTGACGGTGATTCTTCCAAAGGACCAGCCATGTCATCATCGATCGCGCGCCGACGTGAAGCCAAGGCGGCGCAGCGGAAGAAACAGCTCGCCGAGCGCCGGCACGCCGACGCCGGCGGTTCCCTTGCGAGTCGCGTGCAGCGCCTGGCGCTTGCGCCCATCCATCGCTGCCTCTTGCAGGATGGCCTGTTCGAGGGCGGCATAGGGACGCTGCTCTTGGCCCGCGGGACGCCGTCCGCGGGGCTCACGATGGCGACCTTCCTCCTCGACGTCTTCTGTCTCGGCGTCAAGGATGTCATCTTCCGCCACGTCGAAGCGTCGGAGCTCGACGAAATCGTCGAGGTCATGGCGGCCGGCGCGCCTCTCGCCGAGGTGGAGCCCGCCTATGCGCGAAAGCTGCTGCGCGATCTCGTCGCCTATGCGCGATCGATCGGCTTCCAGCCTCCGCGCGAGTACAGGACGGCGGAACTGCTGTTCGGGGACGTCTCGGCGGATGCCTGCGACAGTCGCTTCGACTTCGGCCGCGACGGCAGGCCGCTCTACGTCCCGGGGCCGAGCGAAACGCCTGCCCAGGTGAGGCAGCGGCTCGAACAGCTGCGCCGCTCGGTGGGCGAGCAGGGTTTCGATTTCTCCGAGGACGCCGGGGACGAGGAAGTTGACGACGAGTCGGATCCGGCTTTCGCCGAGGAGGACGACGACCTGTTCGACGCCTATGATCCGGCCGCGGCACCCGATCCCGCCGAATGGCTTGAGCTGGACGAGGGTGAGCGCATGCTCCAGGTCGAATACTATCATCGCCGCGCGAGCCTCCGCGTGGGACACGACAGGCTGCACGCCAACCTGCACGTCGTCGTCGAGAATCAGATCGCGCTTGATGATCCGCCGACCGTGCGACGTGCCATGGAACGCCTGATGGGGGAAGGGCTCGACCGCCACGAAGCTCTCCATGCGGTGGGCTCGGTGCTCGCCGGATTCCTCTTTGACGCTATCAAGGCAGAAGTTCCTGTCCCGTTTTCGACTGACGACTATTCCGCCGCCATCGAGCGCCTCACCGCCGAAAGCTGGCGTCGCACATTGGAAGAGGCGCAGGAAGCGGTGGAGAGTGTCTACGAAGCGTAGTGCCGGGAATCGCAAATTCGGAGCACACCCCCCTCCCAACCCTCCCCCTCAAGGGGGGAGGGGGAATGCAGAGTCGCTTTCTTCCCC
>JBKQTR010000244.1:0-4030 GCA_052143095.1 Allostellaceae bacterium
GCCATAGGCGAAGGCGCGAAGCGCCTTCGTCCGCGGCGGCGGCAGCGGCTGCGCAAGCAGCCGCGAGAGCCGCTCGGGGGGTGGCGATGAATGTCTATAGGGCCTAGAGAGGTCCCCAAAACCTCAGGGGAGGCGGGCGATGGCGGTTCTCGACGGCAAGGTCGCGGTGGTGGCCGGCGGCACCAGCGGTATCGGCGCACGCATCGCCGAGCTGTTCGTCGCGGAAGGCGCCAGCGTGATCATCGCCAGCCCGTTTGCCGAGGAGGGCGAGGCGCTGGCGGCGACGCTCGGCGCCCAGGCGCGCTTCCTCAAGACCGATGTGGCCGAAGAGGCGGAGGTGGCGGCGCTGGTGGCCGGTGCCGTCGCCGCGTTCGGACGGCTCGATTGCATGGTCAACAATGCCGGCATCGCCGGCCGCTTCGGCGGCATCGCCGGCCTCGACATGGCGCAATACGAGCGCACGCTCGCCATCGTGCTGAAAGGCGTCGTGCTCGGCACCAAGCATGCGGCGGCGGTGATGCTGCGCCAGGGCTGCGGCAGCATCATCAACACCGGCAGCGTCGCCGGCTCGCGCGCCGGCTACGGCCCCTATGATTACTGCGCCGCCAAGGCGGCGGTGATCCATTTCACCCGCTGCGTCGCCATGGAGCTCGGCGAGAAGGGCGTGCGCGCCAACAGCATTTCGCCCGGCGGCATCGTCACGCCGATCTTCGCCAAGGCGATGAAGCTGCCGCCGGAGCAGGTCGGGCAGAGCCTCGCGCCGCTTGAGAGCGCGCTCGCCAAGTGGCATCCGATCCCGCGCGCCGGGCAGCCCGACGACATCGCCCGCGCCGCGCTCTTCCTGGCGAGCGATGCCGCGAGCTTCGTCAACGGCCACGACCTCGTGGTCGATGGCGGGCTCGTCGCCGGCCGGAGCTGGGCGGCGCAGCGTGCCGCGACCGAGGAGCTGGTGCAGGCGCTGCGGCCGGCCGCGTCATGACGCGGGACCGGGTGCCTCTCTCCGTCGCCGCGGCGCGCGCGCTGGGCGAGGCCGCGCTGGTCGGCATCGGCTATGAGCCCGACGAGGCGCGCATCATCGCCGACCACGTCATCGACGCCGCGCTGTGCGGCTACGAGTATTCCGGCCTCGCCAAGCTCCTCAACATCCCCGAGCATCCCCGCTTCAAGCTGCCGCGGCGGCCGCCCAGCGTGCTGCACGAGACCCAGATCTCGACGCTGTTCGACGGCGGCAACAATGTCGGCATGCTGGCGCTCCATCACGCGACCGAGGCGGCGATCGCCAAGGCGCAGCACAACGGCGTCGCGCTGATCGGCCTCACCAACAGCTGGGTTAGCGGGCGCAGCGCCTATTATGTCGAGAAGATCGCGCGCGCCGATCTGGTGGGGCTGCACACCGCCAGCAGCACGCGCTCGGTGGCGCGGCTCGGCGGCATGCGGCCGGTCCTCGGCACCAATCCCATCGCCTTCGGCCTGCCGGCGGCGCACGACGTCGTCGTCTTCGACATGGGAACCTCCGCCTTCATGCTGACGGAGCTGGCCTTGCGCGAGCGGCTGGGGCAGTCCTTGCCGGAGGGGGTGGCGATCGACGTCGCCGGCAAGCCGACGCGCGATCCCGCCGCGGCGCGGCTGGGCGCGCTGCTGCCGTTCGGCGGGCACAAGGGCTACGGGCTCGCGCTCATGGTGCACGCCCTTGGCGTCCTCGCCGGCTCCGCCTTGGACATCGACCGGGACAATGGCTATCTCTTCATCGTCTTCAAGCCGGACCTGCTGCGGCCGCTCGACGCGTTCAAGCGCGAGATGACCGAGCTCGTCGAGCGCGTCAAGGCGACGCCGCGCCAGCCGGGCGTTGATGAGATCCGCATCCCGTCGGAGCAGGCGTTCCGCAACCGCGCCCGGGCGCTGCGCGAGGGGATCGAGATCGACGGCGCGGTCTAAGAGGCGCTGGCCCGCCTCGCCGCCCGCGCCTGTTAGTTAGAGCAGATTTCCGCTGGATCGACTCAGTGCGTCCTTCGACTGCTCGCTCCGCTCACGCTCAGGATGAGGCAATTTTCTTTGAGCCATCAACAACTTTCCTCATCCTGAGCTGGTGCGCGCAGCGCGCCTGTCGAAGGACGCAGTGCGCCGGGAGACCGGCAAGGAGTAGAGGGTGCAAGTCCCTTGCAGTGAAGGTGTAGCGTACCACACTGGCCCCTCGTCCTGCGCGGCAGCCCGCGAGGTCTGCAGCGAAGCGTGGACGGGGGCGAGCGTAGGCTGGGTATTGAGCCGCGAAAGTTCGAAAGTCCAGGGCGCCGACGCGGTTGCGTCAGCGGAAGGCAACACGGCCCCGCACGCCAAGCGAGAGCGGGATCGGCCCTGCGTGGTCGGAGACCCCAGCATGCGCAGAAGCTCCTTGCACGGGAACCGGGAGATCTCTCCTCTGACCGTCGCGCGCAAAGCGCGGCGGCCCGCATCGGGAAGGCCGGAGGGCTGGAGCCGATGATGCACGGAGGAGAGAAGTCGGACTCTGCCGTAGTAGCTGGGAAGTCGGCGAACGCGGGCGGTCAAGCGTCCGGGGAGTCGATGGAGCGAAGGGCAGGGGCCGAGGGGAACGCGGTCGAGCGTGGCACGCGCCGAACATCGGGTCGGGAAAGCGTGTCTTCCGGGCTGGACCGTGTACGGCAAAGAGCACGGGAGAAGCCGGAGGCGAAGTTCACGGCACTCCTCCATCACGTCGATGTCGAGCTTCTCCGGTCGGCCTATGGCTGGTTGAGGAAGGACGCGGCGGCGGGCGTGGATGGGGTGACGTGGCGGGACTACGGCCAAGACCTCGAGCCACGGCTCGCGGACCTCAAGGACCGTATCCACCGCGGCGCCTACCGGGCGCTGCCGTCGCGGCGGGTCTACATCCCAAAGCCGGACGGACGGCAACGGCCGCTCGGCATCGCGGCGCTGGAAGACAAGATCGTCCAGCGCGCGGTGGTCGAGGTGCTGAACGCGATCTACGAGGAAGACTTCCTCGGGTTCAGCTACGGCTTCCGGCCGGGACGCGGCCAGCACGATGCGCTGGACGCGCTGGCGGTCGGGATCACCCATCGGCGCGTGAACTTCATCCTCGACGCCGACATCGCCGGGTTCTTCGACACGGTGAGCCACGAGTGGCTCATCAGGTTCGTGGAGCACCGGATCGCTGATCGGCGGATGGTCCGCCTGATCCGCAAATGGCTGAAGGTTGGGGTGATGGAAGAGGGTGTGGTGCGGCCCGGGTCGGTGGGGACGCCGCAAGGTGCGGTGATCTCGCCACTCCTGGCCAACATCTACCTGCACTACACGCTCGACCTCTGGGCGCAGCAATGGCGGCAACGTCATGCCCAGGGGGACGTCATCCTGGTGCGCTATGCCGACGACATCGTCGCCGGCTTCGAGCACCAAGCCGAGGCCGAGCGGTTTTTGGCGGACATGCGGGAACGGATGGCGGCGTTCGGATTGGCGCTCCATCCACAGAAGACGCGGCTCATCGAGTTCGGCCGCCACGCGGCGGCGAACCGGCGGGGCCGCGGGCTCGGCAAGCCGGAGACGTTCAACTTCCTTGGCTTCACCCACATCTGCGGTCGCAGCCGGCGTGGCGGCTTCCTGCTCAAGCGGAAGTCGCGGCGCGACCGGATGCGTGCCAAACTGCGGGCGGTCAAGCAAGCGCTGCGGCGCCGGATGCACGAGCCAGTCGACGAGCAAGGTGCGTGGCTCGGCCGCGTGGTCAGAGGCTTTCTCGCCTACCACGCCGTGCCAACCAACAGCAACGCATTGGCGGCCTTCCGCTTTCACGTCACGGTCCTCTGGCTGCGCACGCTCCGGCGCCGCAGCCAGCGTGACCACACGACGTGGCCGAGGCTCCGCGCGCTCGCCGACCGCTGGCTGCCCAAACCCGCCATCGCCCACCCCTGGCCCAATCAGCGCTTTGCCGTCAGACACCCGAGGTGGGAGCCGGATGCCCGAATTGGGCACGTCCGGTTCTGTGCGGGGGGTGCGCAGTAATGCGCATCCCTACCGCGACCCG
>JBKQTR010000245.1:0-30050 GCA_052143095.1 Allostellaceae bacterium
CTCGAACCGACCCACCACCGTTTGCGCGGGTCTGTCGCCGTTGCGAAAAATCGCTATCGTGACGGCCCCTCGGGAATCGCCGGTTCCGGCCTCGAACCTTGCGGAGACGGTCTTGCCCGTGATGTCCGGAAAGCGCGCCTTCCTCGATCTGCTGAAGCAGGAAGGCGTCGAGATGCTGTTCGGCAATCCCGGCACCACCGAGCTGCCGCTGATGGACGCGCTGGCGGTCGAGACCGGGTTGCGCTACGTGCTGGCGCTCCAGGAAGCGGCGGTGATGGCGATGGCGGACGGCTATGCCCAGGCCTCGGGCAAGCTCGCCGTTGCCAACGTCCATGTCGCGCCCGGGCTCGGCAACGCGCTCGGCATGCTCTACGACGCGCAGAAGGCGCAGGCGCCGATCCTGCTCACCGCCGGCCAACACGATCAGAGCTTCACCTTCTCCGAGCCCATCCTGTGGGCGGATCTGCCGACCATCGCGCGGCCTTTCGTTAAATGGGCGACCGAGGTGCGGCGCCTCGAGGATCTGCCGCGCGCCGTCCACCGCGCCGCCAAGACGGCGCTGGCGCCGCCGACCGGGCCGGTATTCCTGTCGCTGCCGGCCGATGTGCTGAACGCCGAGGCCGATCTCGATCTGGGATCGCCGACGCGGGTGGCGCCGGGGATGCGCGGCGACCGCGCGGCGATCGCCGCGGCGGCGGCACTGCTGGCGCGCGCCGAGCGGCCGCTGATCATCGCCGGCGACGCGGTGGCGCAGCGCCGCGCCCATGGCGAGCTGGTGGCGCTCGCCGAGGCCCTCGGCGCCCCGGTCTATGCCGAGGGCATCGCCAACACCGCCTCCTTCCCCTCCTCCCATCCGCTGTTTCGCGGCGCCATGGTGCGGCTGGCGCCGGCGATCCGCGCCGTGCTGCAGCAGCATGATGTGCTGCTGTCGGTCGGCGGCGACCTCTTCACCTTGTCGCTGCCGTCGGAGGTCGACGCGATGCCGCCGGGGCTCAGCATCATCCATCTCGACGTCGATGCCTGGGAGATCGGCAAGAACTACGCGGCCAAAGCCGCCATCCTCGGCGATCCCAAGGCGAGCCTGCCGGAGCTCACCGCGGCGCTGAGCGAGGCGATGAACGCCGAGCAGCGGGCGCGGGCGCAAGCGCGCGGCGCGGCGATGGCCCGCACCATCGCCGGCGAGCGCGAGGCGCTCAACGCCAAGGCGCGCGCCGAGGCGGGGAAGATGCCGATCCGGCCGCTCGCTTTGCTGCAGGCGCTGGGCGCGGCGCTGCCCAAGGACGCGGTGGTGGTTGAAGAGACGATCTCCTCCTCGCCGGGGTTGCGCCAGCTGGTGCGCGCCGACGACCCGCAAAGCTTCTTCGGGCTGCGCGGCGGCGGCATCGGCTGGGGGCTGCCGGCCGCCATCGGCGTCAAGCTGGCGCTGCCCGACCGGCCGGTGGTGGCGCTGATCGGCGACGGCTCGGCGATGTATACCTGCCAGGCGCTGTGGACCGCGGCGCATGACCGGGTCGGGGTCGTCTTCGTCATTCTCAACAACCGCTCCTACCGCATCCTCAAGCAGCGCACCAACGCGATGAAGGGTTTCGCCGCGCAGACCGACCGCTATGTCGGTATGGACATAACGGACCCGCCGGTGGATTATGTCGGGCTCGCCCGCGCGCTGGGCGTCAAGGCCGCGCGCAGCCAGGCACTGGACGAAGCGGTTGAGCTGGTGCGGTCGGCGCTCGCCGAAGGCGGGCCATCGCTCGTCGAGGTCGAGATCGATCGCACCTATACGCCGGTCTGAGCGCAGCGACGTCGAGGAAGCTGTCGACGCGCGGCAACCGCTCCGGTATTCTGTTGGGGGTCCAACTTGCCTTGATCTCAAGGCGCAATCAGCAGTCTTAGAATGGCTGCAAGGGGAGACGCGCATGACAAGGACGATTATCCTCGGGGGCATTCTCGCCGCCGCGGCAATGGCGCTCATGGCCGGCACGCCGGCGCAGGCGCAGCTCAAGCACTACGATTCCAACAGCGAGGGCTTCTGGACGCATCCGCCGCCGGACTGGTTCCTCGGCGACGAGACCGAGCAGCAGAAGGGGCTGACGCCGCAACCGAACCCGCCGACGCCGGCGACGGCGGCGCAGCTCGAGGACAATCTGAAGAAGATCAAGCTGCTGCCGGGCTTCAAGATCAGCGTCTATGCCGCCAACGTCCCCGAGGCGCGGCAGATGGCCTGGGCGACAAGGGCACCTTGTTCGTCGGCTCCTGGTTCGATGCCGGCAATGTCTATGCCATCACCGACGAGGGCGGCAAGAAGGTGGTGAAGACCATCCTCTCGAAGCTGACCGTGCCGACCGGCATCGCCTTCCACGGCGGCGCGCTTTATGTCGCCGACGTCAACAAGATTTACAAATACGACAATGCCGAGGCCAGCCTCGACAAGATGCCGGCGCCCAAGGTCGTCTATGACGACATGCCGCCTTACATCCCGCATGGCTGGAAGTACCTCGCGGTGGACAAGCAGGGCATGCTCTACGTGCCCTTCGGACCGCCCTGCAACGAGTGCATGGCGCCGACCAGCACCATGCAGATCCGCCGCGTCAACCCGAACAACGGCACGGCCGAGATCATCGCGCTGGGCGTGCGCAACAGCGTCGGCGGCGATGTCGATCCCCGCACCGGCGATTACTGGTTCTCGGAAAACGCGCGCGACTGGATCAGCGACGACCTGCCGAGCGACAAGCTCAATCATGTCGGGCGGATCGCGGAGCATTTCGGCTACCCCTATTGCCATCAGGGCGATCTGCCGGATCCCACCTACGCGATGGGCCACAAATGCTCGGAGTTCACGCCGCCGGCCTACAAGCTGGGCCCGCATGTCGCGCCGCTCGGCATGAAGTTCTACACCGGCAGTCAGTTCCCGGCGGAGTTCAAGGACGCCATCATCCTCGCCGAGCACGGCTCGTGGAACCGGCATAAGTACAATGGCGGCCGCGTCGTCGCGATCTCCGTCGATCCCAACGGCAAGAACGCCAAGCAGCAGATCATTGCCACTGGCTTTATCCAGGGCGATCGCACGTTCCTGGGCCGGCCGGCCGACATTATCGTCGCTCCGGACGGCTCGATCCTGGTCGCCGACGACTGGGCTGGCGCGATCTATCGCATCAGCTACAGCAAGTAGTCCCTCCCCACGCCCCGCCCGCGCGCCACCGCGGGCGGGGCGTCGCTTTTCCGGAATCCTCCAATGATGCATCGACTGTCGCTTTGCGCCTTCGCCGCGGCAGCGCTGGCCTCTACGCTGCCGGCGCGCGCCCAGGATGACGCCGCGATCAAGACCAAGCTCGAGCCCTGCTTCGCCTGCCATGGCGAGAACGGCATTTCCGAGCTCGACGGCGTTCCCTCGATCGCCGGCCAGCCCGATCTCTTCCTCGAATGGCAATTGGTGTTCTTCCGCACCGGGCGGGTCAAAAGCGAGATCATGGAGCCGGTCGCGGCCGAGCTCAGCGACGAGGACATCCGCGGCATCGGTGGTTATCTCGTGACACTGCCGCCGATCAAGACGCCGCCGCCGCCGGACGACGCGCCGGCGATGACCGAGGTGGGCGCCAAGCTCGCCGCCGCGCAGAATTGCGGCAATTGCCACGGCGACGGCTTCCACGGCCAGCAGGGCGCGGCGCGGATCGCCGGCCAGCGCGAGGAAGTGCTGGTGAAGGCGCTACACGCCTACAAATCCGGCGCGCGCTTCGGCACCGGCGTCGCCGCCATGCCGGAGATCGCGCTCCAGCTCAACGATGATCAGATGGCGGCGCTGGCGCATTTTCTCTCGCGGCAGAGATAGGCGGCACCGCCGGGCCCGGGCTCGCCTCGACCACCGCATCGCGCGTCTCGCGCCAGATGCGCGCGGCATCGTTGCCGCGCTCCGCATCGTCGGCGACGATGAGGGTGGCGGCGCGCGGCAGCTCTTCGGCATCCTCCTCGCCCTGCGGCGGCGGGGCCTCGCCTGACGCCGCGACGAGACGCGGCAGATAGAGCCTCACCGTCGTCCCCTGCTGCAGCTCGCTGTCGATCTTCACCTGGCCGCCGGACTGCTTGACGAAGCCGTAGACCATGCTGAGGCCGAGCCCGCTGCCCTGCCCCACCTCCTTGGTGGTGAAGAAAGGCTCGACGGCGCGGGCCGCGATCTCGGGCGCCATGCCGGCGCCGGTATCGCCGACCGCCACCATGACGTAGTCGCCCGGCGTCAGCTGCCCGTCCTCAGCGGCAAAGCTCCCGTCGAGGTCGACATTGGCGGTCGCGATGGTGAGCGTGCCGCCCGCGGGCATGGCGTCGCGCGCGTTGATGACCAGGTTGAGCAGCGCGATTTCGAGCTGGTGGGGATCGCACAGCGCGCGCCACAGGCTTTCGGCGAGCACGCTCTCGAGCGCGATCTCGGCGCCGATGCTGCGGCGCATCAGCTCCGACATGTCGAGCACGAGCTTGTTCATGTCGACGCTTGCCGGCGCCAGCGTCTGGCGCCGCGCGAAGGCGAGGAGCCGCTCGGTCAGGCGCGCGGCGCGCTCGGCGCCGCGCAGCGCCGCCTCGACCAGCCGCTCCGCCGTGGCGTCGCGCCCGATCAGGCGCAGCCGCAGCGCGTCGAGATTGCCGAAAATGACGGTGAGCAGATTGTTGAAATCATGCGCCACGCCGCCGGTGAGCTGGCCGATCGCCTCCATCTTCTGCACTTGCAGGATCTGGATCTCGGCCTTCTCGCGCTCGGCGATCTCATGCCGGAGCTGGTCGTTGGCCGCGGCGAGCGCCCGCGTGCGCTCGGCGACGCGCCGCTCCAGCGATTGCGCCAAGCGCTGCTGCGCCCGGCGCTCCGCGCGCAACCGGATTACCGCCGCCTGGAAACCGCTGAGAATGGCGCAATTCGCCACGGAGAATAGGCCGTAGACGGCGAGCAGCGAGAGGTCGCGGGTCGCGCCGTCGCCGAAGCGCCAATAGGGCGGCACCAGCACGTACCAGGCACAGAGCCCGCCGAGCAGCGCCGCGAGCAGGCCCGGACCCAGCCCGCCGATCAAGGCGGCAACGACAACGGCCGGCCAGAAGGTGAGATAGACGCTGCCGGGGAGCCACGCGCCGGCGGCAAAGCGCAAGCCGAGAGCCAGCGCTACCAATAGGATAGCGACCGTATAAGCACTGACCGAGCCGGGTCTGATCCGCGGCTCTTCGGCGACGATACGATCAAGCCACGGCACGCCGGCGCCTTTTCCTCCCACCGAGCCATCTTACTGAAAACGCCCGCGGCGGGAACCGGACGCACCGTCATCAAAAAGGGTGGGGCGACACGGTCGGCCCGGTCGCTGCCCGGTCACTCCCTATCGCTTGCCGGTCGGCAGCTTGTTGAATGGCAGGTCCTTGTCGACGCGGAGATCGGCGGGCAGGCCGAGCACGCGCTCGGCGATGATGTTGCGCAGGATCTCGTCGCTGCCGCCGGCGATGCGCAGCGCCGGCGAATAGAGCAGCGCCTGCTGAAAGAGCGCGTGCGCCGGCATCTGCTCGGGATCGGTCATGACCCCGGCCATCTCCATGAGGTCCATGCCGAAGGCGGCGATCTCCTGCAGCTTGGAGGCGCCGACGAGCTTGCCGATCGAGGCCTCGGGCCCCGGCGTCTCGCCGCGCGACAGCCGCGTCATGGTGCGGAACTTGGTGTATTTGAGCCCTTGCGTCTTGACGTACCATTGCGCGAGCTGGTCGCGCACCGCCGCGTTCTTGATCGCCGGCCCGTCCTCGAGCTCGAGCCGGCGCGCCAGCTCGAAGATCTCGCCGAAATCCGGGCCGGGCGCATCGCCCACCGCCAGACGCTCGTTCATCAAGGTGGTGAGCGCGACCTGCCAGCCCGCGCCGACGGCGCCGAGGCGCTGGCTGTCGGGGATGCGCACATCGGTGAAGAACACCTCGTTGAAATGCGACTGCCCGGAGATCTGCTTGATCGGGCGGATGTCGATGCCCGGCGACGTCATGCTGAGGAAGAAAAAGGTAAGGCCCTTATGCTTCGGCAGGTTGGGGTCGCTGCGCGTCACCAGGATGCCGTAATCGCTGTACTGCGCGCCCGAGGTCCAGATCTTCTGGCCGTTGATGATCCACTCGTCGCCCGATCGCTCGGCGCGCGTGCGCAAGCCCGCGAGATCGGAGCCGCCGGCGGGCTCGGAGAAGAGCTGGCACCAGATCTCCTTGCCCTCGAGCGCAGGCGGCGCAAAGCGCCGGCGCTGCTCCGGCGTGCCCCAGCTGCACAGCGTCGGGATGCACATGCCGAGGCCGATTTCGAAAAAGCCGCGTGGCACGGCGTAATGAGCTTCCTCCTGGTTGTAGATCACCTGCTCGATCGGCGTGCCGCCGCGGCCGCCCCAGTCCTTGGGCCAGGTGATGCCGGCAAAACCGGCGGCGTATTTGCGCGCCTGCCAGTCCTTGGCGCGGGCGAGCGCGCCGGGCGCGCTTTGGCTGGTGCGGTAGCCCTCGGCGCTGCTGGGCGCGCGGCGCTCGGCGTGGGTCGCGAGGAAGTCCTTCACCGTGGCGCGGAACGCGGCCTCTTCCGGCGTGTCGTCGAAATCCATGATCCCCGCTCCTCCTTCTAAGGCGCGATGCCGGTGGCGCCGTCGAGCATGCCGTCGTTGCGCGCCTCGAGCCGCGCGATCAGCCGGTCCTTCCAGACGCGCGTCGAGCCCAGCGCGAGCGCCAGCAGCTTGGCGCGGCGGTAATAGAGATGGCAGTCGAACCCATGCCGCCATGGGTCTGGATGTTCTCCTTGGCGGCGAGAGCGAAGGCGTCGCTCGCGGCGACCCGCGCCGCCGCCGCCGCCACCCCCAGTTCCGGCGCGTCCTGCGACAGCGCCCAGGCGCCGTAATAGGCGTTGGAGCGCGCGAGCTCGGTCGCGACATAGACATCAGCAAGCTTGTGCTTGATCGCCTGGAACGAGCCGATCGGCCGGCCGAAGGCGTAGCGCTCGAGCGCGTAGCCCTTGGCCATGTCGAGCGCCGCCTGTGCGCCGCCCACCTGCTCGAAAGCGAAGAGCACGGCGGCGCGGTCGAAGAGCCGCTCGATGAGGCGCTCGCCGGCACCGGCGGGGCCGAGCGGCTCGGCCGCGGCGCCGGCGAAGACGAGCCGCGCATGGCCGCGCGAGGGATCGATGGTGGCGACGCGCTCGCGCATCACGCCCGGGGCGGCGAGATCGACGATGAACAGCGCGAGGCGCTGGTCGGCGCCCTGAGCCGCGACCACGGCGAGATCGGCGACCTCGCCGTCCGGCACCGGCTCCTTGGTGCCGGTGAGGCGCTCGCCGGCAACAGCGGCGGCAAGACGCCGCATCGCCGGCGCGCCCGGCCCTTCGGCGAGCGCCAG
This sequence comes from Allostellaceae bacterium, assembly GCA_052143095.1. GTDB lineage: Bacteria > Pseudomonadota > Alphaproteobacteria > ATCC43930 > CGMCC-115725 > DAHUYF01. Next base: position 7,363 of record JBKQTR010000245.1, read on the forward strand.
CGTGCCGATGGCGTCGCCCGAGGCGAGCTTCGGCAGGTAGCGCTCCTTCTGCGCGGCGCTGCCGGCGAGCAGGATCGCCTCGGCGGCAAGATATGCGGAAGACGAGAACGGCACCGGCGCCAGCGTCGCGCCCAGCTCCTCCGCCAGCACGCAGAGGCCGAGATGGCCGAGCCCGGCGCCGCCGTAAGCCTCGGGGATCGCGGCGCCGATCCAGCCCATCTCGGCGATCTCGCGCCACAGCGCGGCATCGTGGCCGGCATCGCCCTCGAGCGCGCGGCGGGCTTGCGCCAGCGCGTTGCGCTCGGCGAGGAAGCGCCGCGCCTCTTCGCGCAGCTGCTTCAGCTCGTCGGAGAAATCGAAGTTCATCTTAAAATTGCACGCGCTGAGTGGCGCCGCCGTCGATGATCACATTGGCGCCGGTGATGAAGCTGGCGCGCTCGCTCGCCAGGAAGACGACGGCGTCGGCGACCTCGTCGGGCCGGCCCATGCGGCGCATCGGGTTGCGCGCCAGCGCTGCCTTGAAGAAATCGGGCTGCTGCTGCTCGCGCACATGCCAGACGCCGCCCTTGAAGTAGACGGTGCCGGGCGAGACCATGTTGACGCGGATGTTCTTGCCGGCATAGTTGCGCGCCGTCGATTTCATGTAGGGCAGCAGCGCCGCCTTCACCGCATTGTAGGGCCGGGTCGCGCCGGACACCTCGACCGCGGCGACGGAGCCGATGATGACGATGGCGCCGGCGCCGGACTTCTCCAGCAGCGGCAGCGCCGTGTCGACACCGACCACCGTGCCCATGACGTCGATGTCGAAGCTCTTGCGCCAGGTTGCCTCGTCGGTCGCCACCGCCAGCGCGCTGACATTGGAGACGAAGATGTCGAGCCCGCCCAACGCGGCCGCCGCATCCGCGATCCAGGCGCGCAGCGCCGTGGTATCGGCGACGTCGAGCGGGCGGCCCCAGGCCTTGATCCCCTTCTTGCCGAGCGCCGCCACCGCTTCGTCGATCTGCTCGCGGTTGCGCGCGCAGATCGCGACATCGACACCCTCCTCCGCCAGCAGCTCCGCGATGGCGCGGCCGATGCCGCGGGTGCCGCCGGTGACGATCGCCTTCTTGCCCCTAAGCCTGAGATCCACGATTGCTCTCCTTCAGCGTCCCTTCCAGTCCGGCTTGCGCTTCTCGGCAAAGGCCTTGGGGCCTTCGACGCGATCCTCGCTCTTGGCCAGCGCCGCCACCGCCGGGTAATCCCGCTGCGCCTGATACGCCGCCGCGATGCCGCCGGCGGTGTCGAGGCTGCGGCAGACCGTTTCTTTGGACGCGCGGATCGACATCGGCGAGCATTCCAGGATCAGTCCCGCCCAGCGCTTGGCGGCGGCGAGCGCCTGGCCTTCCGCCACCACCTCGTTGACGAAGCCCAGCTCCTTGCCCTCGCGCGCGCCGACGCGCCGGCCGGTGAGGATCATGCCCATCGCCTGCTTCAGCGGGATCATGCGCGGCAGGCGGTGCAGCCCGCCGGCCAGCGCCGCCAGCCCGACGCGCGGCTCCGGCAGGGCGAAGACGGCGTTCTCGGCGGCGATGATGAGATCTGCGGCCAGCGCGATCTCGAAGCCGCCGCCCATGGCGACGCCGTTCACCGCGGCGATCACCGGCTTCACGAGATCGAAGCGCTGGGTGAGGCCGGCAAAGCCCGAGGGCGGATGCCCCGTGGGATTGCCCGCCGCCTGGTATTTGAGATCGTTGCCGGCGGAGAACGCCTTGTCGCCGGCGCCGGTGACGATGGCGATCCAGAGCTCGGGATCGGCGGCGAAGCCGTCGAACACCTCGCCCAATTCGAAATGCGCCGGGCGATGCAGCGCGTTCATCACCTCGGGCCGGTTGAGGGTGACGATGAGCAGGCGGCCGTCGCGCTCGACGCGGCAATATTGATACTCTGCCAAGCTCTCCTCCCTTGCCGGCCGATCAGATCGGCCTTGTTGACGCCAGTGTGCCCAACCGGCGGCCCCGGCGCAAATCCGAAGAAAGCAGTTGTCAGTTGTCAGTCGTCAGTTATCAGTTGTGAGTTGCGCTGATAACTGATGACTGATGACTGAAAACTAACTGATGACTGACGACTGAAAACCGGGGAGGGAGAGCATGCGACCGACGGAGCCGCGGATTGCGCCGCTGGCGGAAGACGAGTGGACCGAGGAGCAGCGCGCGTTGCTGGCGGTGGTGACCCGCGGCCGGCCCGCGCACAATGTCTTCGCCACGCTGGTGCGCCATCCCAAGCTGTTCAAGCGCTGGACGCCGTTCGGCGGCCATCTGCTGTTCACCTCGAGCCTGCCGGCGCGCGAGCGCGAGCTGCTGATCCTGCGCGCCGCCTGGCTCACCCGCGCCGAGTATGAATGGGGCCAGCACGTCGAGATCGCCAAGCGCGCCGGGCTCGGCGAGGCCGAGATCGAGCGCGTCGCCCTCGGCCCCGATGCCGCCGGCTGGACGCAGGACGAATCGGCGCTGCTGCGCGCGGCCGACGAGCTCTGGGAGGATGCCTGCCTCAGCGACCGGAGCTGGGCGGCGCTCGGCCGCCGGCTCAGCGAGGCGCAGCTGATGGATCTGGTCTTTACCGTCGGCGCCTATGCCATGCTGGCCATGGCGCTCAACAGCTTCGGCGTCCGGCTCGATGCCGGCCTCAAAGGCTTCCCCCGGCGCTGAAAAGGCCGGTTTTCGGCCCCGGCAGAAGCGGTCGTTATCGGATGCTGCCGAATCTGCATGGCTGGCATACCGGGAATTAGGACCAATCTAGTCCTTGAAAACCCCAGCCTTCGGCCCCATCTCTGCAAAGCCGCCCCCAGCAGGGCAGTCCTTTCCAAGTGATCCCAGCCCGCACCTGACCGCCGAACCGGCCCCGTGGGAGCCGGAAGGGCCGAGTGCCGCCGCCAGAGACCGGAGAGGTAGGGAGACCAAAGAGATGAACCATAAACTCGATACCACTCTGGTCCGCTTCGTCGAGGAGGCAAAGCGGTTCCCCATGCTCAGCCCGGAGCGCGAGCAGGAGCTGACCCGCGCCTGGCGCGACCGCGAGGACCGCGAGGCGCTGAAGCAGATCGTCGGCAGCCATTTGCGCCTCGTCGTCAAGATCGCGCGCGGCTTTACCGGCTATGGCCTGCCGCTCGCCGACCTCGTCGCCGAAGGCAATGTCGGGCTGATGCAGGCGGCGGAGAAGTTCGACCCCGATCGCGGCTTCCGCTTCGCCACCTACGCGATGTGGTGGATCCGCGCCGCTATTCAAGAGTATATCCTGCACTCGTGGTCGCTGGTGAAGATGGGCACCACGGCGGCGCAGAAGAAGCTGTTCTTCAATCTGCGCCGGCTCAAGGGGCAGATGGCCGAGCTCGAGCAGGGCGACCTGTCGCCTGAGGTGGTGACCAAGATCGCGACCGAGCTCGACGTGCCCGAGACCGAGGTGATCGAGATGAACCGGCGGCTCGCCGGCGCCGACAACTCGCTCAACGCCCTGATGGGCGGCACCGGCGCCGACAGCGACAGCGAATGGCTCGACATGCTGCCGGATGAGAGTCCGAGCCAGGAGACCATTGTCGGCGACCGCAAGGAGCTGCAGCAGCGCCGCGAGATGCTCGACGTCGCGCTCAAGAAGCTGAACCCGCGCGAGCGCGACATCATCTTCGAGCGCCGCCTCAAGGACGAGCCCTCGACGCTGGAGGAGCTGTCGCACCGCTACGCCGTCTCGCGCGAGCGCATCCGCCAGATCGAGGTGCGCGCCTTCGAGAAGCTGCAGCGCGCCATGCGCGAGCAGACCCGCTTCACCCGCCAGGACAACCGCGCGCTGGCGGTGGCGTAGGAAGAGAAGAAGCTATCAGCCGTCAGCTATCAGCCTTCAGCTGATAGCTGACAGCTCACTTCAACATCCACACCCCGATCCCGATCGTGATCACCGTCACCGGCGCGCCGAGCTTGAAATAGCTCCAGAAGCCGAGGACGATGCCGCTTCGCTGCGCGCGCTGCGCGACGATGAGGTTGGCGACCGAGCCGAGCACAGTGAAATTACCCGCCAGCGTCGCCGCCATGGCGAGGCTGAGCCAGGCGAGGCGAGGCGAGGCGAGGCGAGGCTCTGCACGAAGGGCTTCAGCACCAGCACCGCCGGCACGTTGCTGACCAGGTTCGACAGCACCGCCGCCACCGCCGCCATCACCGCCGGCGATCCCAGATCGAGGCGCTCGGCATAGGCCAGGACCTCCGGGCCGAGCAACGCCTTCTCCATGCCGGCGACGACGATGAACAAGCCGCAGAACAGCAGCAGCAGCGACCAGTCGATCTCGCGATAGACCCGCTCCGGCTTGATGCGTCGCGTCAGCAGCAAGAGCGCGCCGGCGACGATCGTGACCTTGGCCGGCGGTTGTCCCAGGAAGAAGAACAACACCATGCCGGCGGTGACGGCGAGCGACTTTGCCAGCAGCACGCGGTTCCAGCGCGGCGCCGGCGGCGCGCCCTCGAGCCCGGCGCGGGTCAGGAACTCGCGGCGCCAGGCGAGTGCCACCAGCACGAAGACGACGAGCAGCCCCGCCGCCGCCACCGGCGCCAGCGCGCGGGCGAAATCGCCATAGGCGATGTGCGAGAAGCTGCCGATCATGATGTTCTGCGGATTGCCGGTGATGGTGGCGGTGCTGCCGATGTTGGAAGCCATGGCGAGCGCGAGCAGATAGGGCAGGGGGTTGCGCCGCAGGCTGAGGGCGAGCTCGGCGACGAGCGGCGTCAGCATCAGGCAGACGGTGTCGTTGACGAGAAAGGCGGAGAGGCCGCCCGAGACGAGGATGATGCCGGCGAGCAGCCCCAGCGGATGGCGGGCGCGGCGCGCGATCCAGCCATTGGCGAGCGCGAAGAAGCCGGCAAAGCGCAGATTGGCGACGACGATCATCATGCCGAGCAGCAGCGTGATGGTGTCGAGGTCGATGGCGCGGTAGGCCTCCTCGAGGCTCAGCACGCCGCTCGCCACCATCAGGCTCGCGCCGAGCAGCGCCGCGCCGGCGCGGTCGAGCCTGAGCCCCGGTACGCGGCCCAGGGCGATGACGACATAAGTGGCGGCAAAGATCAGCGCGGCGATCACGGGCGCGACTCCGGGGGCGGGCGGGCCAGCTTGCCCGCCGTCCCCTGCGTCAACAACCGGTAAAACGCGGCGGCGGCAGGCTTTTGCGGGGGAGACGCCGAAAAAAAGCCACAGTCGCATCCTTTTTAAGACGCCCCGAGGGGCGGCTCCGTCGCCGCGGGGTTTTGTGGTAGAAGCGCGAGGCCGGCAACCGCGCGCCGGGGCTTCGGCAGGACCTTGGACAGGACATGGCGGAACGAGGACGCGGCGAGTTGCGCATCGACCCCGAGGACCGTCCGACCGCCAGCGCGCCGGCAGAGCGGCGCAAGCCCACGCGCAACGGCGGCGGGAAAAAGCGGCGGTCCGGCGGCGGCTGGGGCTGGCGGCTAGCGCGCTGGGGGGTGCTGCTGGCGCTGTGGGGGCTGATCCTCGGCGGCGGCGTCATCACCTGGTTCTGGCTCACCCTGCCGCCGACCAACGATCTTACCGCCTCCGAGCGCCGGCCGAGCGTGACGCTGCTCGGCAGCGACGGCGCGCTCATCGCCACCTATGGCGATCTCTTCGGCGAGCCGCTGAAGCTTAGGGACCTGCCGGCCTATCTGCCGCAGGCGGTGATCGCCACCGAGGACCGCCGCTTCTACCACCATTGGGGCGTCGACCCGGTCGGGCTCGCCCGCGCGGTCTATGTCAATCTGCGCGCCGGCCATGTCGTGCAGGGCGGCAGCACCATCACCCAGCAGCTCGCCAAGAACCTGTTCCTGACCCCCGACCGCACGCTGCGGCGCAAGATCCAGGAGGCGATGCTGGCGCTGTGGCTCGAGCATAAATTCAGCAAGGACGAGCTGCTCGAGATCTATCTCAACCGCGTCTATCTCGGCGCCGGCACCTATGGCGTCGACGCCGCGGCGCATCGCTATTTCGACAAATCGGCGCGCCAGGTGACGCTCTACGAGGCGGCGGTGATCGCCGGCTTGCTCAAGGCGCCGACGCGCTTCAGCCCGGCGCGCGACCCGGACCAGGCGGAAAAGCGCACCGCGCAGGTGCTGGCCAACATGGTCGATGCCGGCTACCTCACCGCGGCGCAGGAGGCCGCCGCCGAGCAGCAGAAGCAGCAGCTCGCGCTCGCCGCCCGGGTGCGCCCGGGCAACCGCTATTTCGCCGATTGGATCTACGAGCTTGCCGCCGCCTTCGTCAGCGCCGACGGCCGCGACCTCATCGTCCGCACCACGCTCGACGCCCGGATGCAGGCGGCGGCGGAGGCGGCGGTGGCAGCGACGCTCGACAAGGACGGCGAGAAGGCCGCGGTCGAGCAGGCGGCACTCGTCGCCATGTCGCCGGACGGCGCGGTGCGCGCCCTGGTCGGCGGCCGCGACTATGCCGAAAGCCAGTTCAACCGCGCCACGCAAGCGCTGCGCCAGCCGGGCTCGGCCTTCAAGCCCTTCGTCTATCTCGCGGCCCTCGAGCACGGCATGAGCCCCGACGACCGCTTCAGCGACCAGCCGATCCGCATCGGCACTTGGACGCCGCGCAATTACGAGAACAGATACCGTGGCGAGGTGACCGCGGCCGAGGCGCTGGCGGATTCGATCAACACCGTGGCGGCGCAGGTGCTGGAGCGCGCCGGCATCGACAACGTCATCGCCACCGCCCATCGCCTCGGCATCACCAGCGAGCTCGGCCGCGATGCGAGCCTGGCGCTCGGCACCTCGGAAGTGACGCTGCTCGACCTCACCAGCGCCTATTGTGCCTTTGCGACGGGCGGCCGCGCCGCGCTGCCTTACGGAATCACCGAGATCCGCGACCGCAGCGGCGCCGTGCTCTACAAGCGCCAGGGCGATGGCGGCGGCCAGGTGATCGCGCCGGAGCTCGCCGGCGAGATGAACATGATGCTGGCCGGGGTCATCGCCCACGGAACCGGCCGCGCCGCCCAGCTCGACCGGCCGGTGGCGGGCAAGACCGGCACGACGCAGGAGTCCCATGACGCCTGGTTCGTCGGCTACACCGCCGACCTCGTCGCCGGCGTCTGGCTGGGCAATGACGACAACGCCGCGATGAACCGCGTCACCGGCGGCACGCTGCCGGCGCGGACCTGGCGCGCCTTCATGGCGCAGGCGGTGCAAGGCATGCCGGTGCGGCCGCTGCCGATGCCCGCGCCGACGCTGGGGACGCAGGTCGCCTCGGCCAAATCCCATGCCGAGAGCTGGCTCGGCGGGCTGCTGCACAGCATCTTCGGCAGCGACAGCGGCAGCGCGCCGCACCCGGCGCCGGTGGAGCAGCACCCGATCTACGCGCCGCCGACGCGGTGGTGAGGGCGGCGGGCCGGACGCCGCTCCCGCGCCGGGTGCCGACATGTCCCGGTCATGCGCGCTGCGCTATCATCGCCGCCCCATGTCCGTGCGCAATCTCGACAAGCTGTTCAAGCCGGCATCGGTGGCGCTGATCGGCGCCACGGACCGGGCGGGCGCGGTCGGGGCGGTGGTGCTGCGCAATCTGCGCCGCGCCGGGCTCAAGGGCGGCCGACTGCACCTCGTCAACCCGCATCACCACGAGCTCGAGGGGATGCCGGTCCATGCCGATGTCGCGAGCCTGCCGGAGACGCCCGACCTCGCCGTCATCGTCACGCCGCCCGAGAGCGTGCCGGGGCTGATCGCCGATCTCGGCGCGCGCGGCACACGGGCGGCGGTGGTGATCACCGCCGGCTTCGGCGAGCTGGGCGAGCACGGCCGCGCGCTGCAGCAGCAGGCGCTGGACGCGGCGCGGCCGCATCTGCTGCGCCTCATGGGCCCCAACTGCGTCGGCGTCATGGTGCCGGGCATCGGGCTCGATGCCAGCTTCTCGCATATCGCGCCGCTGCCCGGCGATCTCGCCTTTATCAGCCAGTCCGGCGCGATGATCACCGCCGTGCTCGACTGGGCGGCGCCCCGGCGCGTCGGCTTCTCGCATGTCGTCTCGCTGGGCGACATGGCGGATGTCGATTTCGGCGACATGCTCGACTATCTCGCCGGCGACGCCGAGACGCGCGCCATCCTGCTTTATGTCGAGGGCATCACCCAGGCGCGGAAATTCATGTCCGCCGCCCGCGCCGCCGCCCGCGCCAAGCCGGTGCTGGCGGTGAAGGTCGGCCGCTTTGCCGAAGGCGCGCGCGCGGCGCATTCGCATACCGGCGCGCTGGCCGGCTCGGACGCGGTCTATGACGCCGCCTTCCGCCGCGCCGGCATGCTGCGCGTCGACACCATGGCGGAGCTCTTCGACGCGGTCGAGACGCTGGCGCTGACCCGGCCGCAGCAGGGCGACCGGCTCGCCATCCTGACCAATGGCGGCGGCCCCGGCGTGCTCGCCACCGACGCGCTGATCGCGCTCGGCGGCAGGCTCGCGGAGCTCTCGCCCGAGACCACAAGCAAGCTCGACGCGGTGCTGCCGAAGACCTGGAGCCGCGGCAATCCCGTCGACATCATCGGCGACGCGCCGGGCAAGCGCTATGCCGACGCGCTCAAGATCCTGCTCGACGACGGCGCGCTCGACGCCATCCTGGTGCTCAACGCGCCCACCGCCATGGCGCGGCCGAGCGAGGCGGCGCGCGCGGTGATCGACACGCTGGCGGCCGAGCCGGCCGAGCGCCTGGTCGGCCGCAACCTCTTGACCTCTTGGCTCGGCGAGCGCGCGGCGGCGCCGGCGCGCCGGCGCTTCGCCGAGGCGCGCATCGCGACATACGAGACGCCCGACGCCGCGGTGCGCGGCTTCATGCATCGCGTGCAGTACCGCCGCAACCAGGAGCTGCTGCTGGAGACGCCGGCGGCGCGGCCGGACGATTTCGCGCCCGACGTCGAGGCGGCGCGCCGAGCGATCGCGCCGGCGCTCGGCCCGGCGCCCGTCTGGCTCGAGGCCGAGGCGGTCGCAGCATTGCTCGGCGCCTACGGCATCCCGCAGCCGCAGAGCCGCATCGCCGCCGACGCCGATGCCGCGACGGCGGCAGCCGCCGCCATCGGCTTCCCGGTCGCGCTCAAGATCCGCTCGCCGGACATCACGCATAAGAGCGATCTCGGCGGCGTCGCGCTCAATCTCGGCACCGCCGAGCGCGTGCACGCCGAGGCCGCGGCGATGCTGGTGCGCATCGCGAAAGCGCAGCCCCAGGCGCGGCTTAGGGGCTTCCTCGTGCAGGAGATGGTGCTGCGCCCGGGCGCGCTCGAGCTCATCATCGGCCTCGTCGACGACGCCGTGTTCGGCCCGGTGGTGCTGGTCGGCCAGGGCGGCATCGCGGTCGAGCAGTTGAACGACACCAGCCTCGAGCTGCCGCCGCTCAACGCCGCGCTGGCCACGGCGCAGCTGGCGCGGACGCGCGTTTGGCGCCTGCTCAGGGGCTATCGCGGCAAGCCCGCCGCCGATATCGCCGGCATCGCCACGGTGCTGATCCGCGTGGCGCAGCTCGCCGCCGACCATCCGGAGATCCGCGAGCTCGACATCAACCCGCTGCTCGCCGACGCCAATGGCGTGATCGCGGTCGACGCGCGGCTGCGCGTGGCGACAGCCGCGACCCCCGGCGCGGCGCGGCTTGCCATCTCGCCCTATCCGCGCGAGCTCGAGAGCCGCGAGACGCTCAGGGACGGCACGGCGCTGCTGCTGCGACCGGTCAGGCCCGAGGACGAGCCGGCGCTGCAGGACCTCGCCCTCCATATGAAGCCCGACGATCTCCGGCTGCGCTTCTTCACGCCGATGAAGACGCTGCCGCATGCGCTCGCAGCGCGGCTGTCGCAGATCGATTACGACCGCGAGATGGCGCTGGTGGCGCGGCTGGATGGCGACGGCCCGGCGCTGGGGGTGGCGCGCTTCTCCAGCGATCCCGACCGGACCGCTGCCGAATTCGCCGTGGCGCTGCGCAGCGACTGGAAGGGGCGCGGGCTGGGCTTCCTGCTGATGTCGCGCATCATCGACATCGCGCGGCGCCGCGGCATCGGCGAGATCATCGGCGACGTGCTGCACGAGAACGCGCCGATGCTCAAGCTGTCGCAGAGCCTGGGCTTCCGCCTCACCACCCATCCCGACGACCCGGAGCTGGTGCGGGTGCGCAAGGTGCTCGCTTAACTAAAGCGTGTTTCCGCTGGATCGACTCAGTGCGTCCTTCGACTGCTCGCTCCGCTCGCGCTCAGGATGAGGCGATTTTCTTTGTGCCATAAACAATTTTCCTCATCCCGAGCTGGCGGGCGTAGCGGGCATGTCGAAGGAAACACCGCGTCCTTGCAGCAGGAACCCGCGCCGGCCCTACGTCATTGGTGTACACCGGCGACTAAAAATCAGCGTGCGTCGGTGACGTAGGGGACGCCAACAAAAGGCTGCGGACTCATGATACGCATGCCCCCCCTCAGCACCAAGGCTCGGGGCGACTCTAATCGGCGGGCAGGGTATAGGGCGGGCCGCAATTCTCCGCCACGCCCTGGCCGAGCTCGTGACGGATCCGGCGCGCATCGTCGGCGGCGGGCGCAAGCCCGGTGGCACCGGCCAGCGGCGCCGCCAGCACGAGGGTTGCGGCGCAGACCGGGAGCTTGAAGGCGATCAGGAACGGCGTGCCGATCGCGCTGGCGGTGCGGCCAGCGTCACCTGACGGCGCTTCGGCCCCGGCACAGGCGGTCACTGTGGCGAGGAGAACGCCGGCTGCGACTTTACCCCACATGATCTCATCTCCCTGCAACGATAGGCCGACCCCGACAGAGGCTGCCTTAGCGCACGACCTTTTTGGCGAAGGCGACGATGGCCGCCAGCTCGCCCGTCTCGGGCGTCGCGGCGCCGCTCGCCAGCCGCTCGTAGAGCCGCGCCATGGCGTGATAGATCTGCTGCGCCGGGACGTCGCCGGCGAGGAAATCGGCGATCTCCTCCATCTCGGCGACCCAGCGATAGGCCTTGGGAAACATGGTGGGGAGCCGCGCCAGATACGGCAGCAACGCGGGCTGGCTTTCGCGCAGCTCCTGGATCAGCGCCTCGGTGGTCCCGCCGCGCGCGGCGCCCAGCGCGATCGCCGACCCCAGCGCGGTGATGCCCTTGGTGAGGCCGGCATAGGACATCTTGAGCGCCGAGGCGGCGCCGACCGGCGCGTCGAGCTCGCGCCAATCGAGGCCGAGCGTGCCGAGCGCGCGCGCCGCCGGCGCCGCCGCGCCCGAGGCGTAGAAGACGGTGCGCGCGGTGGGGGACGGCGGCGGGCCGATGATGCCGGCATCGACGAACGGGCAGTGCGCGCGCGCCAGAATGGCGGCGATGCCTTGGGCAGTCTCGGGCGAGACCGCGTTGCAATCGACATAGACCGGCTTCTTCCCCGCCGCCGCCAGCGCCGGCGCGAGACGCTCGGCGAGCGCCACCGCCTCGCCCGGCGGCACGATCGACAGCAGCAGCGTCGCCTCCGCCACCAGCTGCGCGATATCGTCGACAATGGTGAAGCCGGCGCGCTCGGCGCGTGCCGCGCTCGCCGCGCTCCGGCCGGCAAGCGAGGTGAGGATGCGCGCGCCATGCTCCCTGAGCCGGCGGCCGGTGGCGCTGCCCATCTCGCCCGGAGCGATGATGGCGATGGTCTCGGTCATCGCTCTCTCCTCGAGCCGGCAGGAGATCCGACGGCATCGCGCGTCGAAGCTAGCGCCCCGCCGCGCGATGCCGCAAGGCTTTGGCCGGCATCGGCGGCGGCCGGGTCAGGCCTCGTTGGCGTCGAGGGCGTAGCCGGCGGCGCGGACGGTGCGGATGACGTCGCTGCGGCCGTTGTCGTTGAGCGCCTTGCGCAGCCGGCGGATATGCACGTCGACGGTGCGCAGCTCCACCTCCGCCTCGCGCCCCCAGACGCCGTCGAGCAGCTGCTCGCGCGAGAAGACGCGGCCGGGCCGTTCGAGGAAGAAGCGCAACAGGCGGAACTCGGTCGGGCCGAGATGGACCGGCGCGGTGGCGCGCACGACGCGATGGGCGGAGAGGTCCATGACGATGTCGGCAAAGCGCAGGGTCTCCGCCGTGGTCACCGGCCGCACGCGGCGGATGACGGCGCGCAGCCGCGCGATCAGCTCGGTCGGCGAGAACGGCTTCACGACATAGTCGTCGGCGCCGCTGTCGAGGCCGCGCACGCGGTCGCCTTCCTCGCCGCGCGCGGTCAGCATGATCACCGGCAGGTCGCGCCAGGCCGGGGCGCGGCGGATCTGGCGGCAGACCTCGAGGCCGGAGATGCGCGGCAGCATCCAGTCGAGCAGCACCGCGTCGGGCTTGCTCTCGCGCAGCTGCAGCAGCGCCTCCTCGCCGTCATGCGCCTCGTTGACGGCGAAGCCCTCGCGCTCGAGATTGTAGCGCAGCAGCGTGACGAGCGCCGGCTCGTCCTCGATCACCAGCACCAACGGGCGCATCACTCGTTCTCCTCATGGGGTTCGCCTTCGACCGGATGCCCATGCACGACGGCGAGGCTCGAGCGGTCGCCCTTGGGCCGCACCTGGGTGAGCGGCGTGCCGTGCACGAGGAAATAGAGCGTCTCGGCGATGTTGGTGGTGTGATCGCCGACGCGTTCCAGATTCTTGGCGATGAACAGCAGATGAGTGCAGGCGGTGATGTTGCGGGGATCCTCGATCATATAGGTCAGGAGCTCGCGGAAGAGGCTGGTATACATCTCATCGAGCTCTTCGTCGCGCAGCCACACCGCGAGTGCCTTGTCGGCGTCGCGCTCGACATAGGCGTCGAGCATGTCCTTGATCATCGCCTGGCAGAGCCGGCCCATGCGCGGCACGGCATAGACCGGCCGCACCGGCGGCGTCTGGTTCAAGGCGATCGAGCGCTTGGCGACGTTGGCGGCGTAATCGCCGATGCGCTCGAGGTCGCTGGAGATCTTGAGCGCGGCGATCGACTGCCTGAGGTCGCGCGCCATGGGCTGGCGCAGCGCCAGCAGGCGCACCACCAGGCTCTCGATCTCGCGCTCGAGCGCGTCGACGCGGACGTCGCCTTCGATCACCTGGGTGGCGAGGTCGCTGTCGCGCTTGACCACCGCCTCGATGGCGGCGCCGAGTTGGCTCTCGGCTATGCCGCCCATCTGGGTCAGCGTGTTGTCGAGGCGCTGCAGCTCCTCGTCATAGCTCTTGATGATGTGCTCTGAGGCCATGGGATGCTCCTCACCCGAAGCGGCCGGTGATGTAGTCCTCGGTCCGCTTCTCCCGGGGATGGGTGAAGATCGCCTCGGTCTCGCTGTATTCGACGAGCTCGCCCAGATACATGAAGGCGGTGTAGTCGGAGCTGCGGGCGGCCTGTTGCATATTGTGCGTCACGATGGCGATGCAATAGTCCGATTTGAGCTCGGCGATGAGCTCCTCGATGCGCTGGGTCGAGAGCGGGTCGAGCGCCGAGGCGGGCTCGTCGAGCAGCAGTATCTCCGGCTTCACCGCGACCGCGCGGGCGATGCAGAGGCGCTGCTGCTGGCCGCCGGAGAGCGAGAGACCGCTCTGGCGCAGCTTGTCCTTGACCTCGTCCCACAGCGCCACGCGCCGCAGCGCCTGCTCGACGCGCTCGTCGAGCTCGCTGGCCGAGATCTGCTCGTAGAGGCGGACGCCGAAGGCGATGTTGTCGTAGATCGACATCGGAAAGGGCGTCGGCTTCTGGAACACCATGCCGATCTTGGCGCGCAGCAGGTTGAGGTCCTGGCCGGCATCGAGGATGTTGTGGCCGTCGACCAGCACCTCGCCGGTGGCGCGCTGGCCGGGATAGAGCTCGTAAATGCGGTTGAGGATGCGCAGCAGGGTCGACTTGCCGCAGCCCGACGGGCCGATGAAGGCGGTGACGCGCTTGTCGTGCAGCGCCAGATTGATGCCTTTGAGCGCCTCGTATTTCTTGTAGTAGAAGCGCACGTCCTTGATCACCACCTTGGGCGCGGTCTGCGCCACCACGGCGGGCCCCTGCGGCCGCACGATGGGACGGCCCAGGGTCGGCGCGCGCGGCGCCTCGACGGTCAGCGAGATGTCGGCGGTCATGGCGAGCGGTTGCTCCAATTGGCAAGGAAGCGGGCGAGGATGTTGAGCAGCAGGATGGCGATAGTAATCAGCATCGCGCCACCCCAGGCGAGCGTCTGCCAATCCGCATAGGGGCTCAAGGCGAATTGGAAGATGATGACCGGCAGGTTGGCCATCGGCCCGTTCATGTCGGTGGACCAGAACTGGTTGTTGAGCGCGGTGAACAGCAGCGGCGCGGTCTCGCCGGCGATCCGCGCCACCGCCAGCATGACGCCGGTCAGCATGCCCTGGATCGCCGCGCGGTAGATCACCATGACGATGACCTTCCACTGCGGCGTGCCGAGCGCCACGGCGGCCTCGCGCAGGCTGCCCGGCACCAGGCGCAGCATGTCCTCGCTGGTGCGCACCACGACGGGGACGACGATGATGGCGAGCGCCACCGAGCCGGCCCAGGCGGAGAAATGGCCCAGCGGCAGCACCATCAGTTCGTAGACGAAGAGGCCGATGATGATCGAGGGCGCGCTCAGCAGGATGTCGTTGACGAAGCGCACCACCGCCGCGATGCGGCTGCCGGCGCCGAATTCGGCGAGGTAGGTCGCGGTGAGCACGCCCACCGGCGTCCCCACCAGGGTCGCGACCACGGTCATGACGATGCTGCCATAGATCGCATTGGCGATGCCGCCGCGGCTGCCGGGCGGCGGCGTGATCTCGGTGAAGAGGTCGGAGCTCAGCGCCGGAATGCCGTTGCGCAGCAGTGTCCACAGGATGAGGAACAAGATGGCGAGCCCGGTCGCCGTCGCCGCCACGGAGAGGACCAGGTAGATGACGTTGGTCGCGCGCCGTCGCGCATAGAGGCCCGTGACCTGCATCACTTGGCCGCGCGTTGCTCGAGCCGCAGCAGCATCAGCTTGGCGGCGGCGAGCACGATGAGGGTGATGACGAAGAGGATGAACCCGAGAGCGAAGAGCGAGGAGGTGTAGAGATCGCCCACCGCCTCGGTGAACTCGTTGGCGAGCGTCGCCGAGATGGTGGTGCCCGGCGCCAGCAGCGAGGCCTTGATGCGATGCGAATTGCCGATGACGAAGGTGACGGCCATGGTCTCGCCTAGCGCGCGGCCCAGCCCGAGCATGACGCCGCCGATGACGCCGGTGCGGGTATAGGGCAGCACGATGTGGCGCACCACCTCGGCGGTGGTGGCGCCGACGCCATAGGCGCTCTCGCGCAGCATCGGCGGCACGGTGGAAAACACGTCGCGCACCACCGAAGCGATGAAGGGCAGCACCATGAAGCCCAGAATGATCCCGGCGGTGAGGATGCCGAGCCCGAGCGGCGGCCCCGAGAACAGCACGCCGATGACCGGCAGCTCGCCCAAGGTGTCGATCAGAAACGGCTGCACGGTGAGCTGCAGGATGGGCGCAAGCACGAACAGGCCCCAGATGCCGTAGATGATGCTGGGGATCGCCGCCAGCAGCTCGATCAAGGTGCCGATCGGCCGCCGCAGCGGCGGCGGGCAGAGCTCGGTCAGGAACACGGCGATGCCGAAGGCGAGCGGAATGCCGATCAGCATGGCGATGGCGGAGCTGACCAGCGTGCCGTAGATCGCCGGCAGCGCGCCAAACTTCTCCGTCACCGGGTTCCAGGCGTCGCTCGACAGGAAGGCCCAACCGAACCGTTGGAAGGTCGGCACCGCGCCCGCGGCCAGCGCCACCACGATGCCGCCCAGCAGCACCAGCACGCCTACAGCGAAGAGGCGCGTGGTGCCGCGGAAGGCGGCGTCTTGCAGGCGCTGGCGGCCGACCCGCCGGCGCGTCGTGATGGTCAGCGAGCTTGCCATACCGGCGCGCCGCTCGCATCCTTGATGTTGGCCGCCCAGGACGATTCGATGACCTTCACCACGTTCTCCGGCATCGGCACGTAGATGAGATCCTCGGCCATCTTCTGGCCGTTGGCATAGGACCAGGCGAAGAAATCGAGCACGGATTTCGCGACAGCAGGCTTCTCCTGCTGCTTGTACATCAGGATGAAGCTCGCCCCGGTGATCGGCCAGCTCTCCTTGCCCGTCTGGTCCGTCAGCAGCAGGTAGAAGCCCGGCGCCTTCTGCCAATCGGCATTGGCCGCCGCTGCCTGGAAGGTCTGGCTGCTCGGCAGCAGCGCGGCGCCTTCCTTGTTGATGAGCTTGGTGTAGACGAGCTTGTTTTGCACCGCATAGGCATATTCGACATAGCCGATGGACCCGGCCGTGCGCGAGGTGAGCGCCGCCACGCCTTCATTGCCCTTGCCGCCGATGCCGGTTGGAAATTCAACCGACGTATTCTCACCCACCTTTTCCTTCCACTCCGGGCTCACCTTCGACAGGTAGTCGGTGAAGATGAACGTCGTGCCGGAACCGTCGGAACGGTACACGGCAGCAATGTCCGTGGTGGGAAGTTTCAACGCGGGATTGAGTTTTACGATCGCCGGGTCGTTCCATTTGGTGATATGACCGAGATAGATATTGGCGATCGTCGGTCCATCGAGCGTCATGTCGCCGGCATTGATGCCGGGCACATTGATCGCCATCACCTCGCCGCCCATGATCGCCGGAAACTGGGTGAGCCCGTGCTTTTCGAGGTCCTCGGGCTTCAGCGGCATGTCGGAGGCACCGAAGTCGACGGTCTTCGATTCGATCTGCTTGATGCCGCCGCCCGAGCCGATCGACTGATAGTTCATGCTGATATCGGTCTTCGCCTTATAGGCCTCGGCCCATTTGGCATAGATCGGGTAGGGGAAGGTGGCGCCGGCGCCGGAAATCTCGGCCGCCTGGGCACGGGGCGCGGCCATCGCCGCCAGCCCGAGAACAGCAAAGGCGCCGAGCCAAAGGGTAGTCCTGCTGCGAGCCTGCACGGGGTTTCTCCTCACGCTGCATTGAAGCGAAGGCCGGTCCCGCTCTTGTGTCCGAGCGGGGTACGTGGCGCTTTCGTCCCCCTTGGCTACAGGGCTTGCGTTACATCAATACGACAGAAAGATTGCAATTTTATGACAATCATCTAACCAGGCGGCAGCGGCAGGTGAACGGTGAAAACCGTGCCCTCGCCCTCCTTGCTGTCGATGTCGAGCGCGCCGCGATGGCGGTTGACGATGTGCTTGACGATGGCGAGGCCGAGGCCGGTGCCGCCGAGCTCGCGCGAGCGCGCGGCATCGACCCGGTAGAAGCGCTCGGTCAGCCGCGGCAGGTGCTCGCGCGCGATGCCGTCGCCGTGATCGCGCACCGCCACCGCCATCGCCGGCGGGCGCTCGCCCGGCCGCGCGCCGGTCAGAAAGCGCGGCGAGGGGCGGGCGCTGACCTCGATAGGGGTGCCGGGGCGGCTGTATTTGATGGCGTTGTCGAGCAGGTTCTGGAACACCTGGGCGAGCTCGTCGGGATCGCCCAGCACCTCGGAAAGCCCGCGCGGCAGATCGAGCACGATGCGCATGTCGCGCGCATCCGCGCGCTGCTGCAGCAGATCGGCGACGGTGCGCAGCACGCGCTCGAGATCGACGCGCTCGGTCGGCGGCTGGTGCTCGTTCATCTCGATGCGCGACAGCGACAGCAAATCGTCGACCAGCCGCTTCATGCGCTGCGACTGCTCGGCCATGATGGCGAGGAAATGGTCGCGCGCGGCGCCGTCATCATGGGCGGGGCCGCGCAGGGTCTCGATGAAGCCGATGAGCGAGGCGAGCGGCGTGCGCAGCTCGTGGCTGGCATTGGCGGCGAAATCGGCGCGCTGGCGCTCGCTGCGCTTGGCGGCGGTGAGGTCGTGCAGCGTCAGCACCGCCGCCGCCCCCTCCGAGGTGTGCGGCCGGAGCGCGCCGAGCCGCGCCGAGAGATGGCGCTCGACCGGCGTGGTGACGTCGAATTCGACGATGCGCGCGGCCTCGCCCTGGAGCACCGCATCGGCGGCGGCGAGCACGAGCGGATGGCGCAGCGCCACGGCGAGGTCGCGGTCGATGAGCCGCATGCCCAGCAGATCGTTCGCCGCGGCGTTGGCGCGGACGATGCGGCGGCGCTCGTCGAGCAGGATCAGCGGATCCGGCAGCGCCGCCAGCACCGCCTGCGCCGCGCCGAGCTCGGCCTCGCGCGCGGCGAGCTTCTGGCGCGACGCGCGCGCCCAGCGGCCGACGGCGAGCCAGAGCTCGCGCACCGTCGGCGACAGCGTCTCGACATCCGGGCTCGTACCGTCGCCCGCCGCCAGGCGGTCGACCGCGGCCTGCACCGCCGCCACGCCCATGAGCAGCGGCCGCGCCACCAGCAGGACCGCGAGATACAGCGCCAGCGCCGCGAGCAAGGCCCAGCGCCACGCGCTATCGCCGGCGCCGGCGAAGATCCCGAGCGCGATGACGCCGGGCGCGGCGAGCGCCAGCGCGCCAAGGAACCATCGCGCGATCGGGGTCATCGGCAAAAGACCTCGTCAGCCGGTTGCGCGCCGATCTTGGCGCAATCGCCGTCGGGCTTCCAGAGCGGGGTGCGGGCGACGAGCGCTACGCGCTGGCGGCGCGGGCGTGCGGCGGATGCGGAGCCGGATTGATCCTTCGCTGACCATCGCCGACCAGCCCCTCGATGCGGCAGCGACTGCGACTGCAGACGGCCCACCAGCCTCCCGTGACGCTCATATGCCGGCCGACGGCGGTCGGCGGGTGTCCCGCCGCTGTCATCGAAATGTCATGGAGAGCGGCTATAGATCGTCGCGTGCTCAAGTCGCAGCTGGCGGCTCGGCGACAAAAAAATCGGGGGCGAAGATGAGCGAAGGAGCGGTCATCCGCGGCGCAGCGCATCGCGCTGCCCATGTCGACCAGGAACATCCGCTGCATTCGTCGGGTATGCCGGCGTGGACCGGTCGGGCCGCCCCGTTCATCACCGTGGGCGTGCTGGCCATCGGCGCCGTCTATGCCGCGCACGCGCTGCTCTCCGATCTGGAGTCCGCGCCGTCCCCCGGCGTGCTCGTGTACTTGCTGCTCGGCCTAGCGCTGTTCATCGCGCTCGGCTTCGAGTTCGTCAACGGCTTCCACGATACCGCGAATGCCGTGGCGACCGTCATCTACACCCATTCGCTGCCGGCGCATATCGCGGTGATCTGGTCCGGGCTCTTCAACTTCCTGGGCGTGCTCACCTCGACCGGAGCGGTCGCCTTTGGCATCATTTCGCTATTGCCGGTTGAGCTCATCCTGCAAGTCGGCAGCAATGCCGGCTTCGCCATGGTCTTCGCCCTGCTCATCGCCGCGATCATCTGGAACGTTGGGACCTGGTATTTCGGCATCCCGAATTCGAGCTCGCATGCCTTGATCGGATCGATCATCGGCGTGGGGCTGATGAACCAGATCCTGGCCGCGGGCAACAGCGGCACCAGCGGCGTCGATTGGGGGCAAGCGCTCGGCGTCGGCAAGTCGCTGCTGTTTTCGCCGCTTGCCGGCTTCGTCTTGGCGGGCATTCTGCTGCTGCTCGCCAAGGCCCTGATCCGCATTCCCGCGCTTTACAAAGCGCCCGTGGGGGCGGCGCCGCCGCCGTGGTGGATTCGCGGTCTGCTGGTCCTGACCTGCACCGGCGTCAGCTTCGCCCATGGCTCGAATGACGGGCAAAAGGGGATGGGCCTGATCATGCTGATCCTGATCGGCACGGTGCCAACGACCTATGCCCTCAACCGCTCGTTGCCCGACAGCCAGGTTTCAGCGTTCTTGATCACGTCTGCGGCGGCGTCCGACGTGATCGAGACGAAGGCTGCCGGCTTCGATGTTCTCGGCAATCCGCGTCCCGCCGTGACGCTCTATGTCGCGCAACATAAGATCAGCGAGGGGACATACCCCTCGCTCGCCGTGCTCGTCCGCGACATTGCCGCGCAGGTGAAGCAATACGGGTCGCTGGCGAAGATTCCGCCCGCGGCGGTCGGCAACACGCGCAATGACATGTATCTCACCTCCGAAGCGCTGCGTCTCCTGATGAAAGACAAGGACGCCGATTTGTCGGAGGATGATGGAGCGGCGCTGAGCGCGTACAAGAAGTCCCTCGACAACGCGACGAAATTCATCCCGCCCTGGGTCAAGGTTGCGGTGGCGATCGCGCTCGGCCTGGGCACGATGGTCGGCTGGAAGCGTATCGTCGTCACCGTCGGCGAAAAGATCGGCAAGGAGCATCTCACCTATGGCCAGGGCGCAGCCGCCGAGATCGTTGCGATGGGTTTGATTTCAGCCGCGGACAGTTACGGCTTGCCGGTCAGCACCACCCATGTGCTCTCTTCCGGCGTCGCGGGCACGATGGCGGCGAACCGCTCCGGCCTTCAAGCCAGCACGATCAAGAACCTGATCCTCGCTTGGGTATTGACATTGCCGGTTGCCATCGTGCTTTCGGGATCTCTGTTCGCGCTTTTCAGCTATCTATTTTGAGGTCCGCCGCACCGCGTCACCCTCCATAGCCAGCCCGAGGAGAACATGATGCGCGCGATCGATATCATGGTACGCGACGTCATAACGGTCCGTCCCGACACCGATGTCGCAGACGCGATCAAGCTTTTGAGCAAGCATGACGTCAGCGCTCTGCCGGTCGTCGATGCACAAGCCCATCTGATCGGCATCCTCAGCGAGGCCGACCTCATTCATCGCGTCGAGATCGGCACGGAAAAGCACCGCCCGTGGTGGCTCGAGGCGGTAACCGGTGCGGCCGCGCTCGCCGAGGATTTCGCCAAGTCGCATGGCAAGAAGGTCGGCGAGCTGATGACCACGGATGTGGTGTCGGCCACCGAGGACACGCCGCTCTCGGAGATTGCCGCTTTGCTCGAGCACAAGCGGATCAAGCGGGTGCCCATTACCCGGCATGGTAAGCTGGTCGGCGTAGTGAGCCGCTCCAATTTGATCCAGGCCCTCGCATCGGCCATAGGGCATGGCGAGGAGACGGGCGACGGGGACCTCGACATCCGCCACGCGTTGCTGGCTCGGCTGGAACAGCAGCAGTCCTGGACCGATTTTGGCAGCCGCAATGTCATCGTCACCGGCGGAACGGTGCATTTATGGGGTCTCATCAGCTCCGAGCCGGAACGCAAGGCGCTGATCGCGCTTGCCGAGGGCGTGCCTGGCGTAGTGCGCGTCTCAGACGAAATGATCGCGACCTACTGACGGTTGCCCGCGCCGCCGGCGCCGCGAGTGAGGCGCCCGGGCCGGAATAGGACCTCTCCCGCCCCGGAGATGCTCTGACCCTGCTCAAGGCGATCGTGCAGCGTGCCCGCCTCGCTCGGGTTCGTTGAACTCATTCCCCGGTCCGCAAAGAGCGACCGGAGCGTAGACCTGCTCCGGTCAGTCCAGGGAGGACGGAGGATCAGCTCGTGCGGTACTCCAGGCTCTTCAAGGAGAGCTTGCGCGTGACCTCGGGCGCGTCCGCGATCTTCCGGATGTTGCCCCAGGTCTGCTTGTAGTTCGGGATGATCAGCTCGTTCACCCCCTTGGAGACGACGTTGCCCTGCGGGCCGGTGGGATAGGCGAAGAGCATGAAGGTCTGTTTCCGCTTGGCCGTCGGCGTCGGATAGGCCATCGCCTGGGTCGATCCGTTGTCGTTGTAGACCTCGACGAGATCGCCCGCGCCGATCTTCAGCTCCTGCATGTCCTCGGGGTTCATCTGGATGTAGGGCAGCGGGAAGCGGTCCATGACGAAGTCGTTGTTCTGGTCGAGATAGACCGACTGCCAGACGTGGTTGGCGCGGCCGTTGTTGATCAGGAACGGGAACTTGTCCTTCTCGGCCTGCTTCCCCTCCGCCTGCAGCCCGCGCCATTGGGTCGGCATGAACTTGGCCTTACCCGCCTTGAACTTGCCGTCCGTGTAGAGACGCTTGGTGCCAATGATCTTGCCGTCCTTGAAGTCCGCCGCGGGCTCCTGGAAGCCGTTCGTGCCCATGGCGCGAAGCCGCTCGTAGGTCACGAACTTCCCGCCGTCGGCATGTTGGTTGTAGCCGTCCATGAAGGCGTCTTCTTCGGTCTTCCAGTCGTAGCCCTTGAACTTGTCGGCGATGTCGGTCTTGCCTGCCGACCGCCAGGACCGCTCAAGCGCCTGCGCGAGTCCGGCGACGATGAGGCAATCCGGTTTCGCGTTGCCGGGCGGGTCCATGTAGCGCTCGGTGAGCCGCATCCGGCGTTCGCCGTTCATCGAGGTGAGGTTCATCTCGCCGGAGGTCGCGGCCGGAAGCATGACATGCGCGCACTCGCCGATCTTCGTCGGCACGATGTCGACGTCCACGCTGAAGAGGCCGCCCTGCCGGATCGCGCCCATGACCGCGTTCACCAGCGCCGCGCGGTCGCCATAGGGCACACCCTCCATCGCGTATTTCACCAGGTCCGTGCGGCGCTTATAGGCCTTCTTGAATTCCAGCGCGTTGAGCGTCGTCTTGAAGTGGTCGCAGGCCCAGATGTGATGGACGCCGCCCTTGCCGGCAATGAGGAGCTGGTCGACATAGGCGGCGGGCTTGCCGACATGCGCGTCGGACGGACGGACATAGCCCTCCTGGTGACCGCCCATGCGGACGCAGCCGCCGCCGGGCCGGCCGACGTTGCCGGTGGCCAACGCGAGGTTCACCAAAGCCTGGTTGGTACGATAGTTGTCGTTGCCCCAGATCAGGCCCTTTTCGTAGGCGAACATGGTTCGACGCCGCTTGCCGTCCTTGGGTTCGGCAATGAAGG
>JBKQTR010000246.1:0-3714 GCA_052143095.1 Allostellaceae bacterium
CGCCCATTGGCGGCATCGGTGCGTGCACACTACCATAGCCCAAGCGCTTGTAGCCCTGCTGTTCCACGCCCATCGAGCCCAGCGTTATCAGCCTGAACAGCACGTCGTCGGTATTACCCCAGAACCACGCGCCTTGCGTCAAAGCGGGGCAGATCCCGCCACCACCGGTGCCGCCGTGACACTCATTGCAGCCTGGCAGCCGGAATTGTTTGACGAGGTCCTCGTCCTTCGCGAGCTTGGCGTAATCGGGATAGGGACTGTGCAGCTGGCCTTTGGGTACTTTATTGGCCAGCTCGATCGGGGGCGTCATATCCCCGGCCTTGCAGCAGGCGGCCTCCTCGGCGGCGTGCGCGTCCCATTGTGCGCCGCGTATGATGCCCAAGACGCAGAGTGCAGCGAGCGCCGCTACGATCATCGGCGCGTATGGTTTCTTCATTGGGCCTCCCAGCCTGACATGTCGTGGATAAGATCGAACTCGGCGACGGACGCTGCGTTCCCTGAGCCCTCTAAGGCGTGACGAACACGATCGGGCAGTTGACATCCGCCACGCCCGCAGCGAGCAACTTCGCCTTGGTCGCCGTCGCCAGGTCATGCACCGAGGCAAAGTCGGCGTTGTCGTAGACGCTCACCAACCATAGCGGAGAATATCCAGGATCGCCCGGCAGTGTGGCTGGAACGTTATGGGTCTGCGGAGAATTGGGCTCGGTGCGGAAACCTGAGCCGGGTCCACCATTCGGCTGATCGGGATTGATGTTGAACGTCACGTAGATCGGCGACAGCGGAACATTGCCTCCGGCCGCCGACAAGGGCGCCTCGTCGAAGCTGAAGAACTTCGCCACCTTGCCTTCATACCAGGCACGCTCAAGTTCCGCGCTCTTACCGTTCAGGCGCATGGTCGCGCGCGATTTATCGGGAACCACCGGCATATTCCACAATGTGTCGGTCTTTTCGGTCTTGTAGCCTGAGTGACGCAACGCCGCCGAGCCGGTGATGGTATTGGCAACGTAGTCCTTGGGCACCGACACCTTCCAAACCTGCCGGAAATCGCTGTAGCCCTTCTCGCCCGGCAAGGTGTCGATGATATCGAGCTGGCCGGCCACCGGCTTGTCCTCACCTTCGTGATACAACACGTAGACCGGGGCGGGCGTCGTGCTCTGGACGTCGAAATTGTAGTAGCGCACGGGTTTGCCCGTGCTTGGCGACCATCCCTGCGTGATGAACGGTCCGGTGTCGAAATCCACGGGCTCGTTCGGACCGGGAATATGATTGTCGGCCGTGCGCAGCTGCAAATGCGCTGCCTCCTTGCTGAAGCGGTCCACGGCCGCGATCGGCGCCTTATCCGGGTCGAGAGGAGTGGTCGCGGCATGGGCCGTGGCAACATTCGCGGCCACGGCCGCAGCGAGCAACAATGCAATCGGGATATTCATGGCGAACTCCTCCTCTTGGGGCGTGATGGCGAAAATAGCGTGCAAGAACCTTGACCCTGATCCGGTACCAATCGGCCCGTTAGCAGCGATCCCGGTTGCGGCGCCTTAACGCGCATCCTCGACCCATCATCGGTCTTTGTATTCTCCGGATGTACTGTCCTTTTGCTACTTTGTGCCGAAGACATCAGTTGAAGTTGGACAGGATCTCGCGAGGCGAAATCTAGTTGACCCGCTTCCTGTCTCGTGCGGCGTGCATCCGGGCTTTATGGCCCGCGGCCGGCAAATCATCCTTGAGGCAGGTCGCCCGATCCCAGGGGTTTTCGTAGCAGTACGGGTAATTGACAGTGAGAAGATCAGGGCTTGCCGGCGTTCCGTCCTCGTCGGCTGCCCGTGATGGCGTTGCCGCACTGAGCAAGATCGCCATCACCATGGCGCTTAACACGAGCTGCGCACGAGGCATGTGGCCCACCTATCCAGTGCTCGGACCCGATGATCGGGCACCCTCCTCGTTGTATTAAGGGGCCACTTCAGCGTAGGCATCGTCCGCATGTGCTCTCCTCTTATCCTGCGGTGCGGAGCGTCGACGCCATCTTCGCTGACGGCGGAGGCTCGTCGCCTACCTCACAGCGCAGCCCCAACTGCTCTCGGCTATCGGTTCAATAGCCAAACGGCATTGTCCGCCGAGCCCATGGGCACCTAAGTTAAATTAACAACAGCAGCCGGAACTCGCCGAGGGGGGCGAGAGGAGCATGGCCAATGGAACTCGGATATGGCGATGAGAAGTTTCCGACGGGATGTTTGCTCGAATCGTCGGTCGAACGGAATTGGCATGGCTTGTTTGTCGAACGCCGATCACATCCCCGGGGCGATCTCCCAACATTTGTGCTGAAATACTCTGAGGTTGCTTTGCTTCTTAAGGGTCCTACCATCGTGACCCGGCAAGCCGACGCGATCTATCAGCGGACCCCTGGGACGCGCGGCGCGATCTGGCTCGGTCAAGCCGGCGTGCGCGAGGACTTCGTCAGTTTCTCGCAGGGTGAAGCCGAAATGCTGCACATCTATTTGCCGGAAAGGCCGTTTGCCATTCTGGAGGCGGATGACGATCTGCAGAAATTTAGCGCGGCGTCATTGCGCTATGAGGCAGGGTTCTACGATCCTCTGCTTGAGCAAATTGCCGAGGTGATCCTGTCGGAAATGCGGATGGAAACCTCGTGCGGGGGACTGCTGATCGACGCCTTATCGACCAGTCTCGTCGCGCGGTTGCTGCAGGGCTATTCAAACCTCTCGCCGAAGCCCATTGATGCTTCGGTAGTGAGGAAAGGACTGGATCGCCGGCGACTTCGGCGCGTCCAAGCATTCATCGAAGCGCATCTAGAGGAGGACATAACCGTGGCGGATTTGGCATCCACAGCATGCCTCAGCCGGTTCCATTTTGCCCGTGCTTTCAAAACAGCAACCGGCAAATCTCCACACAAATATATCGGCGACAAGCGTCTGGATTTGGCCAAATCCCATTTGGCGGGAGATGATCGGTCGCTGGCGGACATCGCCGCAACGTGCCGGTTTTCATCGCAGGCAAATTTCTCCAGGGCATTTCGCCGAGCAACCGGCCAAACCCCGGGGCAATATCGCGCGCTTGTTGCGCTGTGTTGTTGAAGGTGAGCCCACGAGTAACTGGGCTGGCGCAGTTCGAGCCATTCACACTCGTGCCAAGTAGTCCGAAGAGATCCTCGTGAGGACTGAGCCGGCTGCGTAAAACGATCGCGAGCCTGTCGCCGGTGGCCATCGGCACAACCCTTGCGCTCAACCGTCATCGCGGTAAAGGTCAGCAGAAGATCACGGCGAGCATGTCCATGTGTACGCCGGCGGCCAGGCGGTGGTGGGCACGGTCGAGACCCCGGGGGCGCCACCTTCGGTAAAACAATCCGCAGCGCGGCCGACGTGGGCTGGGCGCGCGACCTCACGGTGCGCCAGATTGACTGACCTCGATCTTGCTTACGCCATGAGCCTTGGGCTTGTGTTCTGGGTCGGCGAGAAGATTAAGCAGATGTATCTTGGGTTCGGGATCGACCTGGCGCGGTTTCAGGGTAATGGCGGCTGGTTCTTGCCGATCCCCGCAACCCTCGTGGTGGGCAAGGATGGGCTTGTCAAGGCTCGGTTCGTCGATCCGGATTTCCGTCATCGCATGTCGACAGAAGACATCATGCTGACGGTCAAGAAGGATAACGCGACGTGAGTGGCATGCTCGGACAATTCCCCAGGCTGAGTCAGTGAGTAAGCCTGGCAC
>JBKQTR010000247.1:0-19793 GCA_052143095.1 Allostellaceae bacterium
CTACGAACCGGCGGTATCAAACATGCCTGCCTGTTGCGTCAGACTCTCGACAGGAGCCCACTGCGGAAAAGCCGCACGGTGGGATCTGTGCGGGGGGACCGGGGTAACCCGGTTCCCTACCGCGACCTCGATCTGAATGGGGCGGCGCCAGGAGCGGGAAGAAAGCGCGCCCCTATTTTGCCACTTTCGCGAGGCGGCGGCTGCGCTTCCGGCCACCGGAGCAGAATGCTACCATTCACGCAAATGCCTGATCATCTGGGAATGTCGATTGAAATGAATGCTATTGGAAAAACACTGAAGCGCGTACTCCCGCCTCGGATATTGGAACCCGCGCGCCGGTTTAAGCGAAATTGGCTGCAGGGCGAGAAATCCTACTCGCAGGAAGGTGAGGATATCCTCCTGACTAAGATCTTTCACGGATCAAAGCGCGGCTTCTATGTAGATGTTGGCGCCCACCATCCGGTCGTCTTATCGAACACGTTTCGTTTCTATCGCCAAGGATGGCGGGGCATCAACATCGATCCTCTTCCCGGCACCGAGAAAGAATTCAAGTTCCGGCGACCGCGAGACATCACTCTTGAAATGGGCATCAGCACGGCGAGCGGGGTGCGACCCTTATATATGTTCGATTGGCCGCAATATGATACCTTCGGAACTGTGGAGCGTGACTTCGCACTCAGCGAAGGGCGCAAGCTGGTGCAAACAAGAAATGTGAAAGTCGATAGACTCGACGTGATCCTGTCGCGATACCTACCGTCCGGACAATCAATTGACTTCATGACGATTGACGTCGAAGGGCACGAACGAGAAGTGTTGGATTCTAATGATTGGGAACGCTACCGACCCAAGATCATTGTCCTGGAAATACGTTTCACCAAAATCGACGAAGCGTTGTCACACCCGCTTACCGAGTTCATGCGGGGGAAAGGCTACGCTATTTGCGCCAAGCTGGACAACTCGGCGTTCTTCCAAGAGCGTAATTTCTGCCACTCAGAGCGAGACCACATGGACGCGCGCCGCGCGGCCAAAGCAGCTTAAAAGCGGCGGATAAAGGGCTATCTCTTCCCCGGTTGCCGCGTGATCGTCGGAGCGTTTGGCTATGCAGAATATTACCTATATCCAGATATTTGAGGAGACCGGAGCTTCGAGCGCGTCGAGCTCGGTGCCGCGAACCATGCACCCTCTGCACTCGGTGGCCTACGCATCGCGCTGCCGAGCCGCTGGATTCGCATTGGCCTGGCTCACACAGATCGGCTCGAGTCCCGCTTGGTCGCTTACCTGGAGGGAGTATGTCTGTGTCGGGAGAAGGAGGTGCCCGTCAACGTCGCCTGCACTTGTATTCAGAAATCTATCGCGCGCTGCCCATGGCCGCGCGGCAAACCCTCGGCCAGCTTCACTGCTTTATTGCTGACCCCCAGCCCCCAGACAGTCTCCGCAATGTAGGTGCCGACTGCAGCTTCTGAGCATCTGTTCTTCCACCACTCCAAGCCCGCGACATGCTTTTGTTGCATGAGATCTTTGTCATTCAGGAGCGTCGTAAGCGTATCTTCGAGCCTTTCCCAATTCGGCAATCGTATCGCGGGCGATCCATCATAGAACCATCTCGGCGGCAGTGATTCCGTTATGATGACGCAACCATATCTTAGAGCCTCAAAAAATCGAAACGTCTCGAAAGAAGTGCCTCTGGGGACCACGCAGATTTTCGCCCTCATCATTTCCTCGGAGTATAATTTACTCCCTGAGCTTTCACTCGCATGGAAATCGCGCGTGACTGAGAGCTTTACGTTGAAATTCGGATACCTATTTTTAAAACTTCGCAGCCGCGATATCATTTCATTGCGCGAAATCGCCTTCGGATTTCCGACTAAATCCCGGACAGAATATTTGGGGGATGGGGCATGATTTACGCTGCCGGCAAAGAACACGTCATATTCTCGCTGATCAACCGGCACAATCGGAAGATCAAGTTGGCCCTTATCGTAGCCCAAGGGTATCGGGAAAATCGGGGCACTAGATGCTCGGCCTGCCATCAGCGCGCGCAATCTCCAATGCCAGTACCGACCGAGACCTGGAAGTCGCTTTAGAAACATCCGAACGTATTGTGCCGCTGTCAATATCGCCAGGTACGATAACTTGTATTCGCAACCAAGTATCGGCTTGATGCCATACCATTTGAAGATCGCTCGCACCTTGTTGAAGTATGGAGGTATGCGACACCATTCGTCGCCTGCCAATATTACGACAACGTTCGGACCGTAGGACGGAAGTTCATTAAAGCCAACGTGGTGCCACGTGAAATAGAATGTCACGCCCTTTATCTTCAGGCTGCGTTCGACCACATCGAAAACGCGTGCCAGATACGTAAAATCGTCGTCGACGGGATGGGGATCCGGTGGCACCCACGAAACGACGCCTCGATTCTTGCCGAGATAGATGAGATATCGGTTGTTCATTTTTCTTCCGTGAAAGTAAAAACTCGAGGATCGGTCAGCTCTGACCGGTGAGGCGACACTCGAAGCTGACGGTCCGAACAGCGGCAGCGGGAAGATTTGTCATGATTGCATGGCTTTTCTTCAGCGAACACGTTTTGCGCGTGCATCTCAGCGTCATTGCGAGACATCGACCTGCGCCGGCCGCGGTTCGCTCAGCTTAGAGCACGCACCCGAGCGTAGATAAACGTCAAATCCGAAGACGACAAAATCAGCCGAGGTCTCGGCAGGCCCAATACAAGAGAGTAGGAAGCAAGCGTCAGCATTAGACGGAGCGTGGTCGCTGCCAACATGGCCGCCGCGACGCCGGCGAGCTGGTATCGCGGGAGCAGTATAACGGCCAGCGGAATGCAAATGGAAAACTGCGCTGCATTCAGAAGCGTTACCACGCCTGGACGTCCAACTGCCATTATCGCCTGCGCCAGAAGGCGCGAAATGCCGCCCAACAACGTGTCGGCGAGAAGGAGCCAAATTACGGTACTGCCAGCCACAAAATCTTGTCCATAGACGATTTTGATCAGATTGGCACCACCCAAGCCGATCGCCAGCGTCGGAAGCAGTGAAATAGCAATGTTCACGCGTGCGGCCCGCTCCACGTTTTCCGAAATGCTATGAAGTGGCTGACCGACAACCTTCGGAAACAAGACGACCACGATTGACTGTTGTACGAGATTGAGCACTCTGCAAAGGCTCGCCAGGACGACGTAGACGCCTACCATCCTGGGCGCGAGAAAGCCTGCGACCAAGAACTGGTCAATATTTCCGGAGAGGGCTGTAAAAAGATCGCTGCCGTATTGCCGGACGCCATAGTGCAGGAGCGTGCGCACGGACCCCACGAGATCGCGAACACCGGGTGGCGATAACCGGGCCGCATAGGCGATGCCCACGATGCCGGCCGGCAACCCACCTGTCGTATACGCCATCGCGACTGTCACAGGGTTTGCGACGTCGGCGGCTCCGATCGCGACAAGCAAGCAAACCGTCGAAAGCGCCGAGGCGAGGACAAAACCGTTTTCAACGGCAAACTTCCCGTGCGCTTCCATTATGCTTTGCGCCACGGGCGAAATCATGCCGTAAGGGACGAGCAGCATAAACACTTGGCTCCACAGTACGACGTGGCCGCCCAAGTGGCCGAGCCAATATGGCATGGTTAGACAGCCGAGAACGCCCGCTACGAGCCCGACCGAGACACCGAGAATCAGGGCGGCGGCGAAGAAACTGCCCTCTCGTTGCGGTGCGCGCCTTGCACTGTACACCAACGCCGTCGGCAGCCCGAGCGTCAGACACATCGGGATTAGTTGCGGCCACATGGCGATTGCCGCCTGTTCGCCCTTGCCAGCGGACCCAAGCAGCCGGGCAGACAGGATGCCGCTTAGAATATTGATGCCCAGGATGAAAACGCGAACCAACATTGTCTGCGCCGCCGCAGCACCCGCGCCGCGACCGACTAGCAGAGACGTCGCCAATGCCTGTAACCTCCGCATCATCCGAAGGCTTCCGCAAACAGCGCTGAGCGAGCGGGCTCAATCATCGCAAGCCCTTCGTTTTCGCAGTGTTTCTCTCGATACCTTCCATCCATGAGGCGCCTCGCGGAGGTGATTGGGGCATGGCGACGGTCGCGGCTTGAAGCGGCGCCTTCGCCGTATGATTCATCCCTGATCGGTCAGGTGGCAATAGAAGCTGACCTTCTCAGCTGGCGCCGATGACAAATGCACGGCTACTGTCGTCTGATTGTCGGACTCCGCGACGGTGATCCACCAGCGAGACCCCGGATCTGCCGCTGGAGTACATATCGGCTGAATGCCCTTGGCACTCATCGCATAGCTGCTCGTCGGGAAGGTCGTACTTCCCACGGTTCGGCCGCTCGCCACGGTGATATCTGCATAGGGGGTAAGCCCCGAGGGCGAGAGCGAAGCGGTCTGGACTCGGCTCGCCCACACGCAGCCCTGGTTCGCAGGATTGTCGACGACGAGGAGCGGCGCGGGTGACTCAGCCGAACCACGCGGCGGCGCTGGCGGCCCGTCATAGTTGAGAACCACCCGGCCCGTGCAGTTTTGCGCGTGAATAACCACCCCGCTGCTGCCCGGCGTCAGCGGGAATGCCCCTTGATCTATGCGCAGCTGACCATTTATGAACGGTACATCGATCGCGTAGGTAATGCTGGCCGCAAGCGCGTATCGACGCGACTCGTCCCACAAGAACCCGGGATGAATAATATAAGTGCTATCAAGCGACGGCCCGAGGTGCTCATTCGCGATTGCGGCAGATTTGATCGCGGCATTTCCGATACTCTCAAAGTGCACCTCCTCCAGGAGGCAGCCGCTCATGAAGCCGCCGTTCGCGCTGTTCCCCGCCTCCTGATAAATCCCGTAGGGTGAAAAGCCGATATGCGTTCCAGTGATGATGCAATTTCCATCAAGGCAATGGCTGTCGGCCGGGCAGGCGATTCCCGCCATCGCCTGCCCGACGATCTCACTGTTCTGAACTTTGGTGTCCCCCGCGTTGGACAGCATGTAGACCCCGTAGTAGTTGTTGGTGATCAGGCTGTCCGCCAATCGGATATGGCCATAATTCGTGTTGTAGACGAGAGCGCTGTGAAACCCTTGGACATTGAGACCGCGCAAGAACGGTTGGGGCGCCGCGGTCGGGCTGACGCCGACTTGAAGCCCGTCCATTTGCGCCGGCGTCTTTCCAGCGCCGGGGAAACTTGTACCGCCGGGACCGACCAAATTTATGTTTTCAACCCATGGTCCTTGCACATAGATGCCGGCCTTGTCGCGGCCAAGATCGTGCGGGAACTTGATCGTCCCGCCGCCGGGAAAACTGAACAACGGCCCATTTACGGTGATACTCGCACTTGCGATGATGCAAGTTCGTCCGACCGGGATGTAGAGAGCGCCGGCTTTGACCGAGCTCGCCGCAAGCTGGATCGCGTTTGTGTCGTCCGTCGCCCCGTCGCATTTTGCGCCAAAATCGATTACTGAGCTTGCGGTGCGGCCCGGCAACATAAGCATCGCGTCAGGCTTGGATCGCGCCTGATTGCCTTGCAGTGGCGAAGCGCTGCCGAGGTCGTCAGCGATCGTTGTTTGAGGGAGGGCGACAGCCAAGGCGATCGCGAGCGCGGCGTGGCGCGCTGACGCCTTGGCTGTTGTGGGGGTGCGCCGCCCAGGTGGCCTTATAACGCGCAGTGCCTTTGCCCAAATTCCCATCGCTCGCTATCTCGCCCAGTAGAAGCGCCAGACAGTGACGCGCCTGCCATTTCCTCTCGCCGCGCGACGTCGCTCGACAGCGAGGCGCCCTCGCTTCGCGACGAGGTCGCAGGCGTCATCTCGACGCCTGCAGCTGCGCAAGCCCCGTTTCTGCTCCGGACGTGGACGAACGACATCATCCACTGGAGTGCCTTCTCCGAATGGACTCCCTGGCTTCAGAGAGGTCGCTTCGTTTGGGGTGCGCCGGCAGCTCGCGCGGCCTGGCGCGCTCGGCGCTCCACCGGCGACGGGCAGACCGATAAAGCGAAAGCAGCGAATCGGACACTTGCTCCCAAGTGTATCGGGCTTCGACCTGGGCTTGCCCCAGACGACCGAGATGAGCCCGCTGCGCCGGGTCTTGCTCGAGGCGGAGAATTGCCGCCGCCAAGGCTTTGGGATCGCGCTCCGGCACGATGATACCGCCGTCGCCGACGACGTCGGGGATAGCGCCGGAGCGCGACCCAATTACGGGAACGCCGCAGGCCTGCGCCTCGATGATGACCCGACCGAACTGTTCTTTCCATCGTGCGGTTGTTCGCGATACCAGGGCCAGTGTATCCAAACCGTTCATCGTCAGCGATAGAGTGTCAGGGGATTGCGGCGGGAGAATATGAACGCGGCTCGCGACGCCGCGCAGCTCCGCCCGTTCAATAAGCCGCGGACGCAGGGGGCCCGAGCCGATGAGCGCCAATTGGACATGCGCGGGCAAGAAAGCCAAGGCGTCAACGAGATCTTCGACGCCCTTCTGCTCAACGAAACGACCGACGTATCCGACCACGAAGCCATTAAGGCCGAGCGCCTGCCGCGCCTCGTTGCGGTCTCTCGGCCTGAAGATGTTTGGGTCAATCCCATAGGCGATGAGGGCCGCCGGACCCGCGTATCCCTTTGCGCGGGCAACCTCGACTGCCTCGTGACTTCGTGACACCAAGGCGTCGGCGTTTCGCAGCGCAAAGGACCGGAAATGCTCGAACGGCGGCGGTAGTGTCTTGTTGATGTTCTGCTCGGTCTCCAAGATCAACCGCGTTTCCGGCAGATAACGGTTCCGCAGCCAGGCAGCCTGCACGCTGACGAGGCCCCATGGCTCTTCCCAGAGGTGTATGACGTCAGGACGGAAATCGCGAAGTATCTTCCCGAATTCGGGATACCAATGCAGATACCACTGGCCCGGTCCCGTCCATGGCCAAACTACCTTGCCGACCTGAACGTTCAGACGGTCGTCGCCGGCGGGTTCGGGCGTCTCCCAGTTGCCGGAGTTATTCCAGCGATGGGGAACCAGCAATCGACATTCGATGTCTGCGCGGTCAAGGAGCGGCATGCATCGTGCCTGGCCGGCTGCCCGTGACTGAGAGGTATGGGAAACGACAAGAACGCGAAGCGGCGCGGAAGCATGTTCGTTCATCTGCTGCATCTCCTCGCCTTTTGAGCCGCAAGTTTCAGCGAGCAACATCAAGAGCTCACGCGCAGGCGCGCAAGTATGGCCGCGGTCCATTTCGGCCGCGTCGCCGGTGCATAACGGTAGGCAACGAGTTTGGCCGCAAGCGCCCGCGGCGCGAGCCAGACACTGACGATCCACGCAATCATCACGGTCTTTTCCGCCCATCCGATAGACCGATATCGGATAGCAGCGCGCAACGTGCGCACCATCAGGCCAACAAGCCAAGGATTACCGTCGGCCAGATCTGGGTTCAACTTTCGAAGGGCAACGGTCGCCACAGCGTGATACGGTGAATTCAGCAGCGCATCGCTTGCGATAACCACACCGACTCCGCGCGCCTTCTCACGAAGGAATGAGAGCCGCGCGCGATCGTTCTGCAACATCCGCGCAAGAGATCGCGGCTCGAAGCTGCCTTGCGCGTACGCGTTGGCGCCGTGATGGCGATAGTCGAATAACGGCACGAGCAGCGTGACGACGCGGCCGTACAATGGCGCGACGGCATTGATCAGATCGTCCTGATAGGTCTGAAGGTCTTCGGGCAACGGAAATATCTCGTTCAAAAACAATCGAGCATACGCGTTGCCGCTTCCTGGCGAGGTCACGTATGTGGCGGTGGTTTCCAACGAGTACCGAATATCGGAATCGGCCGGGACCTTTGTAAACGCCGGTTGGATCCTGCCAAGTGGTCGTCCCTTGCCGTCAACTACGTTGGCGAGGTACTGTACTTTGGCGACGGTTTGATCCCAAGCGCGAAAAACGTTTTGGGCCACGTTCTTGGCTAGACGGTCATCCGCATCCAGGAAGATGATGATGTCGCCGCGTGACAGTCGAAAGCCCGCGTTCCCAGCACTGATAACACCCCCATTCGCCTTGAATATCGTTCGTATTTTATCTCCAAATCCATCCAGAACGGCCGCGGACTCGTCTGTCGATCCATCGTCGACGACTATGATTTCCTTGGTGTCCGCTTCGACAGCGATCGCTGAATCGATGGCCTCGCGGAGAAAGCGGGCATAGTTGTAGTTTAGGATGATGATGCTAAGCGTAGGCTGGTGCATCGGTATCACCAAATCGAGGAGCGCTCTGCGGGCGATCCGCACTGAGCCGGCTTTCGAATAGGTCCAAGTATTCTGCAGCCTTCGCAGCCCAAGAGTGTTGTTCGGCAATTCGTCGCGCCGCGGTTCCCATGCGTCGCCGGAGAACGGGATCCGTTGCTACCCGCTGCATTGCATCGGCTAGAGCTTCGCAATTTTCGGCCTGCGACAGCACGAACCCGCACTCGTCGGTCACGATCTCCGAGGTGCCGACGCGATCCGACACGATGACTGGGAGGCCGCTGGCCATTGCCTCGACGACCGACAGCGCAAACCCTTCGTAAAACGATGGAAACACGAACAAGTCGCAGCTTCGCATGAGATCGGCAACGTCCATCCGCTTGCCGAGGAAGTGCACGCGACCAGAAAGTCCGAGCGCGCGTGCGAACACTGGATAGGGGCTTCCGCGAAGATCGCCGGCAACGGCTAGGTGCATCTCAGGCACTCTCACGAGGCCTTTGAGTACGGTCGCAAGATTCTTGCGGTTCAGCCGAATATCGCCGACGAACAGGCCAAGAGGCACATCGGATGGCAATCCAAAGGCCGCGCGGCGGGCCGGTCCGGGCTTGAATTCGTCGAGATCGGCTCCGTTGAAGATCACCGTGATCGAGCGCTCGTTCACACCAAGATCGATGAGCTCGTCCCTGATGCGACTTGATACGGCGATATTCCATTTGGCGCGCAGGAAGGTACTTTGTTCCCAATGCCTCTGCATCTTCGCGTGCACGAGTTGGTAAAGGCCGTACGCGTTCTTTTTCACCTTCCAAGGATGCTGCGACGTCTGCCACCAGCCATGAGACGTGAAATTCACGACGTTGATATCAGTAGATGCCGCTGTCGCCGTGCCGTTGGTAATCACCAGGTCGAAACGCTGTCGATTTCTGTTCAGCCATTGCGTGCTGCGATGCCGAAATTCGAAGTCATAGCGGAGCTGAGGTGGGCGCCCGGTCAGCGGGATGACCTCGACGGTCGGCTGTGTCATGAGGGCGACGTCGACGTTGGAAGAGACGAGCGTCAAGCGGTGCCCGCGGCGGATTGCCTCTTGCGTAATCTCGTAATTGACGCGGCCCTGTCCGTCACCTTTGAGCACGTTAGGCGTAACGATACAAAGATGCATTAGCTTGGCTCCCAATTGAAGGGCGTAGATGTTGCTCGCCGCGTGGCGGTGCTCGCTTCCTCCCGAGCAGTCTTTTCCTCTTCCATCGCTACAGTCATCCCAAGCATCAGCCACAGGACGACACCCGTGACCCCAGCGGCGATGTTCGTGATCGGCAGCGCCATCAAGCATGCGATGGACGCCGCGAATGTCACTTTGCGTTGCTGTGCAAAGCGATGTGCACAACCCGCAGCACGGGCAGCCGTGGCAGCCACTGCAGCGCAGTACACCGCCCCAAAGAACCACCCGAGACTCCCGAAGATCTCCAGAACGCCATTATCAACGGGGCCGGTGAAGACCACTTGCTCCGCATCCGCCGCAAGTGCTCCGCGCCCAAGAATTCCAATCCCCACCCCCAGCGGATTGGCCATAATGAGTGTCAATAGTCGTGACGATATATCCTCGCGTTCGAGCAAACTGCCGTCTTGCTGCAAGTCGCTAAAACTGGCCAATCGCGTGGAGACCATCTCCTCGATCTGCGGAACGGTGGTGACGACGGCGCTGGCGGCGACAACAGCAACAACGGTCCCGAGCGCATACTTCGCCGCTCTGCGCCCGCTCGAAAGAACGATGATCAGCAAAGCAAGACCCAGTCCGCCCCAGCTCGTTCGAACCACCGTAAATACCAGGGACAGGAGCCCCATTGCCCGGGCAATCGGCGTCAACCAAGTCGTGAAGCCGAAGGAAAGGATGATCAGCACCATCACCCAGTAGCTGAAGGGACCAGCAGAATTCATCGTGCTGAACACCCGCACCATGAACGGCTCGGGAAGCCCAAAAGCCGGCACGTCTGCGTTCTGCATCCAGAGACGGTCCCACAGCGGCGGATCGATGAACTGCCAAATGCCGTACGAGCCCAGCAGCAAGAGATTTGCTGTGACAAAGGATGGCAGTCTCTGGAGGAGCGCCGGCACGCTGTCGCGATGAGTGACAATGAAGAAGTAGTAGAGGACGGGAACGCCCCAATCCGCCAGCCCCAAGAGACCAGGAGCTAGGTTCCCGCGAAGGAGCGTTATGACCAAGCCATACAAGATGCAAAGCGCGGCCACACTCGGAAAGAGCGCCGCGCCGGCATCCAGCGTACGGATACGCTGCAGGATCGAAGGGATCATCGGAGCGGCGACAAGGAACTGCGCCGTGAGCATGATATTCGTCGCGTCCCAGCCGGCTTCCAGGTCAACCAGCCGGCGGGCAAACGGTGTTAGCGCCGCGATCCACAACGTCAGCAGCAGGTAGTCCCAGTGGTTGCGTCTGCTGCTCCACACGCTGAGGGCAACGCAGCAGGCCAAATAGAAGACCTTGGCGAGAATGCCGCTTGCGACGGCGAGTCCCGCCGTGACCGCGATCCCACCGGCATAGATCAAGATCAGATATGGCATCTTCTATGGCATCTTCCGTTCAGACGTTCTCGGCGCACCGCGACAAAGCCCGGAGGCTGATAAACATCAGGCGACCAGGCTGTAGACCTCGCGGATGCGTTGGTAATGGAGCGGCATGCTGAATTCCTCGAGCATGAACTCGAAGCCGCGGCGACGCACCGCGCGGAACCCGGCGGGATCGGCGACCACCGATCGAAGCGCCGACACGAAGGATGCGGGTGTGTCCGCGAGATAACCGGTGACGCCGTGCCTGACGAGGGTCGGGATGCCGCCCGCGGGATAGGCGATGGCCGGCACGCCCGATCCCAGCGCCTCCATGATCACCCGGCCTAAGGGCTCGGGCAAAACCGACGGGACCAGCAGGACGTCCATGTCCGCGTAGACGGCACGCCAGTCGTTCTGCCAGTCCTTCCAGCCTTCGACCGTGATCCGGTCGGCGATGCCCGCCTCGTGGAAGCGCCCCTCGATCCGCCGCCAATAATCGGCTTCCTCGGGGGACGCCCGGCCGCGCAGCACGAGATGCCAGTCGATGCCGGCATCACGCGCGGCGACGACCCAGTCGATGAGGAG
Source organism: Allostellaceae bacterium (assembly GCA_052143095.1). GTDB lineage: Bacteria > Pseudomonadota > Alphaproteobacteria > ATCC43930 > CGMCC-115725 > DAHUYF01. The sequence continues at coordinate 11,372 of JBKQTR010000247.1, forward strand.
ATCGAGGCCCTTTTGCGGATGAAAGCGCCCGACAAAGCCCAGCCGGATCGGCCGTCCCGGATCGCCCCACGGAAGCTCGTCCGGCGGCACGACGAGCGCGCTCGGGATGATGTGGACGTTGCCGGCGAGCTGCGCCGGCCAGCAAGGGCGCGACAGCACGATTACCCGGTCGGCGAAGAAGTGCAACAGGCGCCATAAGCGCTTTTCGAGCCTCGAATAGGGTATGTCGTTCACATGCTCCACGACCTTCACGCTGAAGAGCACGCGCGCGAGGCCGGCGATCAAATGGGTCTTCATGCCATTGCTGTGCACGAAGTCGCAGTGGTAAGCGCGACACATCCCGGCGATCTCGCGTGCGGCAAGAACCGCGTCCCGCATGGCGGAAAGTATGACGCGCGGCTTGAGCGGCCGGTGAACCCTGGCCACGGCGCCCATGTCATAGGTGACGACCGGGATGCCGCGGGCTTCGGCATAGGCGCAGAGCGGGCCGCGTGCCGGCGTGGCGAGCACTGCATCGATATCGGGCATGCCGAGCAGATCGATGAGGTTGCGCTCGGCGCCGCCCTTGAGATCGGCCACCGGGCTCAGAAACAATACGCGGTAACGCCGCCGCTCAGGCTCGGCGACAACGCGCTCTCGATGTGCGACGCCCTGTGCCGAGCGGACAACGTTGATCACCCGGCCGTCGGCGGCCACGCTTGCCTGCCTGTCCTGTCCATGGGCCGTCATCGTGCCCTCCCGCACCCTTTCCCCGGGGATCACGCCCGCGCCCGCTTGCGCTGGGAGCTGTAGTACTTGCTGAAGCTTTTGGAGTATTGGGCGACGTCGCCGTTGCGGTATTTCGCCTGCTGCTTCAAATCGACCTGGGAGATCACGGCGCCGACGACGCGGCAGGACCGCTGGCGGAGCATCACCATCGCATTCTGCACCACCTTGCGTGGCGTGTTTCCCCAGCGGACGACGAAGACGACCTGGTCGCAGAGTTGGGACAGGTGCAGCGCATCCGACACCGCCAGGACCGGCGGCGCATCGATGACGATGAAGTCGTAGCGTTGCCGCGCGTGATCGAGGAACTCGCGAAGCCGGTCGGACGCGAGCAAGGTGTGGGGTTGCGCGTCGTCGGCGCGGCTGACGAGGACATCGAGGCCCGATTGATCCCTGAACAGCCTGGAGTCCAGATCCTGCGGCCGGGCGAAGGTCCATTCCCGAATATCGAGCGCCGCCTTCGACGCACCCAGCGTCTCGGCCATCCGCGAACAGCGGAAATCGAAATCGAGCAGTAGGCAGCTGCGGCCCGATGCCGCTACCGCCCGCGCCAGGCTGACGGCGAAGCTCGTCTTTCCTTCGCCCGGCACGGACGACGTGACCAGCACGGTTTGCATCGAATCGGGCGCATCCGCCACCCGCATGAGCGCGGCGACGGAGTGGATGCATTCGGAATAGAGCGAGGTGGGGCTATGGATCACCTCATCCTCGGGCGGCCGCCGCGTCGGCATGCGCGGCACCAGGCCGAGTGTCGGCAGGCCGATCGCCTTGGTCAATTCGTCGCCGCTGCGAAAACCGTCCTTGGTCCAATCGAGAAACACCGCCAGGAGCATGGCGAGCAGGAGCCCCGCAATGCCGGCGCCGCCCGTCATCGCCGTCTTGTTCGGGAAGGAGGGCAGCACCGGCACCGTCGCCGCCGAAACGACGCGGCTCCACGGTTGCTGCGTATTCTTTTCGACCGCCGCTTCCTTGGCGCGCTGGAGCAGATTGTTGTAGAGGGTTCGATTGGCGTCTGCGTCCCTTTCCAGCGCGCGGAGCTGTACCAGCTGCTGGTCGTTGCCCGCGGCGGATTGCTGCAGCTTGCGGACGTTCTTGCGCAAATCCTCTTCCTTGGCGCGGGCGGCATGCACCTGCTTGGTCGCATTCTCGATGACGCGCGCGGTCTCCTTCTGGATCGTCTTGTCGAGATCCGCGACCTCCGCGCGTACCCGCTGGACGGAGGGATATAGTTCGCCGAACTGGCTCAGGAGCTCGGCTTGCTTGCGCAGAAGCTGTGCCCGCTGCTCGCTCAGGCGCTGCATCAACGGATTGGCCGTTACGCCCAGTCCTTGCTCGGGATTTTGTACCGCGCTCTGCCACGATTGCAGTTCCGACTCTTTCTGCGCCCGGTCGGCGCTGGCGATGGCGAGCGCCGCATTGAGCTCGGCGAGCTGCTGGGTCACGACGGTCATCCCGTCTTTCGTCGAGGTCAGGTTATGCGCCTTGCGATATGTCTCGACCGCGCGGTCCGACTCGATCACCGCCGTGCGCAGCTGGTCCAAATATTGGTTGAGCCATTCATTGGCCTGCTCGACGGTCTTGACCCGCGCCTGCCGCTGCTGATCCAGGTAAGCCTCCGTGATGCCGTTGGCGATCGCCGCCGACAGCACTGGATGAGGCATCGTGACGCCGAGCTTGATGATGTAGGACTTGCCGTCGGTGAGGACGGAAAGGTGCTTCAGGATGGCGCCCGCGGCCCGGACCTCGATCGGCTCCGGCAACGGCGCGGCGGCTCCTGGCGCCAAGCCTTCAATTTGGTCCGCGATAAAGCTTGGCAGCAGGCTCAAGATATAGGCCGACGACAGGTAGTTCTTCTCGCCGAGCATCTGCATGAATGTCGGGTCGTCGGTCAAATGGAGGTTTTGCACCACGGTGGCGATGAGCTGCGGCGACTGTATGATCTCGGCTTCGCTTCGGATGACCTCCAATTGCGTGCGAGACGCCGGCGACGCCGGCCCTTCGTTGGTCACTGACTGCATGTCCACGACCTTGGAGCCGAGACCGTCGGCGGAGACGATGGCCGTCGCGGTGTAGCGCGGCTTCAGATTGAAGATGATCGCGGCTGAGATTGCCGTGAAACCGATGGTGAAGGCGACGACGAACCAAAGCCAGCGCCTGAGCAGGCCGAGATAGTCGCCCAGCGTGGTCTGCTGCGAAGCCGCGGGTTCGACCTGTGACATTGTCTGGTCTTGTCCTCTCATGTGTCGATGCTCAGCGCACTCTCATGCGGCGAGCCGGTCGGTCGCTTTCCCGGTACCGCGAGCAAACTCGGCGAACCGGTGATGCACGAAGCCGCTGAACTCCATCATGAAGCGCTCCTTGGAGAAGCGGCGCGCATTGGCATGGCAGTGCTCGCGGCGGAACGTCGTCTCGCGCCGCAGGAATGCTGAAACGGCACGGGTGATGCAGTCGGGCGAGGGGGTGTCGAAGAAGATGCCGGTCGGCTCGTCGCTGCTCGCCACCACGGATTCGCGCGCGCCGCCTCGCCCCAAGGCGATCACGGGCGTGCCATGAGCCTGCGCTTCCACCGGAGCGATGCCGAAATCCTCCTCGGCGGCGAAGATAAAAGCGCGCGCCGCGGAGAGCAGGCCGCAAAGCTCGTCGCTGCTGACGAAGCCAGTGAAGGTGACGTTGTCGCCGGCCATGCTCTGCAGCCGGCGCATTTCCGGCCCGTCACCGACCACCATCAGCTTTTCCTGGGGCAGGTCCGCGAACGCCTGGACGATGTTGTGGACGTTCTTGTAGGGAACCAGCCGCGACGCGGTCATGAAGAAATCGGCCTTTGGAGCAAAGTTGATGCCCGCCGGAATGGTGACCGGCGGGTAGATGACATGTGCCTCTTTGCCATAAGCTTTGGCGATCCGGCGGGCAATGAAATGCGAATTGGCGAGATAGTCATCGACGCCGTTCGCCGTGCGCACGTCCCATAGGCGCAGGCGGTGCAAGAGCGCCCGCGCGATCCAGCTCTTCACACCATGCTCCAGCCCGGAGATCCGCAGGTACTCGTGCTGAAGGTCCCAGGCGTATCGCATGGGCGAATGGACGTAGCTGATGTGCAGCTGATCCGGTCCCGTCAATACGCCCTTCGCGACGGCAAAGGAGCTTGAGATCACCAAATCGTAGGACGAGACGTCGAGCTGCTCCACGGCAAGCGGCATCAACGGCAGGTACAGCCGATGGCGGTGCGCGATGCCCGGCATCTTCTGCAGGAACGACGTGGTGCAGTCGCGATAGCCGATCTGCGCCCGTTCTTGCGGCGACAGGACGTCGAAGAGGCTGTAGAGATCGGCATCCGGAAAGCATTCGAGGATGCTCTGCAGCACCTTTTCCGCGCCACCCAAGGCGTTCAGATAGTCATGTACGATCGCGACGCGCATCTCGACACCAAGGAGCTTGAAATTTGCTGAGTCTCGCCCGGCGCGCGGACCGCGCGCCGCTCATTCGCTGCCGCGAGGCGAGAAGGAGGAACCGTCGCGGCGTTGCATCAGCGCGTCCAATATCGGACGAGATGATCAACAAGCTGTTGAACGCCCGACGCGGCGTGCGCACATTGTTGCGCCGCGCGTCAGGCGGTGGAAACCTTTCGTTACCAGGCATGCGCGCGGTACCGACGCTTAGACTGCGCATGGCTCTTACCTCCTGTGCCTCGGCGAAAGCGCCACGCTCAGTAGGCGTCGCGAAGGCGGAAGATCGCGGGCAAGGTGCGGAGCAATATCTTCAGATCGAGCGCCAAGGAGCGCTTCTCGATATATTCGAGATCCTTCTCGACGCGGCGCAGCATGTCGGCCTTCGTGGGAGTCTCGCCGCGGCAGCCGGTAATTTGCGCCAATCCGGTGATGCCGGGCTTGACGAGGTACCGGTCACGGTAGTCGTCGATCAGCCCGCTGAAGGTCATGTCGTGCCACAGCGCATGCGGCCGCGGCCCAACGACAGACATGTCGCCCCAGAGAACGTTGAGGATCTGCGGCATCTCATCGAGGCTCGACCGGCGCAAGAAGCGCCCGACCTTGGTCACGCGCCGGTCGTCCCTGGTCGCCTGGCGGCCCTCGCTCGCGGGCTCCGCCTTCATCGTGCGGAATTTCAGAATGACAAAGGGTCGCTGGTTTCGACCGCTTCGGAGCTGGCGAAACAGCACCGGCCCGCGGCTATCCACTTTGATGAGTGCGGCGATGACGAGCATGAGCGGGAGAGCGAACGCGATGACGACGACGGCAATGACAATGTCGCAAAGCCTTTTCGCGCTGCTATAGACGATATCGTCCGCGCCGGATCGTTTGACGGAACGTCGCCGGGGAGCGGCAATCCGCTCTGCCTGGACGTCTCGGAGCGTCGGTTGCTCAAATGAATGGACGGACATCGAAGTTGCTCTCTCGACAAATTGCAGGGCGTTGCCCGAATGAGTTTCCGTGCGATCGCTAGGCGCTCTGCCTCGCATGTGGTTGGAGAATGAGGGTTGTCGCCGCCGCGCGTTTCATCGGCGCCGGCGGAAAAAATGAGGAAAAGTGTTGCTTGGAGGAGGCGCAGCGGAGCGTGTGCTGCAAGTCGCGGCGAGCCCTTGCGGGGCGCCCATGCGCGCTCGGCAACCGAGCTCTGACGTCGTCGTGAATGGATGCGCTCAAGATGCTTGCTCCACGTTGGGCTGCCGCATCGTTTCTATCAGCCCCTCATATTTTGCAGATGCGAAGCGAGGTGCAATCTAAAACGAACGTCGTGCCCGATGTCATTATTGTGGCCGCCTTTTTTCCGTTCATCCACAAATGCTGCAATTGCGCCAATAGAACGCGGAAGTTTTGTGGGTGCGATTTTGTACCTCATGGTTGAGCGCGCCCGGGCCGCGGCTTTGTTTTCCCCGCGACTCGGCGCAACTGACGCGGCAACGTCTCGGCGTACGCGGCTCTTGTTCCTCGCGCTCGACCGTCATATTTCGATTCCGTGACGGGCCTGGCGGCCGAACGGTCGGAGCCAAAACTGTCTCGCGCGCAAATCATCAGGGATGAGAATCTTGCTCGAACGTCGCCAACGCCGCGGCGGCAGGTCCTTCTCCGCCCTTCTGCCTTCGCCGAAGCGAAGCCGCTTCGGCTTCGCGCAGGCAGGTCAGGGCGGAGAAGGACTTCTTGTCGCGGCGATGCGCTCTCTGAAGTCGCGACAGCGGCTGAGACATTTTCTTGCCACTTGGCGCGCGGCGGGCATTACGGATTACTGCACGAACGGATCGCGGTTGCGGTGTCGGCAGGATGGCCGACGGTCGCGCGACATCGCCCGAGAGGAGTAGTCATGCGCATTGCGATGATCGGCACCGGCTATGTGGGTCTGGTTTCCGGTGCCTGTTTCTCCGAGTTCGGCGTCGCCGTCACCTGTGTCGACAAGGATGAGAGCAAGATCGCGCGGCTGCGCGCCGGCGAGATTCCGATCTACGAGCCCGGCCTCGGCCAGATCGTCGACAGCAATGTGCGCGCCGGGCGGCTTTCCTTCACCACCGATCTCGCCGCCGCGGTCGCCGGCGCGGACGCGGTGTTCATCGCCGTCGGCACGCCGTCGCGCCGCGGCGACGGCCATGCCGATCTCTCTTACGTCTTCGGCGCCGCCGAGGAGATCGCCCGTGCGCTGACCGGCTATGCCGTGGTGGTGACGAAGTCGACGGTGCCGGTCGGCACTGGCCGGCAGGTTGCCGAGATCCTGCGCAAGACCCGCCCCGACCTCGCCTTCGACGTGGTGTCGAACCCGGAATTCCTGCGCGAGGGCTCGGCGATCCAGGACTTCATGCGCCCCGACCGCGTCGTCATCGGCGCCGAGAGCGACCGCGCCAAGGACGTCATGCGCGAGCTCTACCGCCCGCTCTACCTGATCGAGACGCCGCTGATCTTCACCACGGTGGAGACGGCGGAGCTGACGAAATACGCCGCCAACAGCTTCCTCGCCACCAAGATCTCCTTCATCAACGAGATCGCCGATCTCTGCGAGGCCGTCGGCGCCGACGTGCAGGACGTGGCCAAAGGGATCGGCCTCGACGGCCGCATCGGCCGCAAGTTCCTCCATGCCGGGCCCGGCTATGGCGGCTCGTGCTTCCCCAAGGATTGCCTGGCGCTGGCGCGCACGGCGCAGGAGGCGGGGGCGCCGATCACCATCGTCGAGACCACCGTCAAGGTGAACGAGACGCGCAAGGAGCGCATGGCGGCGCGCGTCATCCGCGCCTGCGGCGGCAGCGTCCAGGCCAAGACCGTCGCCGTGCTCGGCCTCACCTTCAAGCCCAATACCGACGACATGCGCGACAGCCCGAGCCTCGCCGTCATCCCGGCCTTGCGCAAGGCTGGCGCTACCGTCCGCGCCTTCGATCCCGAGGGCATGGACGAGGCGCGGAAGCTGCTCGACGGCATCGCCTTCTGCAACGGCGCCTATGACGCGATGGACGGTGCCGACGCGCTGGTCATCCTCACCGAGTGGAACGAGTTCCGCGCGCTCGACCTGCAACGGGTCAAGGCGCTGTTGCGCTCGCCCACCGTCGTCGATCTGCGCAACATCTACAAGCCCGCCGACATGGCCGAGGCGGGCTTCTACTATTTCAGCATCGGCCGCCGCTCGGTCGAGCCCGCGCGCGGCGAGCAGCGGGTCCGGGCGCAAGGATAGGACGAGGTACGACAGCCCATGAGCTCTACCAAGAAACGCGTTCTCGTCACCGGCGGCGCCGGTTTCCTCGGCTCGCATCTGTGCGAGCGCCTGCTGGTCGAGGGCAACGACGTGCTCTGCGTCGACAACTACTTCACCGGGCGCAAGGCCAACATCGCGCATCTCCTGCCCAACACCAATTTCGAGGCGATGCGCCACGACGTCTGCTTCCCGCTCTATGTCGAGGTGGACGAGATCTACAACCTCGCCTGCCCCGCCTCGCCGATCCACTACCAGTTCGACCCGGTGCAGACCACCAAGACCAGCGTGCTGGGCGCGATCAACATGCTGGGCCTGGCCAAGCGGGTGAAGGCCAAGATCTTCCAGGCCTCGACCTCGGAGATCTACGGCGACCCGAATGTGCATCCGCAGAAAGAGGAATACCGCGGCAACGTCAACACGCTGGGCCCGCGCGCCTGCTACGACGAGGGCAAGCGCTGCGCCGAGACGCTGTTCTTCGACTATTTCCGCCAGCACAAGCTCCGCATCCGCGTCGCCCGCATCTTCAACACCTACGGGCCGCGCATGCACCCCAATGACGGCCGCGTGGTGTCGAACTTCATCGTCCAGGCGCTGAAGGGCGAGGCGATCACGGTCTATGGCGACGGCAGCCAGACCCGCGCCTTCTGCTACGTCGACGATCTGATCGAGGGCTTCGTGCGCCTGATGGCGGCGCCCGACAGCGTCACCGGACCGATCAATCTCGGCAATCCGGTCGAGACCACCGTGGGCGAGCTGGCCGAGAAGATCATCGCCATGACCGGCTCGCGCTCCAAGATCGAGCACCGCCCGCTGCCGATCGACGATCCGATCCAGCGCTGCCCGGACATTTCCCGCGCCAAGGACACGCTCGGCTGGCAGCCGCGCGTGGCGCTCGAAATCGGCTTGCAGCACACCATCGCCTATTTCGACCGCCTCTTGACCGAGGGCGGCTAGAAGAAAAGCCCGACGCTCC
>JBKQTR010000248.1:0-5859 GCA_052143095.1 Allostellaceae bacterium
CTGGCTCCGCCAACCCGGCCGTGCCGCCCCCCCCCCCCCCCCCTGGCGGGGGTGGGTGCCCGAGGCCGCAGGCCACGGGCAGGAGGGGGGTCAGGTGCGATGGGCGGCAAGAAATCGGAATCGCAGCACGCGGCACACCCCTCCCGGCAGCGTCCGCTCGCGCGGCCGCTGCCGACCTCCCCCTCGATGGGGAAGGGGCTAAGAGGCGTGCGAAGGCCATCGCGCCCGTAGCGCCGGGAGGGTGAGGGTCTACTTCGCTTCCGCCGATTGCGCGGCGCAGTCGCGGGGCGTGATGCCCTTCTCTTGGGCATACTTTAGCGCCGACTCCTTGTACATCTCGTCGAGCATCTGGCGGTCCGGTTGGATCCAGTCCGAGACGAACTTCCAATGCTGGCCGTCCCATTGCTGGATGCGGACATTGCCCTGACCCTCATGGTTGGCGCAGGAGAGCTGGACCGGCACCATCAGCCCCTCGGCGCCCAGGCTGGCGATGCGCTGCGGCGTGAGGTTGAGATGCTCATAGCCCCACTGCACCTGCTCGCCTTTGAGCGGCTTGTTGCCGAAATGCTCCTGCGCGGTGCGAATCGCCTCGAGATCGTAGATGGCGTTGATGACCCCGCGGTTATAGAGCGCCTGTCCGACCTCCTCCTTGGTACCGTGGCCGCCGCCCTTGGCATAGACGTATTTGAGGATGTCCTTGACCGCGGGGAATTCGGGGCTCGCGGCGTGGAAGGTGCCCGACTTGTAGCCGATCGCCTCCTTGCCGGCCGGCACGACGTCAGGCTCGGAGCCCGACCACCACACGCCGATGAAGTGATCCATCGGGTAGCCCACGGCCGCCGCTTCCTTGATGGCGGTCGAGTTCATCACGCCCCAACCCCACATGAGGGTCCAGTTCGGGCGCTGCTGGCGGATCTGCAGCCAGACCGCCTTCTGGTCGAGACCGGGGGGCGAGACGGCGAATTTGAGGAAAGTATAGCCGAATTTCGCCGACAGCTTCTCGAGGGTGGCGATCGGCTCCTTGCCATAGGCGCTGTCGTGATAGACGAGGGCGATCTTTTTGCCCTTGAGCTTGGCGTCGCCGCCTTCCTGCTGGGCGATGTACTTGATCATCGCGTCGGCCTGGGCCCAATAGGTCGCGGGCAAGGTGAAGACATAGGGGAAGACCGCGCCATAGCTCGCATCCGCGCGGCCATAGCCCATCGACACCACCGGGATCTTGTCGGCCGTGGCGCGCTCGATCAGCGCATAGGTGATGCCCGTCGACAGCGGGTCGACCAGAGATGCTCCGGTCGGGGGATGATTTTTGAGGCGCTCATAGCACTCGACGCCCTTGTCGTTGTTGTAGTTGGTTTCGCATTCCTCATACGTGATCTTGACGCCGTTCACGCCGCCGTCGCGCGCATTGATCATGTCGAGGTAGTCGGCATAGCCGTCGGCGAAGGGGATGCCGTTCGGCGCATAAGGCCCGGTGCGGTAGACGAGGCGCGGGATGAACTGCTCATTCTGCGCCTTGGCCTCGCTTGCGGCGAAGCTCCAGGCGGCCGCAGTCGCCACGGCCAGCACGGCAAGGATTCTCAATCGCATGGACTCCCTCCCTGTGGGATTTCGATTGTTCTTGCTACCTATTAGCACACTACCCCCGCGTTGCCGGCGGTGCAAACGCCGCGAGGCCGGTTTTCGCGCACAAAGCTGGGAGCAGCTGGCTTGACACGTGTCTATGTTTCGATATATATGGAATTATGGAAAAACAAGCCAGTCTCGCCGCCCTTGCCGCGCTCGCCCAGGAGACGCGGCTCGACATCTACCGCCTGCTGGTCCAGGCCGGGGAGGGCGGGCTGCCGGCCGGGCAGATCGGCACGAGTCTCGACCTCGCCTTGCCGACGCTCTCCTTTCATCTCGCCCAGCTTAGGCATGCCGGGCTGGTGACCGCGCGGCGCGAGAGCCGCTCGATCATCTATGCCGCGCATTATCCCGCGATGAACGGCCTCATTGCCTACCTCACCGAGAATTGCTGCGGCGGCGCGTCCGCCTGCGCCGTCGCCGCCTGCGATCCCCCTGCCGCAACCGAAGGAGTGCCCCGCCATGAAGCGCCTGCACGTGCACGTCGCCGTTGAGGATCTCGCCCGCTCCGTGCGGTTCTACGCGACGCTGTTTGCCGCCGAGCCGACAGTGCTGAAGCCCGACTACGCCAAATGGATGCTCGACGACCCCCGCGTCAATTTCGCCATCTCTGAGCGCGGCCGCGCGGCGGGGCTGTCGCATCTCGGCATCCAGGTCGAGGACAGGACGGAGCTCGCCGAAGTCTATGGGCGCCTGCAGCGCGCGGAGCGGCCGGTGCTGGACACCGGCGCCACGACCTGCTGCTACGCCAAATCCGAGAAGCAGTGGATCGCCGATCCCCAGGGCGTGCCCTGGGAGACCTTCCTGACCCATGGCGAGAGCACGGTCTATGGCGAGAGCGAGGCGCTGGAGCAGCTCGCCGCCGTGACCGCCTGCTGCGACGAGCCGGCGTCGCCGCCGGCGCAGGCTAAGGCCAAGTCGTGCGGCTGCGCCGCGTCCTAGGCGGTCCGATGCGGCGTGGCGCGGCCTGAAGAGGGAGGGCCATTGGTATGGATTGCGTGTCTTCGACCTGCGGGCCCGCCCCTTCCGCGTCCGGCGTTGTCTCGGCGGGTGGCGACGCGGTGGTCTTGCTTCATGGCTCCGCCGGCAGCGGCGCCATGTGGCGCCGCGTGGCGGACGCGCTGCAGCCGCTTTATCGCACCGTCGCCCCGGATCTCATCGGCTACGGCGCCGCGCCGCCATGGCCCGCGGGCGCGCCGCTCGATCTCGCGGCCGAAGCGCGCGCGCTTGACGCGCTGCTGCCCTGTTGCGGCGAAAAATATCACCTCGTCGGCTACTCCTATGGCGGCGCGGTGGCGTTGCATATGGCGCTGGCCAATCCCGCCCGGGTGCGGACGCTGACGCTGATCGAGCCCGTCTTCTTTGCGGCCCTGCGCTATGCGCACGAGACCGCCGCCTATGACCGGCTTTGCCGCGTGCGCGACGAATTCGTCGCCGGGCTGGCGGAGGGCGCGCGGGAGAGCGCGATGCGCCGGTTCATCGACTTCTGGACCGGTGATGGCGCCTGGGCGGCGCTCGCTCCGGCCCTGCGCGCGGGAATGCTGCAGAGTACCGACAAGATTGTGCTCGACTGGCAGGCATCTTTCGCGACGGATCCCGGTCCCCAGCCGCTCGCCCGGCTGGGCGCGCGCACGGCCTTGCTGCGCGGCGAGCGCAGCCCGGCGCCGATGCGCCGTCTGGTCGATGCGCTGCATCGCCTGATGCCCGGCAGTCGGCGGACGGTTGTCGCCGGAGCGAACCATCTTCTGCCGCTGACCCATTCGGCGGCGATGATCGAGGCGATCATGGAGCAATTGTCCGCGGATGCCGATCGCAGGCTGCGCTGATCATGCCCGGCCAGGCGCGCAACGTGCTCTTCCTCTGCACCGGCAATTCGGCGCGCAGCATCCTGGCGGAAACGCTGCTGAACCATTGGGGCAGGGGCCGTTTTCGCGGCTTCAGCGCCGGCAGCTTCCCCAAGGGCGAGGTGCATCCGCTGGCGCTAGAGCTGTTGCGCCGGCACGATCTTCCGGTCGCCGGGCTGCGCAGCAAGAGCTGGAACGAATTCGCCCGGCCTGGCGCGCCGGCGATGGATTTCATCGTCACCGTCTGCGATCAGGCGGCGGGCGAAGTCTGTCCGGTCTGGCCCGGCACGCCCGTCACCGCCCATTGGGGCGTTCCGGATCCCGCCGCCGCGACCGGCGATGAAGACGCGCGCCGCCGCGCCTTCCGCTCGGCCTTTCTTGCCCTCGAGCAGCGCATCAAGCTGTTCGTCGACCTGCCGCACGACAAGCTCGATCGCCTGGCGCTGAAGCGCCGGCTCGACGAGATTGGTCGCGCGCGGCAAGGCGGGGAGGCGGCGCATGACCGTGGCGATGCTGGAGGCTGAGGAGGTGGCGGCGCCGGCGCTGCCGCGCCTTGCGGCGCTCCTCGCCGAAGCGGGTTTGCCGAGCGACGATCTCGCCGAGCCTGGCCGCCGCTTCTGGTGTTTTCGCGACGCGGGCGGCGGAGCAATCGGCAGCGGCGGGCTGGAGCTCTACGGAACCGAGGCCTTGCTGCGCTCGGTCGTTGTGGTTGCCGCGCGTCGCCGCAGCGGCCTCGGGCGCGGCATCGTTGCGCGGCTGCTCGGCGAGGCGGGGGCGCGCGGGGCACGCCGCGTCTTCCTGCTGACGACGACGGCCGAAGCTTTCTTTGCCGCGCTCGGCTTCGCCGTGATCGAGCGCGCCGCCGTGCCGGCTGTGATCGCCGCGACGCGCGAGTTCACGACGCTCTGTCCGGCGAGCGCGGTGTGCATGACGAAAGCCCTGCCGCCCGACGCATGAGCCCCGGCATCGCGCGCCCCGCCGCGGCGGAGGCGGTCGGCACGGCGTTCCTGCTCGCCGCCGTGGTCGGCTCCGGCATCATGGCCGAGCGGCTCGCCGGCGGGAATGTCGGTCTGGCGCTGCTCGCCAACGCCATCGCCACCGGTGCCGCGCTCTATGCGTTGATCCTCACCCTCGGGCCGATCTCGGGCGCGCATCTCAATCCGCTGGTGACGCTGGCTGCGGCGAGCGCCGGCGACCTGCCCTGGCGGCGGGTCCCGCCCTATCTCCTGGCGCAGCTCGCCGGCGCCATTGCCGGCACCTGGCTTGCCCATCTCATGTTCGCGCTGCCGATCCTGCAGGCAGCGACCCGGCTGCGCAGCGGCGCCGGGCAATGGGCGGGCGAGTTCGTCGCCACCTTCGGCTTGATCCTGGTCATCGAGAGCGGCAAGCGGCACTTCCCCGCCGCGCTCGCCGGCGCGGTGGCGTGTTACATCGCCGCCGCCTATTGGTTTGCCTCGTCGACTTCTTTTGCCAATCCGGCGGTGACCGTGGCGCGGGCGCTCAGCGACAGCTTTGCCGGCATCGCGCCGGCCAGCGCGCCAGGCTTCATCGCCGCGCAGGCGCTGGGCGCCCTCGCTGCCATCGCCTTCTGGCGCTGGCTCGCCAAGGAGTGACCGCGGCGCTGACCGGCGCTCAGCCTGCCGTCGCGCGGTCCTCGATCGCTTCCGCCACTTCCTCGCAGATCGCTGCCAGCTCCAGCAGCTCCGCCATCAGCGCGTCATCGGCAGCCGTGTCCGCCCGGTCGCGGAACTTCAGGCCTTGATCGCGCCAGAACGCCGCATCCTCCATGGCGCCTCTCCCGAGAGGGGCTACACTGCGCAAGGGTAACACGCTCGGCGCGGCGTCAAAAGCGCCGTTCGCGGCTGCGGAAAAATGCCACACCCTACGGTGTTGCCCGAAACATCCGCCGCCTCGTCCGCGGTAAGACTGTGGCCTCCCCCAAGACAAGGAGAAGGCCGCCATGCTCACCCTCTCGATCCGCTACACGCTCGATGCCGGAAAGCTTGCCGATTTCGCCGCCTATGCCAGGGCGGTGCCCGCCGCGGCCAAGCGCTGCGGCGCGCAATCGGCGGCTTATTATCTCCCGACCAAATTCGCCGGCCCGACCAACGCCGCGCTGGCGTTGATCGATTTTCCGACGCTTGCCGCTTATGAGCAGTATCGCGAGCGTCTGGCGAGCGACCCCGAAGCGGCGGAGCTCCACCGCCAGGTGGAGCGCGCCGGCTGCATCCTGATCGAGGACCGCGCCATCCTCCAGCGCGCCGGCGCATAGGTCCGGCCTCCCGGAGCACCCCGCCGCTCCAAGCTCGCCGAGCCTCCTCTCCCGCTTTCGGGAGCAACCCGTTCGATCGCGCCGCGATCGAACCCAAGCGGGGCCGACCGCGAAGCGGTC
>JBKQTR010000249.1:0-7029 GCA_052143095.1 Allostellaceae bacterium
GCGCGCTGCGCGCGCCAGCTCAGGATGAGGAAATTTTCTTTGTGCCATTAATAACTTTCCTCATCCTGAGCTTGGCGCGAAGCGCCATGTCGAAGGACGCACCGACGCCCATGCAGCGGAAACACGCCCTAGCCAAGCAGGCGCTTCACCACCTGGCTCGCCTTGGCGCCGTCCATCTGACCGGCATAGCGCTCTTTGAGCGCCGCCATGGTGCGGCCCATATCCTTCATCCCCAGCGCGCCGATGGCGGCGATCACCTCCCTGGCCGCCGCCTCGAGCTCGGCATCGCCGAGCTGCTTCGGCAGGAACCCTTCGATGATCGCGATCTCGCCGCGCTCCTTGTCGGCAAGCGCGGGGCGCTTCCCCTGCTCATAGAGCACGATCGAGTCGCGGCGCTGCTTGATCATGCCGAGCAGCATCTGCTGGATGTCGGCGTCGCCGATGCCGTCGGCCTTGCCCTTGCCGCGAGCATCGATGTCCTGCTCCTTGAGCTTGGCGATGACGAGCCGCAGGGTGGAAACGGTAAGCTCGTCCTTGGCCTTCATCGCCGCCTTCAGCCCGTCGGTAAATCTCTGCCGCAGCATCGTCCGCTCCACACTCCCTCAGGTCGTCCGGACGTTACTCAACGACGCCGCTCGTGGCAATTCTTTGTCGGATTCCAAGTAATTGAATTTGCGAGAATTTCGCGGCGGCGTTGGCGCTTGACGCGGTTCATGCCAAAAGCTATCTCAGCTTGGTTGTCCGATCGCAGCCTTTGCTGGCGCCGACGGTTCACCACAAGCGAGCACGAGGTTTCGCGACCGCATGACCGACGCGCCGATGTCGCACGCCTCCCCGCGCCCGCCCGGCGCCACGGCGGTGCTGGTTTTGGGCGACGGCAGCCTGTTTTGGGGGCGCGGCGTCGGCGCGGCTGGCGTCGCGGTCGGCGAGGTCTGTTTCAACACCAGCATGACCGGCTATCAGGAGATCCTGACCGATCCCTCTTATGCCGGCCAGATCATCACCTTCACCTTTCCGCATATCGGCAATGTCGGCGCCAATGCCGAGGATATCGAGACGCTGACGCCGGCGGCGCGCGGCCTGGTGTTGCGCGCCGACATCACGCCGCCGGCCAATTACCGCGCGGTGCAGCCGCTCGACGCCTGGCTCAAATCGCACGCGCTGGTCGGCATCGCCGGCATCGATACCCGCCGCCTGACGCGGCGCATTCGCGACGCCGGCGCGCCCAACGGCACCCTCTGCCACGCGCCCGACGGCAGGATCGACGTCGCGGCGCTGCTGGCGAAAGCGCGCGACTGGCCGGGGCTCGAAGGCATGGACCTCGCCAAGGACGTGACCTGCCGCCAGACCTATGGCTGGGACGAGACGCGCTGGGTCCTGGGCAAGGGCTTTGGCCGGCTCGGCACGCCGCGCTTCCACGTCGTGGCCGTCGATTACGGCGCCAAGCGCAACATCCTGCGCATGCTCGCGACGCAAGGCTGCCGCGTCACCGTGGTGCCGGCGACGGCGAGCGCCGAGGACATCCTGCGCCACAGGCCGGACGGCGTCTTCCTGTCGAACGGGCCCGGCGATCCCGCGGCGACGGGTGCCTATGCCGTGCCGGTGATCCGCGACCTCCTGACGACGGGCAAGCCGCTCTTCGGCATCTGCCTCGGTCATCAGCTGCTGGCGCTCGCGCTCGGCGGCAAGACGCGCAAGATGGCGATCGGCCATCGCGGCGCCAACCATCCGGTCAAGGATCTCGCCACCGGCAAGGTCGAGATCACCAGCCAGAATCATGGCTTCTGCGTGCTGCCGGAGAGCCTGCCACCCGCCGCCGAGGTGACGCATATCTCGCTGTTCGACGGCAGCAACGAGGGGCTGCGGCTGCGCGGTCAGCCGGTCTTCTCCGTGCAATACCATCCCGAGGCCAGTCCCGGCCCGCAGGACAGCCACTACCTCTTCGAGCGCTTCATCGAGATGATGGAGCGCCAGAAATGACGCCAAGCGATTGCGCGTCAGAGATTTCCCCCTCCCCCCTTGAGGCAGGGCTATCGCATATGCGCATTGGGGGTTCACCACGGAGGCACGGAGGGCACGGAGAAGGGGAGACTGGCGCGCTGTCGCGCGCTTGGCGCACGTTCCAAGCACCCCACCCCCACCAACCACCGCCGTCCCCGCGCAAGCGGGGACCCAAGGCGAGCGGCACGCTGTTGCTCCTGGGCCCCGGCTTTCGCCGGGGCGACGGAGACGTTTCCACGGTTTCTTCTTCTCCGTGCTCTCCGTGTCTCCGTGGTCCATCTTTCCCGCCCAGCGGCTTGACGGCACATGCGGTAGCCCTGCCCTCAAGGGGGGAGGGGGTGACCGCTCAGGCCGCGTTCGATGCCTAAGCGCACCGACATCGAGAGCATTCTCATCATCGGCGCGGGGCCGATCGTGATCGGGCAGGCCTGCGAGTTCGACTATTCCGGCGCGCAGGCGTGCAAGGCGCTGCGCGAAGAGGGCTACCGCATCGTCCTCGTCAACTCGAACCCGGCAACGATCATGACCGATCCCGGGCTCGCCGACGCGACCTATATCGAGCCGATCACGCCGGAGGTGGTCGAGCGCATCATCGCCAAGGAGCGCCCGGACGCGCTGCTGCCGACCATGGGCGGACAGACCGCGCTCAACACGGCGATGGCGCTGGCGCGCTCCGGTGCCTTGAAGCGCCACGGCGTCGAGCTCATCGGCGCCAAGGAAGACGCCATCGCCAAGGCCGAGGATCGCCAGCTCTTCCGCGAGGCGATGGACCGCATCGGCCTCGTCTCGCCCAAGAGCCGCCTCGTCCGCTCGCTCGATCAGGCGATCGAAGCGCTCGCCGTGGTCGGCCTGCCCGCCATCATCCGCCCGTCCTTCACGCTGGCCGGCACCGGCGGCGGCATCGCCTACAACAACGCCGAGTTCGAGGAGATCGTGCGCGGCGGCCTGCGCGTGTCGCCGACCCATGAGGTGCTGATCGAGGAATCGGTGCTGGGGTGGAAGGAATACGAGATGGAGGTGGTGCGCGACCGCGCCGACAACTGCATCATCGTCTGCTCCATCGAGAACGTCGATCCCATGGGCGTCCACACCGGCGACAGCGTCACCGTGGCGCCGGCGCTGACGCTCAGCGACAAGGAATACCAGCTGATGCGCAACGCCTCGATCGCGGTGCTGCGCGAGATCGGCGTCGACACCGGCGGATCGAACGTCCAGTTCGCGGTCAATCCCAGCGACGGCCGCCTGGTCATCATCGAGATGAACCCGCGCGTCTCGCGCAGCTCGGCGTTGGCCTCGAAGGCGACCGGCTTTCCCATCGCCAAGGTCGCGGCGAAGCTCGCCGTCGGCTACACGCTGGACGAGCTGCAGAACGAGATCACGCGCGTCACGCCGGCGAGCTTCGAGCCGACGATCGACTACGTCGTCACCAAGATGCCGCGCTTCACCTTCGAGAAATTCCCCGGCGCCGAGGCGATTCTCTCGACCTCGATGAAGTCGGTGGGCGAGGCGATGGCGATCGGCCGCAGCTTCGCCGAATCCGTGCAGAAAGCGCTGCGCTCGATGGAGACCGGGCTCACCGGCTTCAACGAGATCGATATCCCCGGCGCCGCCACCGGCGACCGCAACGTCGTCCGCGCGGCGCTGGCGCGGCCGACGCCCGACCGCCTCCTGCTCATCGCCCAGGCCTATCGCTTCGGCCTCAGCACCGAGGAGATCCACGCCGCCTGCAAGTACGATCCCTGGTTCCTCGAGCAGATCCGCGCCATCGTCGCCGTCGAGGCCGAGATCCGCGCGCAGGGCCTGCCGCAGGACGCCGCCGGGCTGCTGCGCCTCAAGCAGATGGGCTTCTCCGACGCGCGCCTCGCCGAGCTCGCGCGGCGCGAGGAGAGCGAGGTGGCGGCGCTGCGCGCCCGCCGCGGCGTCCATCCCGTCTACAAGCGCATCGACACCTGCGCCGCCGAATTCCCGTCGCTCACGCCTTACATGTACTCGACCTATGAAGGCGACGGGATGAGCCCGTCCGAGGACGAGGCCGATCCGTCCGAGCGGCGCAAGGTGGTGATCCTCGGCGGCGGCCCCAACCGCATCGGCCAGGGCATCGAGTTCGACTATTGCTGCGTCCATGCCGCCTATAGCCTGAAAGAGGCCGGCATCGAGACCATTATGGTCAACTGCAACCCCGAGACGGTCTCGACCGATTACGACACCTCCGACCGGCTCTATTTCGAGCCGCTCACCGCCGAGGACGTGATCGAGCTGGTGCGCGTCGAAGAGCGCCGCGGCGAGCTGCTCGGCGTCATCGTCCAGCTCGGCGGACAGACGCCGCTGAAGCTCGCCCAGGCGCTCGAGGACGCCAAGATCCCGATCCTCGGCACCTCGCCCGACGCCATCGACCTGGCCGAGGACCGCCGGCGCTTCCAGGAGCTGCTGCAGCGCCTGGGGCTGAAGCAGCCGGAGAACGGCACCGCCACCTCGGCCGCGGAAGCGGAGAAGGTGGCGCAGCGCATCGGCTACCCCGTGGTGATCCGTCCCTCCTACGTGCTCGGCGGCCGGGCGATGGAGATCGTGCAGGAGCCGGCCGGGCTGGCGCGCTACATGGCGAACGCGGTCAAGGTCTCCGGCAAGAATCCGGTGCTGATCGATCGCTACCTCCAGGACGCGATCGAGGTCGATGTCGACGCGCTCGCCGACGGTCACGACGTGGCAATCGCCGGCATCATGGAGCATATCGAGGAGGCCGGCATCCATTCCGGCGACAGCGCCTGCTCGCTCCCGCCTTACTCGCTGCCGCCCGCCGTCATCGCCGATATCGAGCGACAGACCACGGCCCTGGCCAAGGCGTTGGGCGTCGTCGGGCTGATGAACGTGCAATACGCGGTGAAAGACACCACCGTCTATGTGCTCGAGGTGAACCCGCGCGCCTCGCGCACCGTGCCCTTCGTCGCCAAGGCGACCGGCGTTCCCATCGCCAAGATCGCCGCGCGGGTCATGGCGGGCGAGCGGCTCGGCACCTTCTCCTTGCGCCGCAACCGGCGGCACGCGGTGGCAGTGAAAGAGGCGGTCTTCCCCTTCGCGCGCTTCCCCGGCGTCGACCTGATCCTCGGCCCCGAGATGAAATCGACCGGCGAGGTCATGGGCATCGACGGCGATTTCGGCCGCGCCTTCGCCAAGGCGCAGCTCGGCGCCGGCGTCGAGCTGCCGCTGCAGGGCGGGATCTTCGTCTCGGTTCGCGACCGCGACAAGCCGGCCATGGTCGAGCCCTGCCGCCGGCTGATCGAGATGGGCTTCACCCTCATCGCCACGCGCGGCACCGCGAAGCTGCTGCGCCAGAAGGGCCTTGCCGTCGAGATCATCAACAAAGTGCTCGAAGGCCGGCCGCATATCGTCGACCGCATGCTCTCGGGCGGCGTCCAACTCGTCTTCAACACCACCGAGGGGGCGCAGGCCATGGCCGACAGCTTCAGCCTGCGCCGCACCGCGCTCACCAACAACATCCCCTATTTCACCACCGTCGCCGGCGCGCGGGCGGCGGTGCAGGCGATTGCCGCCTTGAAGGCCGGCAGCCTTGAAGTCGCCTCGCTGCAGTCCTATTTTGAGGGGTCGTTCTAGCCATCCCGGCCGCCGGGCACGTCCGGGAGAGGATATTTTTGTCACTCTAGAACGTCTCTAAAGCTCCGGGGGTAGAAGTTTCTTCCATGGCGAAGATCCCGATGACCGCGGCCGGCTTTGAGCGGCTGCAGGAAGAATTGAAACGGCTCAAATCCGTCGATCGGCCGGCGATCATCCGCGCCATCGCCGAGGCCCGCGATCACGGCGACCTCTCCGAGAACGCGGAATACCATTCCGCGCGCGAGCGCCAAAGCTTCATCGAAGGCCGCGTCCTCGAGCTCGAGGACAAGATCGCCCGCGCCGAGGTAATCGACGTCTCCAAGCTCTCGGGTAAGGTCGTCAAGTTCGGCGCGACCGTCACGCTCGAGGACGAGGAGACGGAAGAGAAGGTGGTCTATCAGATCGTCGGCGAGGACGAGGCCGACATCGCCCAGCGCCGGCTCTCGGTGACCTCGCCCTTGGCACGGGCGCTCATCGGCAAGACCATCGGCGAAAACGTCGAGGTGTCGACGCCGCGCGGCGCGCGCTCCTACGAGGTGGTCAAGGTCGCGTTCCGCTGACCGGTCTCCGGCGCGCTTTGCGCCGGTAGCGGCGGCGCCCTCTGTCCGCGATATCTCGCTTTTCAGCCGCCGCGGGCGGATTCGGCCACGAGCGCAGGCAGCGCGCTCATCTGCGAGAAAATCAGATCCGCGCCGGCGGCGGCGAGGCGCTCGGCATGGCCGGCGCGGCAATGGCTGCCGCCGGAAAAGCCGAAGACGGTCATCCCCGCGGCTTTCGCCGCAACGACGCCCGGCGCGCTGTCCTCGATGACCAGCGCGCGCGCCGGCGCGGTCGCCATCCGCTCGGCGGCCTGGAGGAAGATGTCCGGCGCGGGCTTGCCGCGGGCGACCTCGGCGGCGCTGAACACCGCGCCGTCGAACCAGGCGGTGAGCCCCGCCCAGTCGAGCTTCCGCGCCAGCATGGCGGGCGTGCTGCTCGAGGCGACGCATTTGCGCTGTGCCAGAAGCGGCAAGGCGGCGTCGAGCCCGGGCATGGGCGCGAGCTCGCGCGCAAAGCGCTCGGCGGCGAGCCGGTTCATCTCGGCGTCGAAGCTCGCCGGCAACGGCGCGCCGCGCTCGCGCTCGAGCGCGGCATACATGTCCTTGTTGCTGATGCCGACAAAGCGCTCGGCGACGCTCGCGGCCGAGAGCGCCGGCCCGACCGCGGCAAGCGCCGCGGCTACGGCCTGACAGGCGATGAGCTCGCTGTCGACGAGAACGCCGTCGCAATCGAAGATGAGGAGATCGACGCCAGCAGTGCCGGGTCGTGAACTCAAATTCTTAGTCCGCGCGGTGCGGGCTTTCGCGCCCCGGATCAAGTCCGGGGCGCTGTCGCCCGCCAGCGACGGACAACCCGGCCGACTGCTTCGCGGTCGGCCGG
>JBKQTR010000250.1:0-8320 GCA_052143095.1 Allostellaceae bacterium
TCGAACGGGTTGTCCGAAGGACGCACATCCGTCCTGCAGCCAAGCGACGCCTAATGGATACCGGCCGCCCCAAGCCCCACCGCAGCATCCATCCCGGCGCCGGGCGGCGCGGCGGGCGCAACCTGCCGAGAGGCCGCCAGGTCGAGCCCGAGGCGCTCGCGGAGCTGCAGGCGCTGCTCGCCGACCGGCCGCGCCGGCGCGACCTGCTGATCGAGTTCCTGCACCTGCTGCAGGACAATTACAACTGCCTCCACGCGCGCCATCTCGCGGCGCTGGCGCAGGAGATGAAGCTGGCGCTGGTCGAGGTTTACGAAGTCGCCTCCTTCTATGCGCATTTCGACATCGTGCTTGACGGCGAGGCGCCGCCGCCGCCGCTCACCGTGCGCGTCTGCGACAGCCTCACCTGCGAGCTGCTCGGCGCGCAGCGTCTGCTGGCGGAGCTGCCCGGCGTGCTCGGCGCCGGCGTGCGCGTGGTGCGCGCCCCCTGCATGGGCGGCTGCCACAACGCGCCGGTCACCGCCATCGGCCATGCGCTGCACGAGCACGCCACATCTTCGAGCGTCGCGGCGGCGGTGCGGCGGGGCGAGACGCATCCGCCCACGCCGTGCTATCGCGGCTTCGACGCCTATCGCCGGGACGGCGGCTACACGCTGCTCGAAGCCTGCCTTGCCGGCACGCTGCCGCTGGACCAGGTGCTTAAGCGGCTGGAGGATTCGCAGCTCAAAGGGCTGGGCGGCGCCGGCTTTCCCACCGGGCGCAAATGGCGCTTCGTGCGCGCCGAGCCCAAGCCGCGGCTGATGGCGGTCAATGGCGATGAGGGCGAGCCCGGCACCTTCAAGGACCGCGTCTATCTCGAGACCGATCCGCACCGCTTCCTCGAAGGCATGCTGATCGGCGCTTGGGCGGTCGAGGCGACCGAGGTCTATATCTATCTGCGCGACGAGTATCCGCAGTGCCGCGCGCTGCTGCTGGACGAGCTGCCGAAGCTCGAGGCGGCGGGGCTCGCGCGCCACACCCGCCTCCATCTGCGTCGCGGCGCCGGCGCCTATATCTGCGGCGAGGAATCGGCGATGCTGGAGAGCATCGAGGGCAAGCGCGGCCTGCCGCGGCACAAGCCGCCCTACCCGTCGCAGGTCGGCCTCTTCGGCCGGCCGACGCTGATCAACAACATCGAGACGCTCTATTGGGTGCGCGACATCGTCGAGAAGGGCGCCGGCTGGTTCGCGAGCCAGGGCCGGCGCGGGTGCAAGGGGCCGCGCAGCTTCTCGGTCTCGGGCCGCGTCAAAAGCCCCGGCGTCAAGCTCGCGCCCGCCGGCATCACCGTGCGCGAGCTGATCGACGAGTTCTGCGACGGCATGGAGGAGGGCCACAGCTTCAAAGGCTATCTCCCGGGCGGCGCCTCGGGCGGCGTGCTGCCGGCGTCGATGGCCGATCTGCCGCTCGATTTCGGCACGCTTGAGCCCTATGGCTCCTTCATCGGCTCGGCCGCGGTCGTCGTGCTCTCCGACCAGGATGACATGAAGGCCGTGGCGCTCAACCTCTTGCGCTTCTTCGAGGATGAGAGCTGTGGCCAATGCACGCCGTGCCGTGTCGGCACCGAGAAGGCGGTGAAGCTGATGTCGGCCGGACGCTGGGACAAGCGGCTCATCGAGGAGCTCACCAAGGTGATGGGCGACGCCTCGATCTGCGGCCTCGGTCAGGCGGCGATGAACCCGGTCAAATCGGTGCTGAAGCATTTTCCGGAGGATGTGCCATGACGCGCGAGCCCGACAGAAACAGAGCGGCGCGGCGGGAGATCGCTGCTGCAAGTGTCGTGTCACCACCAGATGAGTCCCAACGCTCCTCCATCGTCATGGCCGTGCTTGTCACGGCCATCCACGCAATTCGGCGCCCCCGCCGCAAGACGTGGATGGCCGGGACTCGGCCTGCGGCCGGCCCGGCCATGACGGCGAATGGAAATCAAGTGCTAGAGCTGGAACACCAGGCGAGGGTGCCATGACCGACGCCATAAAATTCCTGCTCGACGGCGAGGAGGTCGAGGCTGAGCCCGGCGAGACCCTGTGGCAGGTGGCGAGCCGATGCGGCACCGAGATCCCGCATCTCTGCTACAGCCCGGCGCCGGGCTATCGGCCCGACGGCAATTGCCGCGCCTGCATGGTCGAGATCGAGGGGGAGCGCGTGCTCGCCGCCTCCTGCATCCGCAAGCCCGCGCCGGGGATGAAGGTCAAGACCGCCTCCGAGCGCGCCAAGGAGTCCCGCCGGCTGGTGTTCGAGCTGCTGGTCGGCGATCAGCCGGCGCGCGACGGCGCGCATGACCCGGATTCGCGCTTCTGGCGCTGGGCCGATCGCGTCGGCGTCGCCGAGAGCCGCTTTCCCGCCCGCGCACAGCCGCCGGCGGACCGCAGCCATCCCGCCATGGCGGTCAATCTCGACGCCTGCATCCAATGCACGCTCTGCGTCCGCGCCTGCCGCGAGGTGCAGGTCAACGATGTCATCGGCATGGCCGGGCGCGGCCATGGCGAGAAGATCGTGTTCGATTTCGCCGACCCCATGGGCAACAGCACCTGCGTCGCCTGCGGCGAATGCGTGCAGGCCTGTCCCACCGGCGCGCTGATGCCGGCGAGCGTGCTGGACGAGCACAACCACCACGCCGCGCTGCCCGACCGCGAAGTCGACAGCGTCTGTCCCTATTGCGGCGTCGGCTGCCAGCTCACCTATGAGATCAAAGACGACACGATCATCAATGTCGTCGGCCGCGACGGCCCGTCGAATCAGAACCGGCTCTGCGTCAAGGGCCGCTTCGGCTTCGATTACGTGCATCACCAGGACCGGCTGACGGTGCCGCTGATCCGCAAGGACGGCGTGCCGAAGCACGCCGATGACGAGATCGATCCCGCCAACCCCTGGACGCATTTCCGCAAGGCGAGCTGGGACGAGGCGCTCGACCGCGCCGCCGCCGGTCTCAAACGCATCCGCGACCAGCAGGGCGGCAAGGGGCTTGCCGGCTTCGGCTCGGCCAAGGGCTCCAATGAGGAGGCCTATCTCTTCCAGAAGCTGGTGCGCACCGGCTTCGGCACCAACAATGTCGATCACTGCACGCGGCTCTGCCACGCCTCCTCGGTGGCGGCGCTGATGGAAGGGATCGGCTCGGGCGCGGTCACCGCGCCGTTCATGGCGGCGAAGGATGCCGACGTCATCATCGTCATCGGCGCCAACCCGACCGAGAACCATCCTGTCGCCGCCACTTTCTTCAAGAATGCGGTGAAGAACGGCGCCGAGCTCATCGTCATGGACCCGCGCGGGCAGACGCTCAAACGGCATGCGACGCACATGCTGCAATTCAAGCCCGGCCGCGACGTGGCGCTGCTTTCGGCCATGCTGCACGTGATCATCGCCGAGGGGCTGCACGACAAGCAGTACGTCCAGGCGCATACCGATGATTTCGACAAGCTCGCCGAGAATGTGAAGGACTTTCCGCCGGAGAAGATGGCGCCGATCTGCGGCATCGACGCCGACACCATCCGCCTGGTGGCGCGCACCTACGCCCGCGCCGATGCCGCCATCATCTTCTGGGGCATGGGCATCTCGCAGCACATCCATGGCACCGACAATGCGCGCCGCCTCATCGCGCTGGCGCTGGTCACCGGCCAGGTCGGGCGGCCCGGCACCGGGCTCCATCCGCTGCGCGGCCAGAACAACGTGCAGGGCGCGTCGGATGCCGGCCTCATCCCGATGTTCTTCCCCGACTATCAGTCGGTCGAGGACCCCGCGGTGCGCGGCTTCTACGAGACGCTCTGGGGCACCAAGCTCGATCCCAAGCGCGGCCTCACCGTGGTCGAGATCATGGACGCGGTCCATGCCGATGTTATCCGCGGCATGTACATCATGGGCGAGAATCCCGCCATGTCCGATCCCGATGTCGAGCATGCGCGTCACGCGCTGGCGAAGCTCGAGCATCTCGTGGTGCAGGACATCTTCCTCACCGAGACCGCGCGCTATGCCGATGTGATCCTGCCGGCCTCGGCCTGGCCGGAGAAGACCGGCACCGTCTCCAACACCAACCGTCAGGTGCAGATGGGCCGCCAGGCGCTGCCGCTGCCCGGCGAGGCGCGCCAGGACCTCTTCCTCATCATCGAGCTCGCCAAGCGCCTCGGCCTCCCCTGGACCTACGCCCATCCGCGCGAGGTCTTCGCCGAGATGAAGCAGGCGATGCCGTCGCTCGACAACATCACCTGGGAGCGGCTCGAGCGCGAGGGCTCCGTCACATATCCCTGCGACGCCGAGGACAAGCCCGGCAACGACATCGTCTTCGGCGAGGGATTTCCGACCAAATCCGGCCACGGCAAGCTGGTGCCGGTCGAGCTCGTGCCGCCGGCCGAGGAGCCGGACGCCACATATCCGATGGTGCTCACCACCGGCCGGCAGCTCGAGCATTGGCACACCGGCGCGATGACGCGGCGCGCCGCCATGCTCGACGAGCTCGAGCCCGAGGCGGTGGCGAGCCTCGCGCCCGGCGATCTCCGCCGCATGGGCGTCAAGCCCGGCGCGATGATCCGCGTCTTGACCCGCCGCGGCGGCATCGAGCTCAAGGCGCGCTCCGACGGCGCGATTCCGCCGGGGATGGTGTTCATCCCCTTCTGCTTTGCCGAGGCCGCCGCCAACATCCTCACCAACCCGCAGCTCGACCCCATCGGCAAGATCCCGGAATTCAAGTTCTGCGCGGCGAGGGTCGAGCCGGTTTAGTCTAGGCAAACGCGCGAAGCGAGTTTGTCCCCCCGCGAGCGCTCTTGCGCTCGTCGGGGACAACCCGGCCAACCGCTCTGCGGTTGGCCCCAGAGGGTTCGATCGAAAAGCGATCGAACGGGTTGTCCGCCAGCGATTGCGCAGCAATCGCGAGAGCCGCACGGTGCAAGACTTTCTCCGCCCCTGCCAACGCCGCAGCAGCAAGTCCTTCTCCGCCCTTCCCTGCCTGCGCGAAGCCGAAGCGGCTTCGCTTCGGCGAAGGCAGGAGGGCGGAGAAGGATTTAGGATGAGGTGGGCGCGCGCGGCGATGCCGCGGGTCCCGATGTCGCGCCGCTCCTGGAGCACATGCTGCTCGCCGGAAGGGAAATCGATGGCCTCGGTCATCGCAGGTGCTGAAAATTTCGCTAAACTTATCGGACACCCTCTGGAGGTCAGCAATGCGCGCCGCCGCGTGGATGCTTGTCGCCCTGCCCCTGCTCGCGCCCGGCGCCGCCGGCGCGGCGTCCGGCGCGATAACCTGCGCGCAGATTCCCGAGGCGCAGCGCTTCATCGGATGGCGCCATGTGAAGCAGCAACCAGGGTTCTCGAATGATTGAAAGCATCAGCGCCGTCACGCTCGCCACGCACGACATGCCGCGGGCCGTCCGCTTCTACGCTACCCTTGGCTTCGAGATCGTCTACGGCGGCGAAGATGCTGAATTCACCAGCTTGCGAGCAGGAGCGAGCTATCTCAATCTCATTGCGCAACCGACGGAACGACACTGGGCTTGGTGGGGCCGCGTAATATTTTACGTGTCCGATGTAGACGCCCTCTACGCTCGCGCAATCGCGGCCGGCTACCAGGCGGAAGCGCCGCCGCGAGACGCCGCGTGGGGAGAGCGATTTTTCCATCTAGCGGCTCCGGACGGGCACGAACTGAGCTTCGCCCGGCCGTTGCGACCGGCGTAGGTAGGGGCAGCGTGCAGTCATGCGCGTTCCTACCGCGAGGGTAGGTCCATATCCCGAAAGACGCTGCAGTTCCCGCTACTTGTTCCGCCGTCCCCCCGAGAAGCGGGGACCCAGGGGAAGCGCTCCGCCGATTGCATTTGAGGCCCCTGGATGCCCGCTTTCGCGGGCAACGCGATCGTTGACGGCTGCGCTGCCGTGAGATTTGTACGCTCGGAGCGCTGCAGCCCTGGGTTCCAGCTTTCGCGGGAGCAGCGGTTGTAGAGAAAATCTAAACGAAATCCGGTCTAGTGTCGCCGCGCGGGGGACCGTAAAGCACGGTGGTTGACGTAGATCTGCGCAACAGGGGGAACGAGATGGAGACCAGGCGTCAGCACTACAAGTCGTTCACGCACCCTTCCGGAACGGTCTTCTGGTTCGGCGCTTACCTCGCGCTGGTCGCCGTCCTCCTTTTCGCCGTGCCCGGGCTGTTCCTGTCGGTTCTTCAGCTTCCGCCGCCAAGCGACCCGTGGATCCGCGTGCTCGCCGTGCCGGTCTTCAATTTCGGCGTGATGTACACGGCAATGGCGCGATGGGCACCTTCCGCGGTCTTGGGGATGACCGCGGTCACGCGATCCTGGGTGATCGTCGCCTTCGGGCTTCTTGTCGTACTCGACTTGGCGCCTCCGATCGTGCTGCTCTTCGCCGTGGTCGATCTCGCGGGCGCGCTTTGGACGTTTTGGGCGCTTCAGCGGGAAAAGGCGACAGCACCCGCCAGCGCCTGAAGCCGGAAGAATTGGCGCTATCCCGCCGTGCTCGGCCCTGTGCCGCTTTCGCGCTGTGACGCGGGGTACATTGCGTGCGGCGTGCGGCGACACTCATTCACTCAACCTCAGAGCATTTTCCAGCGCGGAGCGCCGCGCGAGCTTGCTGAAATGCGCCTTGGGCAAAGGGCGACATCTCGAGCCTTGGCGGACGAGGGCGAAGCCCTTACCATGTGTGTCGGGTCAGTCTGCGGCGACCCGCTACGTCATAGGCGCAGGAAAAGTTTGTGTCGCCCGTGTACACCGGCGACGTAGGGCCGCCACCGAGAAGGCCGCCTTGCATCGTCAGCACGACCTTGCCGAAATGCGCGTTGGCGCGCGGTAAGTGGGTCAGCGAGAATCTAAGCCCAATGCGACCGTCGCAGCAGTGAAGTCTGAACCCACTTACGCGATGATCAAGGAATCGCTGAGGCGGCACTATGACGGAAGATCGCTTCCTTAAACGCCTGCGCAAGAAGGCCCGGAAGGGCCTGCGGAGTTGGCCGGTGGCGACGATTGCGTTCTACGGTCCGAATCTGAGCCAAGCAACGAAGGTCGCTGTCGGCATCTTGCCGTCCAAGAACGCAGCGGTAGAAGAGTTGCGCGACTGGAAAGTGGACCATGGTGACGTCCGCGCCGACCCCGGCATCGGCCGGGAGATATTGGAATTTATCGAGAAGCATCGCGTGCAATCGGTTGCGATAACCGACGGCATCATCGGCTGCCCTCACCAAGAAGGCATCGATTACGAAGGCGAATGGTGTCCGGTTTGCGAGTTTTGGCACGGACGAGATCGCTTTACCGGGCAGATGGTTGAATAATTTTTTTGCGACGAACCGACCGCGCGCCGAGGCGATAGACATGGCGTCTCCTTCAATCGAAGGACGATAGCGCGCACGTCCCGGCCGGAACCGGCGCGACATAAATTCCGGCTTTGTTGGCAGTCACGGCGGGCGTACGCTTTCGCAGGGAGCGTCGGTTTGCATTCCCCTGCGCACTCGCCACATCCGCCATTCGACGACATTCCACAAAACTATAACGCGAGGAGGAACCCTGGAATGATTGAGAAACCGCTCAATCGGCGACAGTTCCTGCGGACCAGCGGGATGGTCGTCACCGGCATGGCGCTCTCTGCTTCGAGTGTCATGCTCATTGCTTCCGACGGCGCCTGGGCGATGTCGCTGCAGGCACTGGACGTCGACGGCGCCCAATCGCTCATGGTCATGGCGCGGCGGCTCTATCCCCACCCGATGCTCGGCGACATGTATTACGCCAAGGTGGTGTACGATCTGGACGAGCAGGCCAAGGGAAACGCCACGCTCGGCGGACAGCTGAAGGACGGCGTCGCGGCGCTCGACAGGGCCAAAGGCATCCCTTGGCTCGAGCTTTCCGAGGGCAACCAGACCGAGGTGCTGGTCGGCATGGAGCGCACCGCCTTCTTCCAGACGGTGCGCAGCGCCACGGTCTCGGGGATCTACAACAACCCGCTGGTCTGGCGCCATTTCGGCTATGAGGGATCGTCCTTCGAGCAAGGCGGCTACCGCTATCGCGGCTTCAACGATCTTGCCTGGCTGCCCGAGCCGCCGGCGACGGCGAGCCCACCGGTCGAGTGAGGAAAGGGAGGACACCATGGCCAACATCGAATTCGATGACGGCTCTGCCGTCGTCATCATCGGCTCCGGCGCGGGCGGCGGCACGCTCGCCAACGAGCTTTGCCAGAAGGGCATCAACGTCATCGTGCTCGAGGCGGGCAAGAACCGCCCGCGCGAGGAATTCGTCAATGACGAATGGAAGGCGTTCCTGCAGCTCGCCTGGCTCGACAAGCGCACGACCTCGGGCACCTGGCGCGT
>JBKQTR010000251.1:0-2704 GCA_052143095.1 Allostellaceae bacterium
CGGCGCGCGCGCCCTGGATCGATCTCAACGATTTGCGCGCGCGCGGCGCCGTGGTGGTGTGGACCGCCGGCGACCCGCACGTCATCCCGCCGGAGCTGCGCACGATTGCCGCCGATGCCGCGCTGCAGCCGCCGTTCACGCTGCCCTACCGGCGCGGGCCGGGCGAGGTCACCGTCGGCTGGGCGATCCTGCTGCCAAGGCCGTCGTTTGCCCTCTCGACCGTCATGCCCGGGCTTGACCCACGGCTGTCCGGTTTAATTTTTGTAGACGTGGCGCATGGCGTGGATTCTTCTGTGTTTTGACGTTTTGCCGACGTTCGAGACACGGAAGGAACCCGCGCCATGCTGCACCAGAATAGCGTGTTTCACAGCGTATTGAAGCAGGTCCCCTGGCATCGCTTCGATCGGCTTGTGGATGAGCACCATGCCGACAAGCATGTGCGCAGACTGACGACGAAGGGCCAATTGATCGCACTGATTTACGCGCAGTTGTCCGGGGCGCAGAGCCTGCGCGAGGTCGAAGCGGCCCTGGAAAGCCACAGCGCGAAGCTCTACCACCTCGGCGGCGAGCAGGTGGCCCGCGCCACGCTCTCGGACGCCAACGCGCAACGGCCATGGCAGGTGTTTGGCGGCTTGTTCGGGCATCTGGTCGGCCAACTCACGCGCGGCCTCAAGCGCAAGGCCGGCGAAGCGGTGCATCTCATCGACGCCACCAGCCTTCATCTGAGCGCGCTGAGCAAGGATTGGGCGCAGTTCTCGACCGGCGTGTGCGGAGCCAAGATGCATGTGATCTATGATCCAGATGCCGATTGCCCGATCTATGCCGCCGTGACGGCGGCTAATGTCAACGACATCACCGCCGCCAAGGCCATGCCGATCACGGCCGGCGCAACTTATGTCTTCGACCTTGGCTATTACGATTACGGCTGGTGGGCCAAGCTCGATGCCGCGGGCTGCCTGATCGTGACGCGGCTCAAGGTCAATACCAAGCTGAAGGTCGTTACCGAAAACGCCGTTGCAAAGGGCTCCAATATTCTCTCCGACCGCATCGGCCATCTGCCGCAGCGCCTGGCGCGCAACCGCAACAACCCGTTCCAGGACCCGGTCCGCGAGCTCCGTGTGCGCAGCGAGAGCGGCAAGATTCTGCGTATCCTCAGTAACGACCTCGACCTGCCGGCACAGCAAATCGCCGACCTCTACAAGCGCCGCTGGCAGATCGGCGTGTCCAGTCAAAGGGCACGCTGTCATGTCGGTGAAAGTCCGACCGGAGCCAAAAGACTCAGGCTTCGAAGCAAGGGAGGCGCCGTGGCGCGAGAGCAAGACGGCGGAGCCCTCCGACAACATGCTCGAGAGGAGTGTGCGCGAAGCATCAGGTTGCAACGTACAGTGAACGCAGATGTAGCCTCGTTACACTATCAACCGGTGGCCGAGACGGTCTATGACGCGCGAAGGCAGCAAGGGCCGACGAAAGGAGTCCGAAGCGGCGGTCCTCACCGGCGGGGTATCAGCGGTGACATGATGCGAACGACAGCGTGTCAACTGGAGAGACCCTCGACGCCCGGCAGGCGAAATCCCGCCGAAGAGGCGCTTTCTATAACCGTGAGTGGGAAATGGAAGCGTAGGCGTCAGGGAGTCGGATCGGGTCAGACGGTACTGTTGATGGGCGTGCAGCAAAACGCGCCCGGAGGGAAGGGCCCGGACCGATGAGGAACTCCGCGCGTCCAAGCGAGGCAAGGGTGAGATGATAAAGGCACCCATCGCGTTGCAGGAGCTGCGACGGCGGATATATCGGAAGGCGAAGTCGGAAAAGGCACATCGCTTCTGGGGCATCTTCGTCCATGTGACACGGAAGGAGACCCTTGCGGAGGCCTACCGTATAGCCAAGAGGAACGGCGGTGCGG
Source organism: Allostellaceae bacterium (assembly GCA_052143095.1). GTDB lineage: Bacteria > Pseudomonadota > Alphaproteobacteria > ATCC43930 > CGMCC-115725 > DAHUYF01. The sequence goes on from JBKQTR010000251.1 coordinate 1,901, forward strand.
CCGGGATCGACGGTCAAACATTTGCGGCCATCGAAACCGCCGGACTGGATGATTTCCTTGCGGATATAAAGGACGACCTCGAAACAGGCAGGTACAAACCCCGTCCTAACCGCCGGGTGGACATCCCCAAGGACCAGGGAAAGGTCAGAACGCTGCAGATTCCTTGCATCCGCGATCGCGTGGTGCAGGGAGCGCTGAAGCTAATCCTCGAAGCGATCTTCGAGGCTGACTTCTGCCCGAACTCCTACGGGTTCCGCCCCAAGCGGTCGCCGCATCGGGCGCTGGCGGAAGTCAGGCGCAGCCTGATGCGCAGGATGACAACGGTCATCGACGTCGATCTGGCCAAGTACTTCGATAATGTTCGACACGACGTGCTCCTCGGCAAGATCGCACGCAGGGTGCAGGACCCGAAAGTGCTGCATCTCGTCAAGCTGATCATCAAAGCCGGCGGCAAGAAAGGAGTGCCGCAAGGCGGTCCTCTCAGCCCGCTGGCCGCGAACATCTACTTGAACGAGGTGGATTGGTACTTCGATGGCCTCCGCCGCAAAACGGCACAAGGGCCCTATGAGGCGATCAACTATCACCGCTTCGCGGATGATATGGTGATCACCATCAGCGGGCACTGGAGCAAGCGGGGCTGGGCCGAACGTGCCCTGCAACGTTTGCAGGAGCAATTGGAAACCCTGCGGGTCGAGCTCAACCGCGAGAAGACCAAAATGGTCAACACGTTGAAGGGCGAAGCCTTCGGGTTCCTCGGGTTTGATCTGCGCCGCGTGCATAAACGGAAGAAGGACGGATACACAA
>JBKQTR010000252.1:0-11469 GCA_052143095.1 Allostellaceae bacterium
CTGACCTCGACGCAGATCGGCGCGCTCAGCGCGACGCAGATCGGCGGCCTGACCTCGACGCAGGTCGGGGCGCTGAGCTCGGCGACGCAGCTCACCGGCCTGACCTCGACGCAGCTCGGCAGCCTCAACGTCACGGCGCTCAGTGCGACGCAGATCGACCTCCTCACCACGACGCAGGTCAAGGGCCTGACGGCATCCGAGATCACCTCGCTCGACCCGACGACGCAGATCGAGGGCCTGACCTCGACGCAGATCGGCGTGCTCACGACGACCCAACTCGGTGGCCTCAACAGCACCGAGGTGGCGGCGCTCGACCCGACGACGCAGCTCACCGGCTTGACCGCGAGCCAGATCACCGGCCTCGGCACCGCCCAGCTCACCAGCCTGACCTCGACCGAGCTCGGCACGCTGACCACGACGCAGATCAAGGGCCTAACGGCATCGGAGATCACACAGATAACCACGACGCAGGTCCCCGGCTTGACGTCAACGCAGCTCTCGGCGCTGACCGCCACCCAGGTCGCCGGCATCACGTCGACCCAGGTCGGAGTGCTGACGACGACGCAGCTCGACGCTTTGATCTGATCGTCCTAGAGCGACGGTGCTCGCGAGGCTCAAGGCGGGAGGGGTATCCTCCTGGGAGGTTTGCGCCCCTTAGGCAGGGAGCCGGCAAGGATGTGGTTGTCATCGCCCGGCTGAAGGGTCGGCGGATGAGAACCGGGGCGCGGAGCATATGCAATGACCTCGCTCGTAGCCTATGTGAGCCCGGCTCAGTTTGCCGGCCTATCCACGGCCGCAATCCAGCGTCTCACCGTCACTGACGTCCAGGCGATCTACGCCGCCCAGGCTGCCGTAACCACGTCCACCGAGCTGGACGTGCTAAACACCACCCAGCTGACGGCACTCACGACAAGCGCCATTGCCGGTCTGACGGCGACCGCGGTCGCTTCGCTTGCCACTTGGCAGCTCGTCAGCTTGAGCGCGGCGCAGCTCGGCGTGCTCAACAGCACGGCGCTCAGCGCGACGCAGCTCGGCGCCTTCACCACGACGCAGGTCAAGGGCCTGACCGCGTCCGAGATCACCTCGCTCGACCCGACGACGCAGGTCGAGGGCCTGACCTCGACCCAGCTCGGGGTGCTCAGCGCGACGCAGCTGGGCGGCCTGACCTTGACCCAGATCGGCGCGCTCGACCCGACGACGCAGCTCAACGGCCTGACCGCGACCCAGGTCGGCAGCCTCGACGCCGCGGCGCTCAGCGCGACGCAGCTCGGCGACCTCACCACGACGCAGGTCAAGGGCCTGACCACGACCGAGATCGGGGCGCTGAGCTCGGCGACGCAGCTGACGGGCCTCAGCGCCACCCAGATCGGGGCGCTGACCACGACGCAGATCGGCGGCCTGACGGCGTCCGAGATCACCTCGCTCGACCCGACGACGCAGATCGAGGGCCTGACCGCGATCCAGGTCGGGGTGCTCAACGCGACGCAGATCGGCGGCCTGACCGCGACCCAGATCGGCGCGCTCAGCTCGGCGACGCAGCTCACCGGCCTGACCGCGACGCAGCTCGGCAGCCTCAACACCACGGCGCTCAGCGCGACCCAGCTCGGCGCCTTCACCACGACGCAGATCAAGGGCCTGACCGCAACGCAGCTCGGCGCCCTCTCCTCGACCCAATCCGCGGCCTTGACGGTGACGCAAATCGGCAGTCTCACGACGTCGCAGGTCGCCGGCCTCACCACAACCGAGATCGCCGCACTCGATCCGATCACGCAAGTCCCGGGTCTGACGGCGGCGCAGCTCGGCGCGCTTGACCCGACGACCCAACTCGGCGGTCTCACCGCTACCGAGCTTGGTGGACTCACCGCCACGCAGGTCCAGGGGTTCACCGCCACACAGGTTGGCGCGCTCGCGGCGACGCAGGCCGGCGCCCTCACCGCGACGCAGATCGGCACACTCAGCGTCACGCAGATCGTGGGTCTCACGGCTACCGAACTCGGCGCGCTGACCGCGACGCAGGCCGGTGCGCTGACCGCAACGCAGGTGTCCGCGCTCACGGCCACCGGAATCGGTGGCCTCAGCTCGACCCAGATCGGCACCCTCACCGCGACGCAGGCCAGCGCGCTCACGGCGGGCCAGCTCGGCGGGTTCAGCGCGACCCAAATCGGTGGCCTCACCGCGAGCGAGGTCCGCGGCCTGACCGCGACGCAGGTCGCCGGCTTGACGGCGACGCAGCTCGGCGCGCTCGGCGCCACTCAGACCGCGGCCCTGACGGCGACGCAGATCGGCAGTCTCACCACGACGCAAATCGGCGGCCTCACCGCGACGGTGATCGGCGCCTTCGATCCGACCACGCAATCCCCTGGTCTGACGGCGACGCAGCTCGGTGCGCTGACCACGACGCAGCTCGGCGGTGTCACCTCGACCGAGCTCGCTCAGCTCACCACGACGCAGGTCAAGGGCCTCACCGCAACCCTCATCGCTGCACTCGGGGCGGCGCAGGCGGGTGCCCTGACGGCGACGCAGCTCGGCGTGCTCAGCGTCACGCAAATTGGCGGCCTGACCTCGACCGAGATCGGCGGGCTCACCGCAACGCAGGCTGGCGCGCTCACCGCAACGCAGCTCGGTGCCCTCTCGACAACGCAAGTGGCCGGGCTCTCTACGACCGAGATCGGCAATCTGACCGCGACGCAGGCGGCCGGCTTGACGGCGACGCAGCTCGGCGCGCTTGATCCGGTGACGCAACTGGGCGGGCTCACGGCGACGCAAATCGGCGCGCTTACCACGACGCAAGTCAAGGGCCTGACGGCGGCGCAGCTCGGCAATTTCACCACGACGCAGGCAGCTGCGTTGACGGCGACGCAGCTCGGCGCGCTCGCCACGACCCAGGTCGGTGGCTTCACCGCGACCGAAATCGGGGCGTTCGATGCAACGACGCAAATCCCGGGCCTGACGGCGACTCAGCTCGGGTCGCTCACCACGACGCAAATCGGCGCTCTCACGGCCACGCAGGTCGGCGCCCTGAGCCCGTTCCAGATCGTCGACCTGACCGCCGCGCAGCTCGGCGGGCTTACGACAACGCAGTTCGGCGCCCTGGCGGCGACGGACGTCGGAGCACTCACGACGACTCAGCTCTCGGGCCTTCTCGCGACCGAACTTGGGGCGCTCACCGTCGATCAGCTGGGCGCTTTCACGGTCACTCAGGTCGACAACCTGACCTTGAACCAAATCTCGGCGCTGACGGCCACGCAGACCGCCACGCTGGCGCTGGTGCAAGGTGGGCCGCTCACTTCGACGCAGCTGGCAAACCTGGTGGCAACACAAATCGGCGCTCTCGACGCGACCCAGCTTGCCGCCCTGACGCTAACGCAAATCGGCGCTTTGACCACTGGTCAGCTTGGTGGGCTCACCGCGGCAGAGGTCACTGCGCTCACCACCACGCAGGTCACGGGCCTGACCACGACCGAGATCGCAGCGCTTGCGACGACCCAACTGCCGGGTTTCCTCCCGGCGCAGCTCGCCGCGCTGACCACCACCCAGCTCGCGGCGCTCAGCACCACGCAGGTCGACAGCCTCACCTTCTATCAGATCTCGCAGCTGACCTCGACGCAGCAGGCCGCCTTGGCTTGACCACCGGCCGTGCCGGTGGTCAGACTTTCTCGAAATCGGTCCGTTCGTAAAGCGGCAAGCCCTGGAGGCGTCGGCGCAGCCCGTCCAGCGCCAGCTCGACCGCACCCAGCCGCAGCCAGTCGCGTCCGCCCAGCAGCCGCGCGCGCCGGCTCGCGGCCACCCCGGCGGTGGCGATGCCGAGCGTGATGGTGCCGCCGAACTCGAGCCGGTCCTCGCCCTCGTCGACATCGACCAGCACGGCAAGCCCGATCGCCGCTCCGGCCGCGCGCCGCGCCGCCTCGGCCACCGCTTCGGCGAGCTTGCCGTCGCCGGTCGCGCCCGGCCAGGGGCCGTCATGGCCAAGCGCCGCGCCGATCTGCGTCAGGTCGCTCGAAACCACGGCGCGCCGCAGCACCTGCTCCGATCCCGGCAGCGCGGCCAGCCGCGCGGCGACCTGCCCGCCGGTGAAGGTCTCGACCAGCGCCAGCGGCCAGCCGCGCCCGCGGAGCGCCGCGAGCACGACGCCCTCGAGCGTCTGATCGTCTTCGGCGATGATGAAATTGCCCAGCCGCCGGCGCAGCTCGGCGGCCACCGGCTCGAGCTTCTGCGCCACGTCCTCCCGGTTGGCGCCGCGGACGGCGAGCTTGGTCTCGAGCTGCGGGTAGTGCGCGCGGAAGCCGAGCTTGACGCCGCCCCCGGGCGCCAGCGCGTCGATGCCGGCGAGCAGCGTGTCGACGTGCGATTCGCCGAGGCCGTAGGAATGGAAGCGCTTCAGATGAATCACCGCCTGCAGCCCGCTGCGGGCGAGTAGCCGCGGCACCACCTGCTCCTCGACCATGCGCCGCATTTCGCGCGGCACGCCCGGGGTGAAGAAGAACCGCGCCTTGCCGATGTCGAGGGCGAAGCCGCAGGCGGTGCCGACGGGATTGTCGAGCCGCTCCGCCGTGGCCGGCAGCATCGCCTGCTTGCGGTTGTTGGGCGGCATCACCCGGCTGCGCCGCTGGAAGAACTCCTCCATCCGCGCGAGCCACGCCTCGTCGAGCACGAGATCGACGCCGGCCGCGCGCGCCGCGACCTCTTGCGAGAGATCGTCGACGGTAGGCCCGAGGCCGCCATTCACCACCACCGCATCCGCGCGCTGCGCCGCCAGCCGGAAGGCCTCGAGCAGCGTCTCGCGGTCGTCGCCGACGATGGTGCCCCAGCGCACGGCGAGCCCGACATCCTCGAGCTTCTGGCTCATATGGCTGAAATTCGTGTTGACGGTCTTGCCGGTGAGGACTTCGTCGCCGGTGCAGATGATCTCGATGCGCATGATGGACCCGCCTGATTTTGGCTGGGGCCATCATATCCGACGCACCGCGCGAGACCAGTCGGCGGCGCTCCACGCAGGGCGCTCTTATCCCGCGATGGCCGGGCGCTGCAGCCTTGCTGTGTACCAGAGTTTGCCGATCTCGCGCCGTCCGGCGGCGGGATCCACCAGGATGAGGACGAAGGTGGTCATGGTCCCGCCGCCATCGGCCCCGGGGTCGAGGCCCTTGAACGAGGTGATCTTGGCATAGATGGTCTCGCCCGCGGCGGCGGTCACCGTCTTCACCTGGTCCGGCCAAAGCCCTTCGCTCTTTGCCTCGAGCCGATAGGTGCCCGGCGGCTCATCGCGCATGATCACATGGCCGGGACCGACCGCGCCGATCGTCTTGCCGTTGAGGAACACCGGGACCCAGGACAGGCTCTGATAGGGCTCGAAATCGCGGTAGAGGACGATGCGCGCCGCGCCGGCCGGCACCGGCGGCACCGTGGCGGCGACCTCGTCGAAGGTCGGCGCCTGGCCGGCGCAGCTCCCAAGCGCTAGCGCGAGCAGCAGGAAAAGCCGCTTCCCGACTTTCGCCATGGCTTCACCCCATCCCGGTGTCGACGCGCCCGGGATATGGCGCGGTCCAAGCGCCGCGCCAAGCCGCTCTCACGCGCTTGTGACGGCGCCTTACGTGGCGCCGGCGATGAAGCTCCTGAGCGAGTTCGTCTCGTACTCCATCTCGTCGAGCCGCGCCTTGACCACGTCGCCGATGCTGACGATGCCGGCGAGCAGGCCGTCGCGCAGCACCGGGATGTGGCGGATGCGCCGCTGCGTCATCTCGGCAGCGAGGTCGGCGACGTTGTCGCGCGGCGCGCAGGTAAAGACGCGCCGCGTCATCAGCTGCTCGACCTTGGCCTCAAGCAGGCCGCTGCCGAGCCCGGCGAGGCCCTGGACGATGTCGCGCTCGGACAGGATGCCGTCGACCGTGCCGCCGTCACGGCTCACCACCAGCGCGCCGACGCGCTCGCGCTGAAGCGTGGCGACCGCTACGGCGATGCTGGCCTGTGGCGAGACGGTGGCGACCCGGGTACCTTTGCCGCGCAGAATGGCTTCGACATTCATCGGTGTCTCCTCCAGACAATCCGAGGCGACCCCTGATCGGTGCGACTACGGGGCCGCCGTTTTTTTGCGAAGCCGGCGCCGGCCGAGCATGACCGGCTCCGACGCACCGCGAAATAGTCTATGCCGAAACCCTGTCGGGTCCAATGGTGGACCAAAAAATGACGCAAGATCAAAGAGTTAACGGATGAGCGCCGCGCTCGGCGTTAACCTTTGGCGCGGCCGGCCGCTCGGCTAGACTAAGCCGATGATCGACAATCCCTTCTTCGAGAGCTGGACGCCGCCGTTCGGCCTGCCGCCCTTCGATCGCATCCGGCCCGAGCATTTCCCGCCGGCCTTCGATCGCGGCATGGCGGAGCAGCTCGCCGAGGTCGCCGCCATCGCGCAGAATCCGGCGCCGCCGAGTTTTGCCAACACCATCGAGGCGATGGAGCGCAGCGGCCGGCTGCTCACCCGGGTGGGCAATGTCTTCTCCAACCTCAACGGCAGCAACACCGGCGCGGCGCTCGAGGCGGTGGCGCGCGACTACGCGCCGAAGCTCGCCCAGCACCGCATGCGCATCGCCCTCGACCCCAAGCTGTTCGGCCGCATCGCCGAGCTCCAGGCGCGCCGTGCCGCGCTGAGCCTGGCGCCCGATCAGCACCGCCTCCTCGAGCGGCATCACCTCAACCTGGTGCGCGACGGCGCGCAGCTGCCGCCGGCAGCGAAGGCGCGCCTGGCGGCGATCTCGGAGCGGCTCGCGACGCTCCACACGCTGTTCGGCCAGAACGTGCTGCATGACGAGAAGGCGTGGCATCTCGCGCTCGGCGAGGGCGATCTCGAGGGGCTGCCGGGATTTGTCCGTGACGCCGCCGCCGAAGCGGCGCGGGCGCGCGGGATTGAAGCGGGCTACGTCGTCACGCTCTCCCGCTCCTCGGTCGAGCCGTTCCTCACCTTCTCGGCGCGGCGCGATCTCCGGCGCGCGGTGTTCGACGCCTGGACACGCCGCGGTGCTGAGTCCGGCGAGCATGACAACCTGCCGCTCATCCGCGAGATCGTGGGTTTGCGCGCCGAGCAGGCGCGGCTTCTCGGCTATGACGACTACGCGGCCTATGCGCTGGATGATTCCATGGCGAAGGACGCCGCCGCGGTCGAGCGCCTGCTGCTGGAAGTATGGGAGCCCGCCAAGCGCAAGGCCGCCGCCGAGGCGGCGGAGCTGCAGGCGCTGGCGCAGGCGGAAGGCCTCAACGGGGCGATCGAGCCCTGGGACTGGCGCTATTACGCCGAGAAGCTGCGGCGTGCCCGCTACGCTCTCGACGAAGCCGAGGTCAAGCCCTATTTCGTCCTCGACGACATGGTGCGCGCCGCTTTCGACACGGCCGGGCGGCTCTTCGGCGTCAGCTTCATCGAGCGCCGCGACCTGCCGCTCTATCACCCGGATGTGCGCGCCTACGAGGTGCGTGACCGCGAGGGCGGTGCCGTCGGCCTCTTTCTCCATGACAATTTCGCCCGCCCCGACAAGCATTCCGGCGCCTGGATGAGCAGCTATCGCGACCAGGAATCCTTCGACGGCGAGGTCGCGCCGATCGTCGTCAACAACAACAATTTCGCCAAGGGCGCGCCGACCTTGCTGAGCTTCGACGAGGCCGAGACGCTGTTCCACGAATTCGGTCATGGGCTGCACGGGCTGCTCAGCCGGGTACGCTATCCCTCGCAATCCGGCACCGCGGTGCGGCGCGACTTCGTCGAGTTCCCGTCGCAGATCTACGAGCATTGGATGTCGGCGCCGGAGACGCTGCGGCGCTATGCCCGGCATTATGAGACCGGCCTGCCGCTCCCCGAGGAGCTGCAGCAGCGCCTGCTCGCGGCGCGCAACTTCAACCAGGGCTTCGCCACGGTCGAGTACACCGCCGCCGCGCTGTTCGATCTCGCGCTGCATCGCCAGGCGGCGCCCGGGAGCCTCGATCCCGCCGCCTTCGAGCGCGAGGTGCTGGCGCGGATCGGCATGCCCGCCGCGATCCCGCTGCGCCATCGCCCCGCGCATTTCCAGCACCTCTTCGCCAGCAGCGGCTATGCCGCGGGCTATTACACCTATCTCTGGGCGGAGACGCTCGACGCCGACGGCTTCGCCGCCTTCGCCGAGGCGGGCGATTTGTTCGATCCCGCTCTCGCCGCGCGGCTCCGGCACATCTACGCCGCCGGCGACACCGAGGATCCGATGGCGCTCTATATCGCCTTCCGTGGCCGCGCCCCGGGGATCGACGCGCTGCTGCGACAGCGCGGCCTTGCCGAGGCCGACGCCTGATGCAGGCGTGCCCGCCGCTCGCTGCGCGCGGCGGGGATGGCGAAGCGCCGGCGGCGACCCTACATTCCGTCTTCGGCCGCACACCACGGGGACATGCCATGCTCGTCGAGCAGATCTGGACCGCCAACGCCTTTCGCAACTTCAACTACCTGATCGCCTGCGCCGAAACCGGCGAGGCGCTGGCCGTCGATCCCCTCGACCATGAGAAATGCCTGGCCGCGGCCAGGACAAAGGGCTGGACCATCACCCAGATCCTCAACACCCATGAGCACCGCGACCACACCGGCGGCAACCCGCAGATGGTCGCGGCCACCGGCGCCAAGGTGCTGGCGCACGCCAATGCCAAGGACAAGATCCCGGGCATGGATCGGGGGCTGCGCGCCGGCGATGTGATCCGGATCGGCAAGACGGTCGAGCTCGAATGCCTGGACACGCCGGGGCACACCATGTGCCATATCTGCCTCCGGGCGCAGGGCGACACGCCAGCCCTCTTCTGCGGCGACACGCTGTTCAATGCCGGCGCCGGCAATTGCCACAATGGCGGCCATCCCAGCGAGCTTTACAACACCTTTGCCGGCCAGCTCGCCAAATTGCCGGAGGCGACGCTGATCTATCCCGGCCATGACTACATCGCGCGCAATCTCGCCTTCACCCTCGACCGCGAGCCGGACAATGCCAGGGCCAGATCGCTGCTGCCGGCGATGGAACAGCAGGACCCGGCGAAACCGCTGGTAACCACGCTGACGCTGGAGAAGGAGATCAACACCTTCTTCCGGCTCAGCAGCCCCTCGGTGGTCGCCCGTCTGCGCGAAGCTTTTCCCGACTTGCCCGACGATCCCGATGCGAAGACGGTGTTCCTGAAGCTCCGCGAGCTCAGGAACAAGTGGTGACGGCCGGGCGAGCGCCGATCGTCAGCTCATGATCCCCTTCTCCGTCCTCGACCTCTCGCCCATCGTCGCGGGCGGCGACGCCTCGCAGGCCTTGCGCAACACGCTCGATCTCGCCCGCCACGCCGAGCGCTGGGGCTACAACCGCTATTGGCTTGCCGAGCATCACAACATGCCGGGGATCGCCAGCGCCGCGACCGCGGTGGTGATCGGGCATGTTGCCGGCGGCACCTCGACCATCCGCGTCGGCGCCGGCGGCGTCATGCTGCCCAACCATGCGCCGCTGGTGATCGCCGAGCAGTTCGGCACGTTGGCGGCGCTTTATCCCGGTCGCATCGATCTCGGCCTCGGCCGCGCCCCGGGAACCGACCAGCTCACCGCCCGCGCGCTGCGGCGCACTCTCGTCGGCGACGAGGATGATTTTCCGCAGAGCGTGGTCGAGCTCATGAGCTATTTCCGCCCGGCCGAGCCGGGTCAGCGCGTGCGTGCGGTTCCCGGCGCCGGCCTCGCCGTGCCGGTCTGGATCCTGGGGTCGAGCCTTTTCGGCGCCCAGCTTGCCGCGGCGCTCGGCCTTCCGTTCGCCTTCGCCTCGCATTTTGCGCCTGACCACATGATGATGGCGATCGAGCTCTATCGCAGCCGCTTCCGCCCGTCCGATCCTGCCGCCCGTCCGCACGTGATGCTCGGCCTCAGCGTCTTTGCCGCCGAGACCGACGACGCGGCGCGGCGTCTCTTCACCTCGCTGCAGCAGGCCTTCGTCAATCTGCGCCGCGGGCAGCCCGGGCCGTTGCCGCCGCCGGTCGACGACATCGAGGCGCAGCTCTCGCCGCTGGAGCGGTCGATGCTGGCGCACTCGCTCTCCTGCGCGGTGGTGGGCTCGCCCGAGACCGTGCGGCGCGGGCTCGGCGCCTTCATTGCGCGCACCGGCGCCGACGAGCTCATGGTCACGGCGCAAATCTTCGACCACGGCGCGCGCCTGCGCTCTTTCGAGCTCACCGCTGCGGCCCGCAGCGATCTCGCCGGCGCGGCAGCGGCGGCCGCTTCCGGCTGAGGCACCCGATGCAGTACGTGCCTGGGTGAGAAATCCGCGCTAGCCTATGTCCGACGCGAACGGACGGTTGCGAAGGGAGAAAGCGGTGAAGGCGGTCCTGTTGATGAAGCATGGCGGGCCAGAGATGCTGCGCTATGGCGAGGCGCCGGATCCGATCGCGGGGCCGGGCGAGGTGGTGGTCGACATCCACGCCGCCAGCGTCAATGCCGCCGACTACAAGGTACGGCTGGGCGGCGGCCGCTACACGCTCGACCGCTTCCCCCACATCCTCGGCCGCGATTTCTCGGGCATGGTCGCGGCGCTCGGCGCCGGCGTCGGCGATCTCGCGGTCGGTGACGCGGTGTTCGGCGTCACCGAGCAAGGCGTCGAAGGCGCCTATGCCGAGAAGATCGCCATCAAATCGGCGATCCTTGCGCGGAAGCCCGATCGTCTCAGCCATGCCGAGGCCGCCGCCCTGGCGCTGACCAGCCTCACCGCGCTGTGGGCGCTGGAGGACACCGCGCGGCTCAAGCGGGGCGAGACCATCCTGATCCAGGGCGGCGCCGGCGGCGTCGCCGGTTTCGCCATCCAGCTCGCCAAGCATCTCGGCGCCACGGTGATCACCACCGCCAGCGCCGGCAATCACGCCTATGTGCGCGGTCTCGGCGCCGACCGGGTGATCGACTACACCGCCGAGGATTTCGCCGCCACGGTCTCCGGCTGCGACGTGGTGTTCGACACCGTGGGCGGCGCCGTGCAGGTCGCCTCCTACGCCGTGCTGAAGCCCGGTGGGCGGCTGGTCTGGATTGCGCCGCCGCCGCCGGGCTTCCAGCCGAGCCGCAAGGATGTAGCGGTGCTGCGCCCCAACGTTGTCCGCGACCGCGCGCATCTGGAGCGCATGGTGGCGCTGCTCGAGGCCGGTGCTGTCCGGCCGCCGCCGATCACGCATTATAAGCTCGCCGACGCCGCCGAGGCGCATCGCGTGAGCGAAGCGCGCCACCTGCAGGGCAAGCTGGTCTTCGATATCTAGGCAAACTCCTGCAGTGAGTTTGTCCCCCCGCGAGCGCTCTTGCGCTCGTGCGGCGCCAGCGGTTGCGCAGCAACCGCGAGAGCCGCTCGTGTCGAGCTAACCCAACTTGCGCAGTTTGGGGGTGGATTGGCAGATTCGTCGTCGATGGTGGCGAATCGGATCAAGGACTTAGGCATCGGCGAAGGGCGATTTTGGCGTGTAGTGCCGACCTTGGGCATTTTC